>JAJDEM010000265.1 GCA_029259795.1 Planctomycetota bacterium
CCTCGAGGTGGGCACGCGCCGCATCGTGCCCCTCGAAGACAACGCCAAGCGGTCCATAGTCGCGCGGCATGCCGCGCCGCGTGAGATAGGGGTAGAGCTTGCGCTCCTCCTTCGGGTGATGGCATCCGTCGATGAACTTCGCGCCAAAGGTGAGGACGCGCTCGTAGAGGGCCATCGGCACATCCAGGGTGGCCGCCACCTCCAGGGCCTTGAGGACCTTCGCGATGCAGCGATGCTCGGCCACCAGCACGCCAAATGCGTCTTGCATGGGACCTCCCTGCCCGCGGGCTGGCAAACGGCTGCGATCCGGAGCTCTTGCAAATCGAGGCGCAGTCCGGAGGGCGCATGCCCGTGCCAAGCCCGCCCAGCATGGGCACGGCTTCAGAGGTAGGATTGCGGATGAGTGCGCAGGCCGCTGCGCACTCACACCCACCGGGTCCCACGGAGGGGGCCAGTCCGGGCCCAAACCATGGTCCGGGGTTTGCCCACAGGAAGTGGCGGGTCCATCGCCCGCCCGGTACTCGCGGAGACCGCCCTTGTGAAAGCCAGCCTGCTACTCGTCGAGGATGACCCGCTCATCCGCAGATCCCTCTCGGCGGGCCTCCGCCGTTCGGGGCACCGCGTTCTGGAAACCGACAGCGTGGCCGCTGCCAAGGCCGTGCTGAAGGACGAGGACTTCGACGCCCTGCTGCTTGACTACAAGCTTCCCGACGGTACGGGCTTCGACATCATGGAGCTCTTGGAAGAAGGCCGGCTCGACACGCCGTGCCTCATGCTCACAGCCCACGGCTCGGTGGAGCATGCCGTCGAGGCCATGCGTCGGGGCGCATTCACCTACCTGCAGAAGCCCGTCGACAAGGATGAGCTGGCCCTGCAACTGTGCAAGGCGCTTGAGACGACCGCACTGCGCAAGGAGAACCGGCGGCTCAAGCGACTGCGTACGCCGCGTGGCGGCGTCGGGGCGTTCCTGGGCGAGTCGGCGGCCGCGAAGCACCTGCGCGAGACCATCTGTCAGGTGGCGGCTTCGCCGGCCCGTTCCATCCTGTTGGAGGGCGAGAGCGGATCCGGCAAGGGCGTCGTTGCCCGGGCTCTGCATGAAGAGAGCAGCCGCAAGGATCGCTCCTTCGTAACGCTGATGTGCAGCGCCGTACCCGAGAACCTCCTGGAGTCCGAGTTGTTCGGTCACGAGCCGGGGGCCTTTACCGACGCGCGCAAGCGCAAGATGGGGCTGCTGGAAGCCGCCGACCAGGGCACGCTGTTCCTCGATGAGATCGGCGACATGGCGCCGGGCCTCCAGGCGAAGCTCCTCGGCATGCTGGAGGAGCGCCGCTTCCGGCGCGTCGGCGGCCTCAAGGAGATCGACGTCGACGTGCGCGTGATCTCCGCGACGCACCGCGACTTGAACGCGATGGTCGAGGAGGGCAGCTTCCGAGAGGATCTGCTCTACCGCCTGCGGGTCATCCCGATTCGCATTCCGCCCCTCCGCGAGCGACTCGAGGACATCCCGATCCTCGCCAAGCACTTCGCTGCGGAACTCGCGGCCGGCTGGGGTCGCCCCGCGCTCACCCTGGCGCCCGACGCCCTGGATCGTCTCGCGGCACGCCCCTGGCCCGGCAATGTGCGCGAGCTACGCAACGCCATCGAGCGCGCCGTCATCCTGGCGCACGGCGATGTCATCGAGGCCAGCGCGCTGGCAGCAGATGCTCCGAGCAACACGGGGAGCATCGCACTGCCCTCCGATGGCATCTGCGTCGATGATGTGGTGACCGACCTGGTCCGGCGCGCACTGGAGCGCACGGAAGGCAACCAGTCGGCCGCCGCACGGCTGTTGGGCATGACCCGCGATCAGGTACGCTATCGCATGCGCAAGCTGGGCATGTTGACCGGCTCACGCGATGACAAGCAATGACGCCATGGCCGACCAGGGCGCTGCCGACCTCACCCGGCACACTCCGGAGCCGTCGATCTGCCAGACCCCTGGCCGGAACATCGAGGCCGTACGCCGCAGCATCGGCCTGGGCTCCGCAGAAGAAGCGCTCGTTCGTTCCGCGGCTGAGTTGCTTGCCCCTTCGGTGGAGCGCTGGGTCGACGCGTTCTACGAGCGCCTGATCCGCGATCCGAACGCGATGCTGCTCCTCGAGGACGAGGGGCGCATCATCCGGCTCAAGCGCTCCCTGACGGCCTGGTTTCACGAGATCCTCTCGCTGCCCTACGACGAGCGCTACGAGCGAGCCCGCGAGGCCATCGGCCACCGCCACGTCGAAATCCACATGCCGCAGTTCCTCATGGTCAGTGCGATCAGCGGCATCCAGCGGGACGTTCGGCGCACGGTGCACTCCTTGCTGTGCGATGACCCGGGACGCGCGGAGGCCGTGGCCGATGCCATGTCCAAGGTGTTCGACATGGAGCTCGCCTTGATGCTTGCCGCCTACCGCCGGCACGAACGCGCGCTGGCACGCCGCCAGGGTCGCATCGCCTATGCCGAGCGCGCAACGCGTCGCTTCGCACACTTCGTCCGCAACCGCGTCGATGCCGCCCTCTGCCACCTGGAGCTGGCTCGGCGAACCGAAGGAGCAGAGCGCGAAGGCGCGTTCGCCCGGCTCCGAGATGTGATCCGCGGCCTCGGCCGGATGGATGTCCACCGCCGCGTGACAGACGCCTCCGCTGCTCCCGAACCGGCCCGCGTACGCTTGCACGATCTCTGCGCCAGCGCTGCAGACAACGTCAGCCTCACCCTGCGCGCCCGCGTCGAGATCGAGGTCGAGCCGCCGAACCTCCAGTTTCGCCTTCGAGCGGACGCCGTCCGTCTAGCGCTGGAGGAACTGCTCGAGAACGCCCTGACCCACGGGCAGGCGGCGCTCATCCACATCGCCGCGCGCGCGCACCCCGACGCGCAGACGCTGACGCTCGAGATCACAGATGACGGTCCCGGCTGGGCCCACGAAGACGAGCGGCTCGCCGACATCTACGCCCGCGGCCCTGGACTCGGGCTCTCGTTTTGCGAGTTCGTCACCGAGCTCCACGAGGGAGCGATCGCGTTGTTTCGCTCGGAGGGCGGCGGCGCGGGCGTCCGGCTGCAACTGACCGAGGTCGGAGAGGAGGAGAGTCATGCGCATCGGCGTGCAGATTCCTGACTCGACTCTTGGCCAGGCCCTGGTGGCCCTGCTGCGCTCGGCGGGGCATGACGTGGTTCCGCTTCTGCCCGTGGGAGCACCCTGCCACCTACGCATCGCGACCGGGACTGCACCCAACGACGCGCACGCCGGTGTCGCGACCCTGGTCCTGCGCCGCACGGCCCGCGCCCCCGTCTCCGAGGATCCGATCCGGGATCTCCAAGCCGCCATCGAAACAGGCGGCACCGTCACGTGGGACGCTCCCCTCGATGCCCCGGCCTTGCTGGCGGCCCTCGGGGAGGCGCGGCCAGCGTTGCCGGCGCCGGCGGCCCCCAGCCTCGCGGGCGTGCCGTACCCGTGGTTGGCGATCGACCCCACCAGCGCGACGGTGGTCGCCGCCAACCGCGAAGCGTGCAGCCTCCTCGGCGTGCCTCCCGTGACGACCCCGCTGCCCCTCGCCGACGTGGCGCTCACCGGCTCGCTTCGTGCGGGCGTCCTGGAAGCGTCCGACGGCCTGCTCCCCGGCCAACACCTGGGTGGCAGTCGGATCGCCACGTGGTGGACCGACGACCGCGGACTACGCGTCTTGACCCTGCTCGGCGCGCCGCACTCCACGGAGGGCCGCGCTGATCGCCACCTGCGCACGCTGGCCGACGTCGGCCGCATGGCTGCGACGCTCGCCCACGAGATCCGCAATCCCGTGGCGTCGCTCGCGGGCGCCCTCGACCTACTCGCGGACGAATCCGACCCGTCCGAACGCGAGGAGATCATCAAGCTCGCGCGCGGACGGCTCAACCAGATGCGCATCCTGCTCGACGACACCTTGCGTCTGGCCCGCCCGATCGAGGGCCCGACCGAGCCGATCGACGTCCACGACCTCATCCAGTCAGCACTCCACGAGCTCCGCATGGACGCGCAGTTCGAGGACATGGAGATCGACTTCCCCGCGCCCGAAGCCCCCATCATCGTCGGCGCGCACCCCGAGCCGCTGCGGCAGGCCATGATCAACCTCGTGCTCAACGCGGCGCAGGCCCAGGAGGGCCGGGGTCGCATCCAGATCCTCCTGGAGCCCCTGGCGCGGCACGTGATCATCCGGGTCGCCGACGAGGGGCCGGGCATCCCTGCGGAGGCGCGCCAGCGCGTCTTCTCGCCCTTCTACACAACGCGCAGCGAAGGCACCGGCCTCGGCCTCGCGTTCGTCCGGAGGGTCGTCGATGCCGCCGGCGGAGACCTCGCGGTCGAGAACGTGAAGCGCGGAGCCTGCATCCGACTCGAGCTGCCGCTGGCGTTTGCGAGCTCGGGACCGAGCGAGCCGGGGGCGAACTCGGCCTGAGGGTCGGTTGGTCCCCCATGTGCGATGGCTGGGGGAGGGTGCTCCGGACGGGCGCGCCCCTTCAGCCATGCACGCAACCCACGCCATCCCCGCGAGCCCCAGTCAATTGGGCCCAGCGCGCACCCGACCCACCCGCTGGTCGTGGTTTCGGCGACGCATCGCCGTCCCGGGGGAGCACGGCAGTTGGGTACTGTTCCTCAGTCCCCTCGTGCTGGGGGTCTGGGCGGGCGGTGCCCTGCCGGTGGCCACGGCCTACCTGCTGGTCGCAGCAACCGCCGGGTTTCTCCTGCGCCAGCCCATCACGGCGCTCGTGAAGGTCCGCAGCGGTACGCGCCCAGCCAGCGATGTACCGGCGGCGTGCTTCTGGATCGCCATCTACAGCTTGCTGGCCGGGCTGCACGTGCTCGGCCTCGTGCTGCGCGGCTTCGGCTCGATCCTCGTGCTCGCGCTGCCCGCTGTGCTGATCATGGGCTGGTACGTCGCCCTTGTCGGTCGCCGCGCCCAGCGTCACCAGCCGGGTGTGGAGCTGCTCGGCGCCGGGGCGCTCTCGTTGGCGGCGCCCGCCGCCATGTGGATCGGGCTCGGCTGGGCCGACCCGCGCGGCTGGCTGCTCTGGGTCCTGGTCTGGGCGGCGTCGGCCGCCTCCATCGCAAGCACGCATGTCCAGCTCGAGCAGCGCACGTGGACGGAGCCGCGCCCGCTGCGGACCCGACTGCACACCGGCCGCAGCGCGCTGATCGGCGCAGCGGCCCTGCCGCTCGGCGTTGCCGTTCTCGCAGCCTCGGGGCTCGTCCCCGCCTTGCTGGTCATGCCGTACCTGATCCTCGCGGCCGAGACGCTGCAAAGCGTCCTCAGACCGGCCCGCGGCAGGCGCCCCCGCCAGATCGGTGTGCGTCAGCTCACCACCAACGTCCTGTTCACCGTCGCGTTCCTGCTCACCTGGCACGGACTCGACGTTGCCCCATGAAGTTCGTAGCCCCTTGCTGGGAGGCTCGACCTCCCTCATCAGGAGATCGCCATGACCATCACTGAAGAAACCACGGTAGGCGCCGTTGCGACGGAGCACCCCCTGGCGACCCGCGTCTTTGCGCGCCACGGAATCGACTTCTGCTGCGGCGGCGGTCGACCGATCCGCGAGATCTGCGAGGAGAACGACATCCCCATCGAGGGCCTGCTCGCCGAGATCGAGGCCGAGATCTCCAGCGAAGCCGCGTCGGAGACGCGCTGGGACCTCGAACCGATGGCCGACCTGATCGAGCACATCCTGCACACCTACCACATTCCCCATCGCGAGGAGATGGCGCGCATCGAGGCGATGGCGCGCAAGGTCCACACCGTCCACGGTGACAAGGACCCCCGCCTCAAGCAGATCCTCGACACCTTCGCGAACCTGAAGGTGGGCCTCGAGCAGCACATGCTCAAGGAAGAGGAAGTGCTGTTCCCGATGATCCTCGCTGGTCATGGCGCGATGACGACCGGGCCGATCTCCGTCATGGAAGTCGAGCACGACGACGCGGGCAAGGTCCTCCGGCGCCTGCGCGAGCTCGCCGACGACTACGTACCCCCCGAGTACGCCTGCAACACGTGGCGCGCCCTCTGGGCGGGCCTCGCGGACTTCGAGCGCGCGGTGCACGAGCACATCCACCTGGAGAACAACATCCTCCACCCGCGCGCCCAAAACGAGTAGGCCGCGCGGGTTCCCGAACCCGCTGAAGGCGGGAGTCGCGCGACAGCGCCCTGTGCCGCGGATCCCACGATCCAGAGCCGTACGCAAGGACTGCCATGAAGACCGTCATCGAGCCCTTCCGCATCAAGGTCGTGGAACCGATCAAGATGACGACGAAGGAGGAGCGCGCGCACTACCTCAAGGAGGCCGACTACAACCCGTTCCGGCTGCGGGCCGAGGATGTCATGATCGACCTCCTCACGGACTCCGGCACGTCGGCCATGAGTGCCGCGCAGTGGGCCGGCATCATGCGCGGCGACGAGTCCTACGCCGGTGCGCGCAGCTACTACGTGTTCCGGGACGCCGTGGCCGACCTCTTCGGCCACAAGCACATCATCCCGGCACATCAAGGCCGCGCGGCCGAGCGGCTCCTCGGCATGGCGGTCCTCGGAGACCAGCACGTCGTCCCCGGCAACACGCACTTCGACACCACGCGGGCCAACATCGAGCGCGCCGGATCCGAGGCGCGCGACCTGCCGATCCCCGAGGCCGTCGATCTCGGGGCCCAGCACCCGTTCAAGGGGAACATCGACCTCGCCCGGCTGGAAGACTGCCTACGGGAGTTGGGAGCGGAGCGGGTTCCGTTCGTGCTCATTACCGTGACGAACAACTCCGGCGGCGGACAGCCTGTCAGCATGGAGAACCTGCGCGGCGCGCGCGCCCTGTGTCAGCAGGCGGGCGTGCCCTTGCTCCTCGATGCTGCGCGCTTTGCAGAGAACAGCTGGTTCATCAAGCAGCGCGAAGAAGGCTACGCGGACAAGACGCCGCGCGAGATCGCGCAGGAGATGTTCGCTCTGGCCGACGGCGCCCTGATGAGCATGAAGAAGGACGCGTTCGGCAACATCGGCGGGCTCATCACGCTGAACTCCGATGCCTGGGCCCAGGCCGTGCGCAACCTGCTCATCCTCACGGAGGGCTTCCCCAGCTACGGCGGACTCGCCGGCCGCGACCTCGAAGCCCTCGCCATCGGACTCGAGGAGATCCTCCATGAGGACTACCTCGCGTACCGGATCGCGTCCACGGCATACGTCGGTCGGCATCTCGCCTGGGCGGGCATCCCCCTCTTGCAGCCGATCGGCGGCCACGCCGTCTATCTGGACGGCCGCAGGTTCTGCGACCACATCCCCGACGAGGCCTTCCCGGGCTGGTCGCTCTCCACCGCGCTCTATGAGCACGCGGGCATCCGCGCCTGCGAGATCGGCAACGTGATGTTCGGGCGTGAGGAGGCCGACGGCACGTGGCGCTGGCCCGACATGGACCTTGTGCGCCTCGCGATCCCGCGTCGGGTCTATACGCAGAGCCACATGGACTACGTCGTGGAGGCGGTCACGGAGGTCTACGAACAACGCAAGTCGATCCGTGGCATGCGCTTCACGTATCGCGCCGATGCCCTTGCCCACTTCACTGCGCGCATGGCCCCCCTTCCGGCGTCGAGCACCGTATCGTCGTCCTGACGGCGTCAGCCCGACCGCCCCGCGAGAGGCCCTCGCACCGGAACAAACGATGAGTGCTTTGCAACACCCGCTGCTCCTGCGCGACGGCAGTGCCGTCCGATTCCGGCGAGCCCGCCCTGCGGACCTCGCAGCGCTGCACGCGTTCGTCGAGCGCCTCCGGGCGGAGGAGAGCGAGACGGTCGCGCTTGCCTTCGCCTCGCGACCGGATCTCGATGCCCGCGCCCTCTGCGAGTCGGAGGACCCGAGCGACTGCCTGACCCTCCTTGCCATCCGCACGCTCGAGAACGAGGATCGGGTCGTGGCCGCGGCCAGCTATGTCGTCGTCGAGGGGGAGCGCGCCGAGATCGCGCTGGGCGTGGACCCGGCCTTCCGGAGCAAGGGACTGGCGTCACGCGTCGTTGAGCGCCTCGCACTGGCCGCCGCCCACCACGACATCCGCGAGCTCACGACGACGGCCGCAGGGAGCAACCGTCGGCTCCTCGAGGTCCTGCGCAGGTCCGGCTTCCCGCAAGAAGAGGCGCACGCTGCCGACGGCGTCACCTTCAACCTGGCCGTCGCGCCACACGCGGCGGGCCGGGCCCGCAGTGAGCTCCGCGAGCGACTCGCAACCGCGGCCTCCCTGCGGCCGTTCTTCCACCCGCGCGCCGTGGCCGTGATCGGTGCCTCCCGGGATCCCGAGAGTCTCGGATCGCGCACGCTGCACGGCCTCGTGCTCAATCGCTTCGAAGGCCCCGTGTACGCCATCAACCCCCGCGCTCGATCGATCGGCGCGATCCCCGCCTACGGGTCGGTTGGGGACCTGCCGGGACCCGTCGATCTTGCCATCATCCTCGTGCCCAAGCAGTTCGTCGCCGAGGTCATCGACGAATGCGCGGCCGTCGGCGTACGCGCCGTGGTGGTCATCACGGCAGGCTTCGCCGAGACGGGACCGGAGGGGCGCGTTCGACAAGACGAACTCCTGGCGAAGGTCCGCGCCCACGGCATGCGCATGGTGGGCCCCAACTGCATGGGCCTCGTCAACACCGACCCCGAGGTGCGGCTGGCCGCCACCTTTGCCCCGGTCTTCCCGCCCGCCGGCAATGTCGCGATGTCCTCCCAGAGTGGGGCGCTTGGCCTCGCCATCCTGGCAACCGCCCGCGAGCTGGGTATTGGGTTCTCGACGTTCGTCAGTGTCGGCAACAAGGCGGATGTCTCGGGCAACGACCTGCTGCAGTACTGGGAAGAGGACGAGCGCACCGACGTCATCCTGCTCTACGTCGAGTCCTTCGGTAATCCGCGCCGCTTCGGGCGCATTGCGCGGCGCGTTGGCGCGCGCAAGCCCATCGTCGTCGTCAAGAGCGGCCGCACCGGTGCGGGCAAGAGCGCGGCAGCCAGCCACACGGCTGCGCTCGCCGGCAGTGACATCGCCGTCGACGCACTCTTCCATCAGACTGGGGTCCTGCGCGCCGAGACCCTGGAGGGGATGTTCGACCTGGCGCTCGTCCTGAGCAGCCAACCCCTGCCCCGGGGCCGGCGCATTGCCCTCCTGACGAATGCAGGCGGGCCGGCGATCCTGTGTGCCGACGCGTGCGAAGCCCACGGCCTCGTGATTCGGGAACTCTCCACGCCGGTTCGCGAAGCGCTTGGCGCGTTCCTGCCGGAGGAGGCCTCCTCGGCGAACCCCGTCGACATGATTGCGTCCGCCGGAGCCGAGGAGTACCGCCGGGCGACCGAGCTGCTTCTCGCAGCCGAGGAGGTCGACGCCCTGATCGTGCTCTACGCCCCCATCGAGGCATCGCAGTTGGCACCCGTCGAGGAGGCCATCCAGGAGGTGATTGCCAGCCTGCGCACGGGCAAGCCCGTCATCACGTGCATGATCGGCGAAGGTGGCCGCGGCGCGGCGCGGCAACTGCGGGGCGGTATCCCCTCGTTCACCTTCCCCGAGGCCGCCGCGCGCGTGCTCGGCAAGGTCGCCGACTACGCCGACTGGCGACGCAAGCCGCCCGGCGTCCTGCCGGCGTTCGAGGCGATCGATGGGGCTGCCGCGCGGGCCGTGTGCCGGAAGGCACTGGACGCGCGCGGGAGCGGCTGGCTCGAACCGGACGAGGTCCGTGATGTCCTCGGCGCCTTCCAACTACCCCTCGTGACCGGTCACACGGCGCTCACGGCCGCGGGGGCCATCAGCGCCGCCGACGACCTGGGCTATCCCGTCGCCTTGAAGCTCATCTCGAGCGAGATCGTGCACAAGAGCGACGCGGGCGGCGTCCTGTTGGACCTGCCCGACGCGGAAGGCGTCGAGGCGGCCTTCAACGCGCTGCAAGCGCGCCTCGCGGCTGACGGCAAGGCCGAGCAGATGGACGGTGTCCTCATCCAGCCCATGCTTCGCGCGGGCGTCGAGGTCATGGCGGGGATGACCGAGGATCCTGTGTTCGGCCCCCTGATCGCCTTTGGTCTGGGCGGCATCCATGTCGAGATCCTGGGCGACGTGGTGTTTCGCGTAGCGCCACTCACGGAGCGGGACGCCTCCGAGATGGTGGAAGGCATCCGCGGGCGCCGGCTGCTGGACGGCTATCGCGGTCATGAGCCCGCCGACATTGAAGCGATCAAGGAGGTGCTCCTGCGCATCTCCGCGCTCGCCGAGGCGGTGCCCGACATCGACGACCTCGACCTCAACCCCCTGTTCGCCCTGAAGCCCGGCGAGGGTTGCCGCATCGTGGACGCCCGCATCCACGTTCGGCGGCCGCACGCGTGAGACCCACACGGCGACCGGCGAGCAGGCTCGATTTGCCGCGCAACCTGTGATTCGATAGAGACCCAGCCACGGAGGCCGATGATGACAACCGACGCACTCGACCGCTTCGTCGAAGCCTTCAATCAACGGGAGCTCCCGGCCATCCGTGAGACGCTCGCGGAGGATGCGATCGCGCAGGTCACCGGCGCACCCTTCCCCCACGAGGTTGGGCGGGATGCCATTGCAGAGGTGTCACTGCCCTATCTCTTCGACTCGGACATGATGGCGTCCGTGGTGGATGTCGAGGGCGAACGCGGCCTGGTCCTGCGCACGGAGGTTGGGCGCGGCCCCGTCGATGTCGTCATTGCCGTGGGAGCGGATGACCGCGGCATCACGCGTATCGACTACGTCGTGGCCCCGCACGAGCCCGTGCGCTTCGCCGCGATCTGCGAGGCGCTCGGACTGCAGACCACCTCCGATGAGTCCCCGGACGAGGGCTCCTGCGGCACGCACCAGCACTGAGAATCCGAGCCCGTCAGGCGACCGGCGCCGCCCCGGCGTCCTCGTCATCGACCTGTGCCTTGTCGAGCGCCGTACCGCTCTCGAAGCGCAGGAGCCGATCCAGGGAGAACGGGCCCGAACCTCGCCAGGCGACGAGGACGAGCGTCACGAAGACAAAGAACGTGAACTGGAAGCTCAGGTTGTCCGTGAGCACACCGCCCCCGTCCTCGCCGAACAGGTGGAAGCCCGCCGCCCCGAGCATCACGAGCGCGTTCAGCCCCGCAGCGACGCGGGTGATGAAACCCAGGGCGAGGGCGGCCCATCCCACCACATGGGCGAACACGACGCACCAGGCCATGAACGTCTGCCACTGAGCGACGTCGCCGTGCAGGCTCGCCTCCAGCTCACCGAAGTTGGTGATGAAGTAGATGCCCTTGATGAGCAGCGCGATGCCGAGGTAGATCCGCAACACGTCGATCGGCCGGATGTGGTCCAAGGCGGGGATCCGGATCTTGCGCGGGGGCCGCGCGGCCAGCGCCGCCGCACGGCGCACCATGGCCTTGTCGTACTCCGCGCGCGCGTCCTTCTCCTCGGCGGGGGAGAACCGAACGACCAACGCGCAGAACGAGAGCGAGAGGACGGCAACTCCGAGGATGAGCAGGAAGACTGGCGTGTCCGGTGCCGCCTTGAACAAGAAGCCCGCTGCCACGGCGCCCAGGTTGCCGCCGGCGCCGACGATCCCGGCGACAGCGCCAAGCGCCTTCTTGTTGATGAACGGCACGACGGAGTAGGTCGCGCCCTCGGACATCTGCACGAAGAGACTGAAGAGGATCATCGCGGGAATGGCGAAAGCCAGCACGCGCATCTGCGAGAAGAGCAGGAGCGCGAAGCCTTCGATCAACAGGGCGATGAACAGCCACTTCACGCGGCCCTTCAGGCCGCCCTTGCGGACAAACTTGTCACTGATGAAGCCGCCCAAGGTGCGGGCAAAGATGTTCATCAAGCCGAAGAGGCCTGCAACGAGGCCGGCGGTGGCGAGGCCGAGCCCGAAGTAGTCCTTGTAGTAGAGCGCTGCGATGTTGTTGATCGTCAGCTCGATGCCGAAGCAGGCTGCGTAGACGAAGAACAGCGCCCAGACGCGCTTGTCCTTGACGGCGAGCATGAAGACGCCGCGGGTCTTCGCCCGCGGCTGAAGCTCGCCGCTGGCCCGGAGCTCCTTGAAGTTTCCGTTCGGAAGGTCCGTGGTGAAGCGGTAGTACGCAATACCCATGACGAAGCAGACGGCCCCTGCCACGACCATGGAGAGACGCCAGCTCCAGAAGTCCGTGAAGCCGAGCCCGAGGAACGCCGCCAACACGAGCGGCATGACCATCTGTGTGACGCCGCCGCCCAGGTTGCCCCAGCCGGCCGAGGTGGCGTTCGCCGTGCCAACTACATTCGGCGCAAACATCACGGATGTGTGGTACTGCGTGATGACGAACGACGCACCGATGACGCCGATGCCCAGGCGGAAGAGCAGCAGCGACTCGTAGCTCTGGGCGAAGCCAATGCCCATCACGGGGAGCGAGCCGAACATCAGAAGCCACGTGTAGCAGAGGCGCGGGCCGATCTTGTCGCAGAGCCAGCCAATGAAGAGGCGGGCGATGATCGTGATCGACACCGAGGCAATGATCGTGTTGCCGATCTGGGCCTTGGTGAGGCCCAGCTCGTCCCGCACGACCGCCATGAGCGGTGCGATGCCGAACCAGGCAAAGAAACACAGGAAGAACGAGAACCACGACATGTGGAAGGCCCGCATGGGCCTCGTCTTCAGACTGAGAAGGTCGATCCTGGTCGCCTTGTTCTGAACATCCATATCGGTTCCCACCCGCAAGCGTGCGTACGCCCGCCCCTCGTCCGAACGCAACTCGCGTTCCCTTGCGCAGGCCCGCCTCGGGCGCTGCGGAGTGTGGAATCCAGCGCGAAAATGCCGCCGGTGGTGCGGACGGTTGCGCAGCGGACCTCGACCCGCTCGTCGTTGGCGGCCGCGGGCGCGACGCCGCAGCCAGGCCCTACGCCCGGCGGCACCAAGCCGACGTCTTCGCGCGCCACATGCTGCACCTGGTGCCGCGGTCGAAGCAGCCCGCGGATCGCGGATCAGGGCTCACGGATCTCACAGCTGGTCAGCTCCATCCGAAACGAGCGCTCCCCGGCCTCCACGGCCAGGCGCAGCATGCCAACGCCCTTGGCGAACCAGCGGGTGATGCGCAGGCTGTCGGGCTCCACGCGCTCCTCGACCCGGAGCGTGTCGTAGGCAACGCCGCCCACCGTCAGTCGCTCGCGGGCTGCGACGCGTAGCGTCGAGCGACTGGACACTTGGTTGTGGTTGAGCGCGAGCTTGCCGCTCCACTCCCACGAGGTGCCGACCATTGTCGACGGCATCAAGGGAACAGGTGGATCGTGTTGCATCGACGTCAAGAGGCCGTCAACGAAGAATTCCTCCAGCCCGGCGCCTGGACTGGCATAGATGCTCTTCGCCTGCATCTCGCCCATCTCGGTCGAGTCGCCGTAGAGGAAGAGGTAGCGCACGGCGACGCCCGCTCGATGGCGGACGTCACCACCCTTGCGTGTGTACGTGATCGCGATTGCCGTCGCGCCTTGCGTCACGCGATACGTCCAGCGTGAGCCCTGCGCGAGGGGCGTGTAGGCGGCCGGCAGCGACGGAGCCTCGGTCACGGCCGGCGGTCGTTCCCCGCAGGCGACGAGCAGCGGCATGATGACGCCGAGCCATAGGCACCGGGGGGTGGCTCGGGGCATGGGGATCAGCACTCCGTCCTTCGCGGGGCCTCCGAGTCTAGCGCTCCGGACGGGGCGCGAACGAACCTCGCGAGGTCGGCGCAGAGCAACCGACCACCGGCCTCGGGACACGGCGTATCCCCGCGCATGCGAATCCCGGTAGGCTGGCCTACGGGAGGTCGTCCAAGAAGTATGGGACGCGTACGAGCGCTGCTGATCGTCCTTGCCGTCGTCGGCGGCGGGGTCGCCCTCTTCGTCACCCGTGGCGAGGAGGATGAGAACCGCTCCCTGCTGCCGATCGAGCAGGCGCCCTCGCGCCAGCCCGCCAAGGGCGCGCCGTCGCTCAACACCAAGCGCGGCCGGCCCATCCGCCGGGTTACGGTGAATCGCCCCGCGCCAATCTCGGAAGCCGAGCGGGTACGGCTCGAGCGGCTCGGGCAGTTGTGGGACCGCGCGCTGGTTCTCCACCGCATGCAGCGGCACATGCAGGCGCTCGCCTTGCTGGAGACGTCGCTGGTCACGGACGACGCGTTCTTCGCCGAGCCCAAGCGCGCGAAGTCCCTGGCGGCCATGCGCAAGGGCGCGGCGAGCGTCCTCAAGGCCGAGGACGCGACGGAGCAGCTGCACGACCTCGTCGAGGAGCTGCGCCGCTGGGGCAACTTGCGGCCTCTGGACGATCCGGAGAAGGCCACCGCTCTCGAACGTCAGTTGCGGCATGCCGCCAGCGTGGTGGCCAGGCTTCCGAAGAAGCCCCAGCGCGCACTGTTGATGCGTCACCTGGAGCGCTTCCTCTTCGCCCGCAGCCGTAGGTCGCGCGACGACGACGCGTTGGACGCGCGCACCGCGCGCTCGCGACTGGACATCGACGCCCTGCTCAACGCAGTTCAAGGCGCCGAGGACGCCCGCGTGGATCCTACGCTCCCCTTGCCGATCGAAGACTCGGAGATCGTCGAGTCCCGGCGGATGCTGCAGCTGGAAGCGCTGCGGGTGCGGGGCGCTCTGACGCTGCTTGATGCGTTGCATGCGGGACTCGCCTGGCTCGCTTTGAACCAAGGTGAAGACGGGCGCTTTGCGGATGGTGCGGGCTTGGCGCGAGCCGGGCGGCTCTACGAAGGCGATCGCGACAGCCTGAGGATCTGCGAGAAGCACTTGAACGCCGCACATGATCGGTATGCGATCGCAACAACGGCACTCGCGCTGATGGCGTTCCTCGATTTTCGCGATCAAGACGGCCGCGGTCTCTTCGAGCCGACCATCGCGCGAGCGGTTGCGTGGCTGCTCAAGCAACAGGCAGAGGACGGCCTCTTCGCCAAGGCCCAAGGCCAGTTCTACACCGACGCCATGGGGCTCATGGCGCTTGCCCAAGCCGCCGGCGCGACGGGCGACGAAGCGCTGAAGGCCGCCGTTGCGAGAGGTCTGGAGACCGTCTATGGGCTGCGTGGGCCGCAGGGTGGCTACCGATACCGTGCGAAGCGACCGGGTGATACGAGCGTCACCGGATGGGTGACGCAAGCTGTGGAGTACGCAGCGCTCGCCGGCATTCCCGTACCCGAGGGCATGCGCGACGGGCTCAAGACGTTCCTCAAGGGCGTGAGGATCGGCGGCGAGCGCTTCAGCTACATGGCGACTACCAAGCATCCGACGTCACGGGGGAACGTCAGTCTCTATCCCGCCGGCATGCTGATGGGGCGCATCCTGTGGGATGAGGTGCCAACGGCGGACACGAAGGCCTGGAGCACCTGGCTGACCAAGGGCAGCGGTCGCCGCGCACCCTGGCTCTACACCCTTTACTACGGCGTGCGCATGGACGTCTGGATCCACGGCAAGCTCACGACCAAGTGGCATGGCTGGCTCATCGACCTCGCCCGCAAGCAGCGGACGAACGGCCCCGTCGCCGGCGCGTTTCCAAACACCACCGGACGCTGGACCGCCCGAGGTGGAACAACCCTCACGACGGCGTTCGCACTCCTCACCATGGAGCACGCACTCTTCTCGCGGTAGGCGCCTTGTGCGCTGCCGTCGGATCAGGACGGCGTCGTCTCGAGCGTCGGGTAGTCCGTGTACCCCTGCGCGGCACCGCCGTAGAACGTCGCGGGATCGGCCTCGTTGAGCTCGGCACCCTGACGGATGCGCGCGACGAGATCCGGATTGCCGATGAAGAGCGTGCCGAAGGCGACCGCGTCCGCATCACCGGTGGCGAGGCGGGTATCCGCCTCCGACGGCGTGATCCCGCCGTTGGCGAGGTAGACCCCGCCGAACGCGTCGCGGACGGCGCTGCAGGTCGCCTCGTCACGGTCTTGCCCGGCGAAGGCCTCGGCGACGTGGATGTAGGCAAGCTCGAGATCACTCAGGCCCGCGGCCAAGGCGCCGAACGTCTCCACGGGGTTGCTGTCCTGCATGTCGTTGAACGCGCCCACCGGCGACACCCGGTAGCCGACCCGATCGGCGCCCCACACGTCAACCACGGCTTGGGCCACCTCGAGGGGGAAGCGCAGTCGGTTCTGGAGCGTGCCGCCGTAGGCGTCCTCACGCTTGTTCGACCCGTCCCGGGTGAACTGGTCGAGGAGGTAGCCGTTGGCGCCGTGGATCTCGAC
>JAJDEM010000266.1 GCA_029259795.1 Planctomycetota bacterium
GTGCGGTCTTCTTCGCGACGTCTTCGGTCTTGCTGCTGATGCCTTGCAGGTAGGCCATCTCGGCCTTGAAGGTCATCAGCTCGGCGACGGCGGCCATCTCGTTGTAGCGCACACGCTCGGCGCGCCCCTGCTCCTTGAGCGCGTAGGTCCAGATGACCAGCGCGAGGAAGAGCAGGGTGATCGCCGTGGCGAGTGTGGTCCGGATGACTTCGAAGGTGTTGCGCGGCGCAAACTCCTCCTGCAGCAGCTCGATGCCCAGCGGGTTGCGGCCGAACATGCGCAGCGCACAGCCGACGGCCGGGCCGATGGTCGCGCCGGTAAACTCGCGGTCTTGGCCCTCATCCTTGCAGTCGAGGTGGTCGAGGATGTTGAGGTTCTCCACGGGCAGCCCGAAGCGCTCGCTCAGCTCTTCACGAACACCCGGGATGAGCGAGCCGCCGCCGGTCATGAGGATGCGGTCGGGCGGCGAGTCCGTCGTCACCGAGGCCAAGGACCGAACGGCTTCGCGGTGCAGCTTGGCGACGAAGGCCGTGCGATGGTCTGTGACGACGTCGGTCTCGAGCTGCGCAAGGGACTTGTCGGACTCGAGCGCGACGTCGGCCGACGGTAGGTCTCCGGCGGGTGTCAAGAGGTCACCGCTGGCGTCATGGTGCAGGCGTGCGGCGCCTTCGTGCGCGGCGACACCCAGCTCCCCGCCGACTTCCGTACCAATCTCGCCTACGCCGAGACGGAAGGAGCGGACGACGCGCGGGCGCCCTTCCACCAGGAGCATGAGCGTGCTGGCGCTGGCACCGACATCGACCACGATGACATTCGGGTGCTCCTCGAGGGCGCCGGTGGCTTCGAGCGTCGTGTAGAGCGCGGTCGCGTCGAGGTCGACCGAGGACGGGTCCACGCCCGCTCGGCGAAACTTCGCCATGTGTTCGGCGAGCGCCATCTTCGGGGTCGCGAACACGGTGAGGCGACTGCCGTCGCGCGTCTCGCCGGTCTTGATCCAGTTGACGACTACGTCCTCGATGGAGTGGCTGTGCAGGTGGTTCTCGGCTTCGAAGCGGACCACCTTGCGGATCTGGTCCTCTTCGAAGAAGGGCACGGGGATCTCGCGGTTGATGCTGTGCTGCGAGGGGAACGATGCACAGACGTCCTCCCCCGGAAGCTTCAAGGAGCGGAAGACGTCTCGGATGAGCTCGGAGACTTGCTCGTCGCGGGAGAGCTCGGGGGCCTTCTCGTCATCGGCGACATGATGCATCTCGCCCGACTCTTCGATGACGAGGTCGTCGGTCAGGTCGGTGCGGCCACCCGACTCGTCGTGAGCGCCGCCTGCGACGGGGATCTCACGGACGGCCACGCGCTGGACGCGGAAGGAGCGGGGCGAGCCGACCAGCTCGACCACCTTCAGGTACCGCTCTCCGATGTCCACGCCGATCGCACGGGCCATTGAATCTGTCTCTCCTCATGCTTCGGCGGCTTGCGGCGGGGCGTGCCCTCCGGTTTGCCTGGGGCGGGATTATAGGGGCCGCTGTGGCGATTCTGCGCGGTCCTACCGGTTGGAATCGCTGGGATTCCTATCTTCGATGATTTCGCGGATGCGGCTCTCGGTCCCGTCCACGATCTCCTTGAAGCGCTGCTCGTTCTTGTGGCGCAGCTCGATCAGGAGGTCGTACATGCGCTTGCGGTGGCGAATCAGCTCTGTTCGCACGGCGTTGGTCTGATCATCGTCGAGGCCATAGGCCCGACGGTAGGCCTCCACGCGCTCGTCGTAGGGCGCGGGCGTGGGATCGGGGCTGCCTGCCGCGATGAGCGTGGTGGCGAACACGCCCAGGCTCACGCCGGCGAGGAGCATCAGGAGGGTGAGAGTCTTCAAGTTGGTCAACATGAGCGTCTCCTAGCGACCCAGGCCGGGCTCGTAGCGCGGATCCTGGGTAAGCACGTCAATGAGTTCTTCTTCGAGCATGGCCCAGCGAGGAGCTGCCGGCTGATCGGGCCGTGCCTGCTGGGTGAGGACCGTGCCGACGATGCCGAGCCCGATGACGATCAGGGCGGCGGCGGCGTAGGCGCGTGCGGCCGCAGGGGCGCCGACCTGCTGGCGGCTCTCCGCTGCGAGGTGACCGTCAGCCAGGATCTTGTCGACGAGGTCGTCGTTGACGTCGAACCGGGCGCCTGAACGGGCGGCGTCTTCGCGCCAGACGTCCATGGCTTCCCGCAGATCGGGAAATTCGTCTTTGGGGCGGCTCATGAAGCACCTCCTTGCTTGGGCAGGCCGTCGGGCCGTTCCTCGACCGCGAGGATCGTGCGCAGGCGTCGGCGTGCGCGGAACAGACGGCTTTCGACGGTGCCGAGGCTCAGCCCCAGCACCTCCGCAATCTCGTTGTAGGTCATGCCCTCGATCTCGCGCAAGGCGAGGACCGTACGGAAGCGGTCGGGCAGACGGTCGATGGCCGCGCGGACGCGCAGGCGCAGCTCACGGCGCTCGAGGCCTTCGACGAAGGGCTGCTCGTTGGCGGGCAGGGCCGCGCGTCCGGGCATATCGTCGAACGAGGACGCCGGACGCCGCTTGCGTGACTTGATGTAGTCCTTGGCCGCGTTCACCGCGACCCGGTAGAGCCACGTGTAGAGGCTCGAGCCGCCCTTGAAGGAGTGGATCCGGTAGAAGGCCTTCGTGAAGGTCTCCTGGACGACATCCTGAACGGCGTCGCGATCGCGCAAGACCCCCGAGACGACGGCCGTAAGCCGCTCGCCAAAGGCCCCCACTACCTCGCGGAGGGCTTCCGGGTCGCCGCCGCGGAGGCGCTCCACCCAGACGTCCTGAAGGGCCCGATCGGGCTGCTTGTTGGCGGGACGTCGGCTCATGGCTGGCCGGGGTCCGCGGAGCGTCGGCGCCTCCGGTTGAGACAGACTGAGGCGGGCGCGAGCGGCGGACATGCGGGACGAGCCCTCCAGGCCCCGTCAGTGGGGCCCTCCTTGGACGACGAGTGGCCGTCCGGCTTCCCCCCGGGCTTCGCGGGATCCGCCTCATTCGGCTCGTCGCCCTCAAGCCTCATGATCAGGCCTTTCCGAGGGGTCGCGGAGGTCATCGACGCTGGCGCGGCAGACCCCCAGCGGGAGCCAAGGGCAGGTTGTGCAGATGGCGTCGAGGTCCGATCCCTGGATCTGGCCGGCGATGCGCTCCAGGAGCCGGCCCCACGGTATGGCCTCGCCCGCCGCGAGGCCGAGCCGCCCCAAGACGTCGCGATCGTGGGCTCGCATGTGGGCTTCGTGATCGGGCCCGCCCAGGGTGCAGCCGCCGTCGTCGAGGTTCGGGCAGGCCGCGCAGATGGGATCCGGCGCGTCCACGAGCTCGACGAGCTGGTCCGGATCCGCCTTGAAGCCGGCCTGCACCGCGGCCATGGCCTCGACGAAGCCGGGCGAGTAGCCGGAGCCCCGGAAGCCCAGCAGGCAGAGCGCCATGTGGGCGCGCAGGGGGACGGCGGGGGTCGACGGATCGGGGATGGGGGCTCCTCCATCGGGGAACCGTGTTGTCGTCGTGGGAGGACAGGGGCCCGACCCCAGGTTTGCCCTCACGCGTGCAACCCGTTGGTAAGCATGAGGTTACATGATTTTGTCGTCGCGTGGCACGGAACGTGTGATTTGGAGCGTGAACTGACCCGGCACCGGCCGGGACCGCCTCTGAAAGGAGCCCCCCATGATCACCCGCCTTCTCCTCTCCGCCGCCCTTGTTGCTGGCGCCGCGTTCGCTGTCGGCACCGACGAAGCCCAGGCCTCACCGAGCACCCGCGCCATGACGCAGACGGGGCTGCAGTTCGGTCCGCGCATCCACATCGGCGTCGGCGTGACGGTCCCCTTCGGCCATCGCCATGTCCGCCGGTCGCATGTCCACGAGGTGGTCGAGTATGTCGGCGGCTACTACGAGACCCGCACGCGCAGCGTCCGCGTGCCCGGCGCGCAGATCGGCTGGGACCTCCACGGCCACGCGCTCTACGGCCCGGATCGCATCGAGCGACGCGAGTACCAGGTCTGGGTGCCCCGCCGTCGCGTGGTGCGCCACGTGCGTCACCGGACGCGTGGCTACTACCGCCGTCCCGTCGGGCGCATCTCCGTTGGCGGTCGCGTACGCGTGCGCTGAAGGGTGCCTTTGCCCCCTTTTTGCATGTCCCAGGCGAAACACTCATGGTGTGAGTCTCGTCTGTAGCAGTGGATGGCGAACCCATCCGACCCGAAAAAAGGGGTTGAGCTCGATTCTACCCTCCCTCCCTCCTCCCAACTCCCTCCCTCCTGAGCTCCCCCTTTCCGCCGGGGATCGCGATCAGAGCGATCCTCGGCGGTTTGCTTTTTGTCCGGCGGCGTGGGATGCGCCCCTGCTTGCGCTTTGGCCCTCACGTGGCAACCCACGCTACGGGCCTTCATCGCCGCGCATGGACTGCACCCCAAGCCGCCGGACGCAACCTGGACCCTAGGTGTCCGAACGTTGGGCGCTCGCGCTTCACCCTCGCGCTTCACCCTCGCGCTTTGTCCCTCGCGTGGCAACCCACGCCACGGGACTTCATCGCGGCGCGGGACCTGCCACCCAGGCCGCCGACACAACCGGCGTTGGCGGCGCCTCGACGCTTGAGGCTTGCGATTGCCCTCGCGTGGCAATCCACGCCGCCGGACGCGTGAGAGAGCGAGGCGACCCGAGATGCGTCAGGCGAATCGGTTCGAGGTTGGTCGACGCGCGGGTAGGCGAGGATGCCCAGCGGGCCGGGTGATCAGATTGAGGTGGGGCGGAGCTTCTCGGGGTCGTAGTCGAGGTCCTTGATCGCTTGGGTGACGGCGGAGGTCTTGATGGCGCCGTCGGCAGCCAGGGCGCCGAGGGTGGCGATGACGATCGACTCGGCGTCGACTTCGAAGTGACGGCGAAGGGCCTCGCGTGTGTCGCTCATGCCGAAGCCATCGGTGCCGAGCGTTGTGTAGTTTGCCGTGACCCAGGGGCGGATCAGGTCCGGAACCAGCTGCACGTAGTCCGACGACGCGATGATCGGGCCCTTTGCATCGGCGAGGACCTGCGCGACGTAGGGCACCTGCGGCGCCTCTTCGGGGTGGAGGCGGTTCCAGCGCTCGCAGCGCAGTGCGTCGTTGCGTAGTTGCTGGTAGCTCGTGGCGGACCAGACATCGGCGGCGACGTCATAGCGCTCGGCCAGGATCTCCTGTGCGCGAAGGGCTTCCCTCAGGATGCAGGCACTGCCGAAGAGCTGTGCCTGCAGCTTGTGCTTGGACTCGCTCGCCTTGACGCGGTAGAGCCCGCTGATGATGCCCTCCTGCGCGCCCTCGGGCATCGGCGGCTGCGGGTAGTTCTCGTTCTGGATCGTGATGTAGTAGAAGACGTCTTGGTCTTCCGCCACCATGCGGCGCATGCCGTCTTCGACGATCGTCGCGATCTCGTACGCGTAGGCCGGGTCGTACGCACGGACGTTCGGGAACGTTGTTGCAAGGACATGGCTGTGCCCGTCCTCGTGCTGCAGGCCTTCGCCGTTGAGCGTCGTCCGCCCGGCGGTCGCGCCCATGAGGAAGCCACGGCCACGCATGTCGGCGAACGCCCAGGCGAGGTCGCCGATGCGCTGGAAGCCGAACATCGAATAGAAGATGTAGAACGGCAGCATGGGCTGGCCGTGCGTGGCGTAGGACGTCCCTGCGGCGGTGAAGCTCGCCATCGAGCCGGCTTCGGTGATGCCCTCTTCGAGGACCTGACCGTCCTTGCTCTCGCGGTAGTAGAGCAGCTGGCTCTTGTCGACGGGCTCGTAGAGCTGTCCCTTCGCGGCGTAGATGCCCACCTGGCGAAACAGCGGCTCCATACCGAAGGTGCGCGCCTCGTCCGGGATGATCGGCACGATGCGGTTGCCGATGCCCTTGTCCTTCATGAGCTTCGTCAAGAGGCGCACGAAGGCCATCGTCGTCGAGACGCCGCCGGGGTTCTTCGTTCCGGCCTGGAACTCCTCGTAGAGGTCCGCGGTCGGCGGGTCGAAGTCGACACTGAACGTCGGGACGCGCCGCGGCACGGCACCGCCGAGGGCCTTGCGACGCGCCAGCATGTACTGCACCTCGTCGCTGTCCGCACCGGGGTGGTAGTAGGGCGGGTCGGTCAGGTCCTCGTCCTTGATCGGAAGCCCGAGGCGATCCCGGAAGCCGATGAGCTGATCGCCCGACATCTTCTTGATCGAGTGCGTGACGTTCTTGGACTCGAAGCCCTCGCCAAGGGTCCAGCCCTTGATGGTCTGCGCCAGGATGACCGTCGGTCGCCCCGTGTGCTCGACGGCAGCCTTGTAGGCCGCGTGGATCTTGCGCATGTCGTGGCCGCCGCGCCGCATGGCCCAGATCTGGTCGTCGGAGAGGTGCGAGACGAGCTGCAGGAGCTCGGGGCTCGTACCGAAGAAGTTCTCGCGGATGTACCCACCGTTCATGGAGCGGTACTTCTGGAGTTCACCGTCGACGACTTCGTTCATGCGCTGGCGCAGCAGCGCCTGGTCATCCCGGTCGAGGATCGGGTCCCACTCGCTGCCCCACAGGACCTTGAGGACGTTCCAGCCGGCGCCGCGGAAGATCGTCTCGAGTTCTTGGACGATCTTGCCGTTGCCGCGCACGGGGCCATCAAGACGCTGCAAGTTGCAGTTCACGACCCATGTCAGGTTGTCGAGGCCCTCGCGCGCCGCGACGGAGATCGCGCCGAGCGTCTCGGGCTCGTCGGTCTCGCCGTCACCCACGAACGCCCACACGCGTGAGGCGCTGGTGTCCTTGATCCCGCGGGCTTCGAGGTAGCGATTGAAGCGCGCCTGATAGATCGAGTTGATGGGGCCGATGCCCATCGAGACCGTGGGGAACTCCCAGAAATCGGGCATCAAGCGCGGGTGCGGGTAGGAGCTCAGGCCCTTGCCGCGGTCGACCTCGCGGCGGAAGCGATTGAGTTGATCCGTGCTGAGGCGACCCTCGAGGAACGCGCGGGCGTAGATGCCCGGTGAGGCGTGGCCCTGGAAGTAGATCTGGTCGCCGCTGCGGTCGTCGTCCTTGCCGCGGAAGAAGTGGTTGAAGCCGACGTCGAGGAGCTCCGCACTGGAAGCGAACGTGGAGATGTGCCCACCGATGCCGTCGGCACTCATGTTGGCGCGCGTGACCATGACCGCCGCGTTCCAGCGGACGATGTCACTGATGCGTTCTTCGAGGGCTTCGTCGCCGGGGAACTCCGGCTCGTGACGGAGGGGGATCGTGTTGACGTAGTCCGAGCTCAGAAGCTGGTCGGGGACGAAGCCGCCGGCGCGCGCGCGGGCGAGCAAGCGCGAGAGCAGGAACCGAGCGCGCTCCGGGCCGATGAGTTCCTGGACGGCTTCGAGGGACTCAATCCACTCGCGCGTTTCCAGCGGGTCGTTGTCGCTCTGGACACTCGGGAACACGGACGTCATGGCGGGGGGCTCCACGGGGCCGTGGAACACGGCCGGGCCGCATACTCTACGGGCTAACGTCCGCCGTGTTCAGTCCGCATCCACCCGGGGTGGTGCGGCCGGTTGCCTCTTGTCAGGCCGCGGTCCTAGCGGTCCGGGCGGTCCTCGTGCGCCTTGGCGGCTTTCACAACACAGCCGCGGCACTGGCAGACGACGACGCCACCCTCGTGCGGGGCGCTGAACTTCTGGGCCTGCTGCGACCCCGTGGCCTTGCCGCTGCCCGGCAGGGCGCTCTGCAGGGTCGTCACATCGGCGGTCGTGAAGTTGTAGCTGATGGTCGGGCCCATGGCGGCCGAGGGGTTCATGATCGAGCCGGTCTCGGGCGGGCTCGTGTGCGAGAGCCCCAGGCTGTGGCCGACCTCGTGGGCGATCACGGCGGCGAGGCTCTTGGCGAGGCCCTGGCCTTGGGTGCGCAGCGTGGTGTAGCGGCCCCCCGGATTCGGGTGGCCGTAGAGCAGGGCCTTCAAGGCGCTCGCGTCCGACGCATTGACCGGGTTGTTCGGCAGCGGGTTGCTCCACGCGCTGTTCACGAACGGCACGATCTGGTTGGCGAACACACCGAGCTCGAGCGCGCCGGAGGTCGTGTCGTTCTCGTGCCAGGCGTTGCTCGAGCTGTCGAGGAACGCCGTCCCGATCACGCCGCTCTGCGTGCCGCGTACGAAGGCCATCACGCTGTAGCGCGTCGGGGAGCCGAGCACCGAGTTGCCCGGTGATGCCTTCGAGTAGCCGGCCCCCGGTTCGTCGAGGGGGAACGTGATGCCGAGGCCCTGGGCGCCGGCCGAGCCGTCCGCGTTGCGGAGGAACATCGGATTGAGCAGGCGCAAGACCTCGATGCGGATCCAAAGCGCCGCGACCTGGTCGACCTCGGTTCCCGTAGCGCTTGTGCTTTGCGGGTCGCGGAAGCCCGCGGTCACCAGGGCCTGGTGGAAGTCCGTCGCGTAGGTATGCGTGCCCTCCTTGGGCGTCGGGTCGATGAACCAGACGTCGCTGGAGCCGAACGAGGCGGTGTGGTTCCCGGCCGGATTCGGCTGCACAGGAACGAAGAGCTCAACCGTTTGGCCTCCCGGCCCGTCGGTTGCGCGCAGCGTGTCGACGACGCCCGGTCCGGCGGTGGCGCCGGGTACCCACGTGGCCGTGCCGCCCGCGGGGTTCTGTGCCGTGAAGGAGCCGCCACTCATGTTGTTGAACGCGCTGAAGCTGACGCTGTTGGTCTGCCCACTGGTTGCGATCTCAACGGCGCGGCCGCTCCAAGCGTCCCCTACCGTGAGTCCGGCCGTGGCGCTGATGCCAAGCACATCGACGGCGACCTGCAGGCTCTTGGTGTCCATGCCGACGGCGTCATCGACGCGGACGACGAAGGCGTAGGAGCCCGTCTGTGCGGGTGTGCCCGTGACCATGCCGCTCTCGCTGAGGGCGAGGCCCTCTGGGAGGCTGCCGTTGTCGAGGCTCCACGTGGCCGAGCCCTGTACGTTCACCGCTTGGAGCTGGGTCGGGTTGTACGGCGTTCCGGTGCTACCGGGCGGAAGGGTCGAGGTCGTGATCGAGAGCGCTGCGGGCCCGCCGGTGCCACCGCTGGGGGTGGGGCTGTCCGCGGTACCTCCGCCGCCGCAGGCGGTCAGGAGGAGGACGACGAGCGGGAATACGAAGCGCGTGCCGCGTAGGAGCCATCGGGCGTGCATATCAGCCTCCGGGACGCCAGGTCTCAAGCCGCGCGCCAGAGCCTTCATCGGCCGGGCGGGGGTTCCGACTGTTGCCCCGCCGCCGCCGGTGGTGCAGATCGGGACGCGGGCCCGGACTGATGGATGTCGAGCCGGGAGCGTTAGTGGCCGCCGGCGCTGCTGCAGTGGCCGCAGACATGCATGCCGCCCTGCGGCATGCGGAGGGCCGCGACCGCACCCTCCTGGGCCTGGGCGCCGCCGCGACCGGCGCCGGGGAGGCCGAGGCGCAGGATGTCCAGGGCGTTCGATGTGAAGTGGTAGTCCGCACCCGGGCCGAGGAGCGCGGTGCCGTTCATGATCGCGCCCGGCGTGTACTGGCTCAGGTGCTCGAGACCCAGGCTGTGGCCGATCTCGTGGGCTGCCACGTAGGCGATGCTCCTTGCCAGGGCGTTCACCTGGTAGCGGATCGCCTCATAGCGGCCGCCGGGGTTCGGGCGGCCGTAGAGGAGGGCCTTGAGCGCGGGAAGATCGGCTGCACTGATGGGCGCGTCCTTCAGCATGTCGCCATGCAGGCGGAACATGCGCTCGACGGACTCGGCGATGTAGTTCACGAATACGCCGAGCTCACCGAACGCCCCGCCGGGGGCGTTGTGCTCGTGGTTCGGGTTGCCGACGGCGTCGCCGAACGCAACACCCATGGCTGCCATGCCTCCCGTCTGGTCGCAGAGCGCCATGACGCTGTAGCCGTTGCTGCGACCTGCGGCCTGGGTCCCGGCCGTCGGGGAGACGTAGCCCGCCTCGGGGCGCTCGAAGGCGAATGAGATGGCGAGGCCGTTGACGCCGGCGCTGCCATCGGCACGGCGCAAGAAGAGCGGGTTGATCTGGCGCAGGATCTCGACCTTGAGGAGGAGCTCGGCCAAGCGGTCCGCGCTCGTCTCGGAGGCGCCGGTGCTGGTGGCACCGCGCAGACCCAAGCGGGCGGCGGCTGCGCGCAGATCCGTTGCGAACGGGTGGGCGCCACGCTTGGTGTTCCAGTCCAGCGTCCAGCAGTCGGTCTCGCCGAACCGCGCGATGTGGCCGGCCGTCGGGTCGGGCGCTACGGCGAGCTCCAGCTCGTCGGACGCGGCCGTCGCGCTGTCGCTGACACGGAGGACGTCGGTCGTGCCGGGGGCACTCGCAGGGCCGGGGACCCAGAGCGCGGTGCCCGCGACGGGATCGATCTCCTGGAAGCTGCCGCCGCTCTCGCTGGAGACGATGGCGAAGGAGGCTTGGCCGCTCAGGCCGGCGCAGCGCAACTGAACGGCCCGGCCGACCCATGCCTCACCGAAGTGCAGGCCGCCGGCGGCGGTCATGCCGAAGGCGTCGATCGCGATCGCGAGGTCCTGCTGCGCGTTCTGCGTAGCGCTCTCGGCGACGGCCGTGAACTCGAAGAGACCCGCCTGCGAGGGCGTGCCGACGAGACGACCATCCTGCGTAAGCCAGAGGCCCGGCGGCATCTGGCCGGCTGCCACGCGCCAGGCGAGGCTGGCGCCGGCACCCTGTGCCGAGAGCTTGGTCGGGGGATATGCCACGCCCGGGCTGCCCGCGGGCACGCTCGTCGTGGTGATGATCAGCGGGTCGGGGCCCGTGCTGATGCCGCCGTCGAAGGACTCGAGGCGCTCGCTACCGGAGGCGGAGTCGCCGCCACCGCAACCAGCGAGGAAGAGAAGGGCCACACCGAGCGCGGCGATCGTGCATGTCTTTGAAGTCGGGAACATCGCGGCTCGCGTGTTCCACCTGCTATGTCCCAAACCCAGGGCGAGGAGTCCAAGCCGCATCCCTGAGGCAGGCCCTCATCGACTCCCCCGCCGCGCCCCTGAAGGGGATTTCGAAAATTGGTGCTTCGGGTCCGCCGGAGGCAAACGGCAACCCAACGGCCGGGGCCGTCCGGAGGGCCCGTCCCGGGTCAGACGTTGATGTCGACGTCTCCGCCCAGCCCCGAGAGATAGGGCTCCAGGGCCGGATCGACCTCCTGGGCGAGGAAGCGCTCCGTCTGGCGCTCGGCGAGGCCCACGAAGCGCGTCGGCTCGAGCATCGTGTCGAGCTCGGCGTGGACGGCGGCGAACGCCTCATCCGCGCGCAGGCGATCGATGAGGTCGTTGCGGTCGGCGCCCGCAACGATCTTGTCCTTCGCCGCGAGGCTGTGCTGGCGAATGAGCTCGTGGAGGACCTGGCGGTCACCGCCGCCCTTGACGGCGGTCATCAGGATCTCTTCCGTCGCCATGAACGGCAGCTCGCGCAGCAGGCGGGAGCGCGCGACAGCCTCGTTCACGTGCAGGCCCCGTCCGACGTTGATGACGAGGCGCAGGATGGCATCCGCCGCGAGGAAGGCCTGCGGCAGGAAGATGCGCCGCGCCGCCGAGTCGTCGAGCGTACGCTCGAGCCACTGCGCGGATGCAGTGGACGCGGCCTCGGGAACCAGCGCCATGAGGTGGCGCGCCAGCGCCGTGATGCGCTCGGAGCGCATGGGGTTTTGCTTGTAGGCCATCGCGCTGGAGCCGATCTGCTCCTTCTCGAACGGCTCTGCGACCTCACGGAGCCCCGAGAGCAGGCGGACGTCATTGGCAAACCGCGTCGCACTGACCCCGATGCCTCCGAGCACGGCGAGGATCGTGTAGTCGGCCTTGCGCGGGTACGTCTGCCCAGAGACGGCAACCGGCTTGAGGAAGCCCGCGCGCTTGGCCGTCAGGAGGTCGAGTTGCTCGCACTTCTCGGCATCGCCATCGAAGAGCGTGAGGAAGCTCGCCTGCGTGCCGGTCGTGCCCTTCGAGCTCAGGAAGGGCACGTTGACCTGCATGTGCGCGACGGCCTTGAGGTCCTCCAGCAGATCCTGGATCCAGAGCGCCGCCCGCTTGCCGAACGTCGTCGGCTGGGCGGGCTGGAAGTGCGTGTAGGCGAGGCACGGAATCGCCTTCGTCCGCTCGGCAAACCCGCGCAGCGCGGCGACGGCCTCCGCGACGCTGCGTTCGATATGCTCGAGCCCGTCCCGCAGGATCATCGCGTCGGCGTTGTCGGTCACGAAGCAGGAGGTTGCGCCCAGATGGATGACGCCGCGGGCCTCCGGGGCGACATCGCCAAAGGCGTGGACGTGCGCCATGACGTCGTGGCGGAAGCGCGCCTCGTACGCAGCAGCCTTGTCGAAATCGATGATGGTGGCGGCCTTGCGCATGGCCTCGAGTTGCTGGTCGCTGATCCCGAGTCCCAGCTCCTGCTGCGACTCGGCGAGACCGATCCAGAGCCGGCGCCAGGTCTCGATGCGATGCCGCTCGGAGAAGAGGCGGCGCATCTCGGGCCCCGCGTAGCGGGTGACCAACGGGCTGCGGTACTCATCGTAGGGACTGGCGGTCACGCGAGATCTCCGTGCGGTTCGGGGGTGTTCTGGCTCACCACCAGATCGCCGATGTGGTCGACACGCACCTGCAGGGCGCCGGGCGAGACGTCCGGGTACGCCGGGTCGCTCAGGCGGGCGTCGATGTACTGGGCGAAGTAGTAGAAGGCGCGCTGAATGGTGGCCCGCACGTAGCGAGTGCCAGCGTTCATGTCCGCCATCGGGGTCGTGACTTGCAGCAGCTCCAGCCGACCGCCGAGCTCGGCGCGCGAGGTGGCGGCCTGCTTCAGATCACGCGAGTTGAGCCAGGGCTGCAGGCGCAGGGTCAGGTCCGAGAGGCCATGATTGAGCTCGTCGTAGTCCAGCGGCTCGCCCGCCTCGAGCTTCCGGTAGTTCTCCCGGATCAGTTCGAGGTTGTTGAGGAGGAAGGCTTGCGCTTTCGGCCACGGCCAAAGCGGCACGCTGTCGAAGTCCCGGTGGCGGGGGGGGATGAACGCAATGGCCGCGTCATCCGAGCTCCACGTGCGCTCGAGGTTCAAGAGGGCGGTCCAGAAGCGTTGCTGGTCGGGGTACACGCCCAAGAGAGTACGCAAGGGCGCAAGTCGGGGGTAGGGAGGGACGCCGGGAAAGAGGCTAGGGCCGGCCTTCGCCGGGGAAGTCCGGCCCTCCGAGGAGGTCGAGCAGCTTCTGCGCGTCGTCCTCCTCGAGGCTGCCCTTGGCCTTGGCGACCTCGACCGTCTTGCGTGCGAGCTGACGGTAGAGCCGGGCCATGTCGCCGGGCATCGTCTCGAGAGCTCGCAGGTGCCGCTGCACCGTACCCAGGTCGCCGCGGGCGATCGGTCCGGTGAGAGCGTCCGGCAGGCCGACGGTCTCGAGGTTGCTGACGGTGCCCTTGATGAGCGGCAAGAGCGCGGCCAGGGCGGCGTCCTTCGGAACCCCCGCATGGAAGAGCAGGGTGACCGCGTAGTTCACGAGCGTGACGAGGAAGTTGGAGGCCGCCGCGGCGCCCGCGTGATAGAGCGCCTTGTCCGCGCCAGCGATCTCCACCGGCCGGCCGTCGAGGGCGATGACCACGCTGCGCAGGACGTCGACGGCTTCCTGCTCTCCCTCGAGGAAGAAGAACGTCTCCGGCAGCATCCGCACGGCCGAGTCCACGTCGGCGAAGCTCTGCAGGGGATGGATGGCGCCTTTGAATCCGCCGGCGGCCGTGACGCCTGAGAGCACGCCGGCCGGGAGGCCGCCGGCGCAGTGGGCCACGATGGCGCCCCGCTTGAGGGCACCGCTGGCCGAGACCTCGATCGCGACGGAGGCGATCGCGCGGTCCGGGACCGCCAGGATCACGAGATCCGCGCCCAGGGCGGCCATGCCGTTGTCGCCCACGACATCTCCGGCGCCGATGAGGATCCGGGCTTCCTGCGCGGAGCGCCGGTTCGGGCTGCAGACGGCCACGATCTCATAGCCCACCCGCCGGAGCAGGATGCCCAAGGATGTGCCGAGGACCCCGGCTCCGATGATCGCGACCTTCAAAGCGAGCAGCCCTCCGCCAGTCGAGGGCGCAGCCTACTCCCGGCCTGCGGTCGGCGGAAGGGGCACGGCCGCGGGGTCCAGTCGGTCCCGGCCCCGGGCGGCCGCCTCCACCAAGAGCGCGTGGAGCCAATCCCCCGCGAGCTGGGTGGCCAGCGGGAGCGCGAGGCCGCGACCGAGCCAGGCGGCAATCGCCGAGGCGAGCGTGCAGCCGGTCCCGCGGACGGTCCCGCCGGCGACGCGGGAACGCTCGACGGTGATGCAGCGGTCCTCGACGGCCAAGACGTCGCGGATCATCGTCGTCGAGTCTGATCCATGGCCCCCCTTCAGGAGCACGGCGTTCCAACCCGCGCGGCGCAGCGCCTCGGCGGCCTCGCCGGGGTCGTCGATGCGTTCGCGGCCGAGCAGCCGAGCCGCCTCGGGGTGGTTGGGCGTGAGCAACGTCGTCACGCAACCGAGCCTCTCCAGAAGGCGATCCATGGCCTTTTCCTCGAGGAGAGGCCCTCCGGCCCCTGCCCAGAGCACGGGGTCGAGGACCACGGGGCGCGGCGCATGAGTCCCCAGCACAGCACCGACCTCGGCGGCGATGGCGTCGGTGGCCAGCATGCCGATCTTCAGCGCCGCGGGATCGGCTGTCGCCAGCACCTCGGCGAGCGCCGCCCCGACCCCGCCGCGGGGCCGTACGGCGCTCGCCCCGGCCGCGTCCTGGTCGGTCTCGGCGGTCGTCACGGCGTATCCGGGGCACCCGAAGGCCGTGAAGACGGCCAGGTCGACCTGCTGGCCGGCACCACCGGTGGGGTCAATTCCAGCAATAGTGCACAACCCCCTGTGGTTCGACCGATGCATAGGAGTAAGAGTCGCCTTGTCGGGTTGCGCCCCTGCGCCCCGCGGGCCATCGGACCGGGAGGACCCATGAACTACTGCCGTCTATTCAACCTCGCCTTGGCGCTCGCCGCCCTCGGATTCATCGGCGCCTGCCGCAGCGCCCCCCCCAGTGCCATGAGCACCCACGTGGGCGATGAGGCGACGCTCGTCGGGCGCATGACGCCCACGCGGAAGGCCCAGACCTTCACCCTCCAGGGGGTCGAGTCCACGATGCTCGAGTTCGTCGTCCAAGCGGGTGATGGCGCCGAGGCCGCCCCGACCGTCGAGATCCTCGATCCGGAGGGCCAGCGCCTTCCGATCGCCGCCGCAGAAGGCATGGAAAAGGGATCTGCGACCGTTCGGGTCACGGGCCTGGTGCTCCCCAAGACCGGCATCTATCAGGTCATCGCGACCCCGACCTACGGCAACCGCGAGGTCCTCTACAGCTTCCGCCACAAGCTCACCTACCTGCCGCCGGCTCCCAGGATGGCGCACCTGAGCGCTGAGAAGCCGGCCCCGCTCTACTTCTCGGCCCCGCGCGGCGGCTTCGTCGCCGTGACCGTGACCCGGGCGCGCGGCGAGACCTTCACCCCCGACATCCTGGCGGTGAAGGATCCGTGGGGAGGCCCTGCCCTCGATCGAAGCCAGGTCCCTGCCGGCGCGAACCCGCCGCGGGTGAGCCGCGGCGGCCCGAACACGATGGTCCTCACCTTTACCGCCCCCAAGCCGGGCCTCTACACCGTCATGGCTGGGGCAAAGCCCGGGGCTTCGGGCTCAGGGACGATCGCCGTCCAGGTGCGCAAGCCCAGGGGCTCGCGCGGCTTCATCTACCACGGGGGCGCCGGCAGCAATGCCTACGGGACCCCCGGCGGTGCCAACGCAGGCGCCGTTGCCCCGGCCGCAGCACCCGCCGCGGCGCCGCCCGCCTCGCGTTGGGGTTCGCCCGATGGCCCGGTCGGCATCCCGCCGCCGCCGCCGCCCCCGTCGACGGCCTCGAGCGTGCAGCCGGGCACGGCGCCGATCGATCCGCCGATCGCCCAAAGGTAGCGTTCCTCCAACCCTCGGCGGCTGGTCCCTCGCTCGCCCGCCACGCCCGTACACTTGCCTCCCCGCTTGAGGGCGGAGGAGGCTCCCCATGCACGTGCGACCGAGCGGCCAACGCGGCCGGACCCGACTGACAGCCGTCTTCTTGCTGGGCCTGTTGGCCTGCTTCAGCCCCGGCGTTGCCCAGGCCGAGGAGGGTGGGGGCGAGAAGCTGCGCGACGCCGTCGCGTATGCGAAGCAGAAGGTCTACCCCTGCCTCGTGAACATCGGCGTGGTTGCACGCCAGTTCCGACAGGGCCGCGAGACCCGTGGACTCGGCGCCGGCAGCGGCGTGATCGTGAGCCCTGCGGGCCACGTCGTCACCAACTTCCACGTGGCGGGGGACGCCAGCCGCATCACCTGCAAGCTGCCGACGGGCGAGGCGATCGACGCCGACATCGTCTGCCGCGATCCCCTGACCGATCTCTGCATCCTCAAGCTGCGGATGGGCCAGCGCGCGGACCCGAACATTCCGATCCCCTTCGCGACCATCGGTGACTCCGACTCGATCGGTGTCGGCCACCATGTCATGGCCATGGGCAATCCCGGCGGCCTGACGAGCACGGTAACGCTCGGCATCGTGTCCAACACCGCGCGTGTGTTCACCAACTTCACGGGCAGCGCCATCCAGAACATCCAGTTCGGCGGCGGTCAGCTGACTGGCATCTTCAATCAGTGGATCCAACACGACGCGCTGATCCTCCCCGGCAACAGTGGCGGCCCGCTGGTCAGCCTCAAGGGTGAGGTCATCGGCATCAACACGCGCGGCGGCAGCGGGACCGGCTTCGCCGTGCCGGCGTCGACCGTCAAGAAGGTGCTCGCCCAGGCCCTGACCTTCGGCGAAGTGCGCCGCGGCTGGATCGGCATGTCGATCGTTCCGGTGAACCACCTCGACCGGAAGAAGGGCGCACTGGTGTCTTCGGTCTTCAAGGGCGGTCCGGCGGACAAGGCGGGCATCAAGCCCGGCGATGTCGTGACCCGTATCGGCGATCGCGATGTTGCCGTCACGGGCTTCGAGGCCGTGCCGCTGTTCCTCTCTCGGGTCGCGGACCTGCGAGCGGGCACGAGCGTGCCCATCGAGTACGAGCGCGCCGGCGATCTCAACGGCACCGAGGTGCAGGTCGCGCCGATGGAGAAGTTCGTCGGCGAGGAGAAGGCCTTCCGTGGCTGGGGCGTCAGCGCCCAGGACATCACGAAGCCGATGGCCTTCAGCCGGCACTACCCCGACACGAAGGGCGTGCTGCTCAAGACGATGCGCCCGGGCTCCGCCCCGGACAAGGCCAAGCCGTCGCTGCAGTCGGGCGACGTCATCCTCGAGATCGACGGCACGCCTGTCGAGAACCTCGAGGACTTCGGGAAGCTGATGCACACGCATCGCAAGAGCAAGGCGCTCTCGGTCCGCTTCCGTCGCCGAAAGACCGACATGGTCACCGTGCTCGACATGTCCAAGCCGCCGCGCCCGCCGCGCAACACCGAGCTGGCCAAGGCGTGGCTCGGCATGCGCACGCAGGTGCTTACCACCAAGGTGGCCAAGGCCCTCAAGCTCGAGGGCAAGAAGGGCTTCCGCGTCACGTGGATCCTGCCCGGCACCGAGGCCGAGAAGTCCGACCTCGCGGTGGGCGACATCCTCACGCACCTCAACGGCAAGCCGCTCGACGCATCGCGCGTGCAGGACGCCCAGGTGCTGACGCGCCTGGTCGAGGATCTCGACATCGGCTCCACCGCGACCTTCAAGGTCATCCGCGATGGCAAGGACCTCGAGGTTGCGATCGTCACCGAAGAGACGCCCAATACCGCCGCCGATGCGCGTACGGCCGAGGACACCGTCCTCGAATACAAGGTGCGCGAGCTGACGTTCCTCGATCGCGTAAACCGCGATCTCCCAAAGGACTACGAAGGCATCATGGTTTCGGCTGTGACGCCGGGTAGCTGGGCCCAGGTCGCGAACCTGCGCTCCGGCGACATCGTTCTCAAGATCAATGACCAGCCCGTAACGAGCATCCGGACGTTCAAGAAGCTCGTCCGCGAGCTGTCCAAGAAGAAGCCGAAGACCGTGAAGATCTTCGTGCGCCGCGATCGCGCTACCGCGTTCGTGTTCATGCGCCCCGAATGGCCCCGCGACTGATCGCGGGGAAGGAGACAACCATGCGAATCCGCACTTTCACGCTCGGCCTCTGCGCCGCGGCCCTGTTGGCCCTCGCCCCCGCGGCTCGTGCCGAAGATGTAGCGACGTACGAGAAGCTCATGACCGCGAAGGCGTCCACGGTCGTCTCCGTGAAATTCGTGCTCAACGTCAAGATCATGAGCGGCGGCGCCGCCATGGGGCCGCCTCGCGAACAGTCGACCTCTGCATCGGGTGTCGTGGTGGACGCCTCTGGCTTGATCATGCTGCCTGCCGAATCACTTGGCGGTGACCGGACGGTCAGCCAGCGGGGTCAGCAGTTCACCATCTCCGCCCGGCCTTCAAACATACGCGTCATCTTCCCTGGCGACACGAAGGAGTATTCGGCCGTCATTGGTGCGAAAGACAGCAAGCTCGGGCTTGGGTTCATCCTGATTCGCGACTTGGCGGGCAAGACGCTCACTGCGGTTGACTTGGTCACGAAGAGCGAGCCGAAGACCGGCCAGTCGCTCTTTTCGGTGACTCGCCTCGGTCAGGGTTTCGATCACGCGCCGATGGTCCAGCGCGTGCGCGTGGCCGGCCGCGTGACGAAGCCGCGTGACATGTGGATCCTGCAGGGTGCCGGCAACAGCGCCGGGAAGCCGCTCTACGACGCCGCCGGTGCCGTGACCGGGATTGTCGTTCAGCAAGAGGGCGTTGGTGAGGGGGCGGGCACTCGAACGTTTCTCCTCCCGCTCGCCGTTGCGCTTCCTACGATCAGGAACAGCCTGAAGAAGTCCAAGGCCGAGCTCGAGCGCACCCTCGAGGAAGAGGAAGAAGCGGCGGCCGAAGCCGAGGACGAGGGCAAGGACGCCGAGAAGAAGGACGGCGACGACAAGGACGCCGAGAAGAAGGCGGAAGAGAAGAAGGGTGACGAGAAGAAGGATGAGGGCACGAAGGACGACAAGTAGCGCCGCCCTCGCGACGCTCTTGGCTCTCGCACTCCTCGCCACCCCTGCGTCGGCTGGGGATCCCGTCGAAGACGCACGCATTGCGGAGGCCAAGAACCTCCTCGAGAAGCTCGACGCCTGGACGAGCGACGCCAACAAGGCCAAGCTCGAGGCGGCCATGCCCAAGCTCGTCAAGGTCCACAACGAGCTGAAGACCAACTCGATGCGGGCGAAGCTGCAGAAGGCAGCGGGCGCCATGCTCCGCAAGGAGGAGCTCGGCGCCATCCGGATGCTTGCGGCGGACAACCTTGGGCGGATGAACGACCCCAAGGGTGCGTACAAGCAGCTGAAGCCCTTCCTGCCATCGACGAAGGTGACCGCTGCCGGCCCCTTTCCCCTGCGCGTCATCCAGGTCGTTGGCACGCTCGCACCCGAGGCCGCGATTTCCTCGCTCACCCAGCTCATGGAGAAGGCGAAGGACAGCAACGTCTCCCGCTTTGCGATCCAGGCGCTCGGCAAGTACGGCTGGTCGCGCAACCGGACCAAGGTGCTGACGTCCCTCGCCGAGTTCCTGCGGCGTCTGCGACCCGGTGGATCGGATCTCCGCAAGGGCCGCGCGGGGGGCGAGGCCGCGCGCGTGCGCTACCAGTTCCTGCAGCAGACCCTGGTGGCTGCGCTGCTCGAGCTCACGGGCCAGAAGGCCCACGACACCGCCGACAAGTGGCTCGCGGCCTGGAAGGCCAACAAGAAGACCCCCGCCAAGCTCTTCGCCTTCGAGCGCTAGCCGCCGAGGGGGAGCCGGTAGTGCACGTTGAGCGGCCCGGTCGGCCCGTCGGGGCCGCGCTGGAACTCCAGCAGCTCCAGGCGGTCGAGCCGGCCCTCGATCGGCAGGTCCGCCTGCCGAAGGATCGAGAAGCCTGCGGCGAGTTGCTCCTCGGTGAGATGCAGGCCCGCGGTGACATGGGGGACCCAGGCCCCTGGGAAGAAGTACTTCCCCGTCGGCTCGTCCAGCTCCGCGAAGCGCTCGTGGAATCCGGCGTGCAACTCGAGGAGCCCGCGCGTGACGACCGGCGCCAGGTAGAGGACGCCTTCGGGGCCGGGGAAGGCGCCGGGGCTGTAGAGCGAGACCGGTTCCGGCGTCTCCTCGGCGGCGAACGAGGTGAACGGCCCCCGGGCTTCGTCGGGGTCGAGGTCGTCGTAGACCGCCAGCGTCACGTGGGGCGTGGACTCGATCTCCAAGAGCCGCGAGGGAATGCCGGCCTCGGTGAGGCGCTCCCAGAGCGACCGGACCCTCTCGGCGGCATCGACGTCCAGCAATAGTTCGACGGCATACGGCATGGCAGGCACGAACAATAGCCTGTTCCCGGCCCGCGCACAGGCGTTTGCTGGGGTCGGCCCCCGATTGCGGCCGTTTTGCCAACTTTGAGGTAGCCTTGATTGTCGTGCGTTCCTTCCACCGCCCCTGCCTGAGCGTCCTCCTCGTCGTGTTGCTCGCGATGTGGGGCACCTGCCCGTGCGTGTACGCGAAGATGTTCAACCTCGCGCCGCCCGGCCCCGAGACGACGAGCGCGGAAGCGCCTGCGAGCCCCGCCCCGACGCCCGCCTACTGCTGCAAGTTCTGTGCGCCCTCGTCGTCCTCGTCGCCCGTCCTGTCCAACGCGGCCGACGAAGCCCCGCCCCCGAGCCGGGATTGCCCCTGCTGCGAGCGCGGCGGCTGGATGCGTGATCTGCCCCCGCAGGCACAGGCCCTCCTGCTCGAGGCGCCGACGCCTGCTGCTTTCGACGTGCCGTGCTTGGCCGTCACCGAGCTTGTCCTGGATCTGGTGGGAGAGACCCGCGCCACGGACACCGGGCCACCCATGAGCCAGCGGCCGCATGCGTCGCCCGTAGGGATCGTCCGTCTTCTGAACTGAGCCTCGCGTAGCGATGCGCAGCCCTGCGGGCGTTCCCCGCCGTGTGCCGCGCTTCCGTGATTGATTCCGCTCGCAATCAATTTCGCTGCCTGAGGAGTTCGTGTGTCCATTTCCAGATCCCGGCTTGCCGCGTTTGCTGCGGTGGTCCTGCTCGGCGGCTGTGTCCAACACCAGCCCCGGGTCGTGACCGTCGAAGCCTCCGCTGCGGCGTTTCCTGACTTTCCGACCGGTCCGCTCGCGTTCGACGCGGCCCTGCACTTGCTGATCGAGCGCAACCCGGAGCTGCGCGCCACGCGCGCCCGGATCGATGCCGTAAACGTCCACCCTGGCCCCGAGGCGCTTGGCGTTTCCCAGCAGGTCTTGGATGGCCAGGCCACCGAGCTGCTGCTGCGCACCGACATCCTCGCGCTCCTCGGTCTGGGCCCGCGCAAGGCCGAGACCGCCTGGGCTCGTGCCGTGCGCGACGAGCGTGTTCGCCAGCACCACCAGCGTGCTCGCGAACTCGTCGCGGATCTCGCCGTGGCGTTTGCCGTAGAAGATGCGCTTGGGGCTCTCGCCGCGCCCAAGCTCGACCTCGACGTGGCGGCCTTCGAGAGGGCCGGACTGGCGTCGAACTCCGTCATCTCCGCTGCCAAGGCCGTGCTTGCCGAGGCCGACGCGGAGCGGCGCGTGACGACAGCGCGTCGCGCGGATGCGCGGCGGGAGATCGCGCGCCTGATCGGCGCCGATCCGCGGGCCAAGGTCGAGCCGACGGGACCGCGGACCTACCGCTCCGAGATCGACGCGCCCGATCGACGCCAGCTCGTCCTCACGCGCGGTGACCTGCAAGCCCTGATGGGCGCGTGGCACACCGCCGACAAGCGCTACCGCTTCGAGGTCGCACGCCAGCTGCCCAACCTCGTCATCGGGCTGGGGCAGAACCTCCGGCTCGATGCCCCGATGCAGCTCTTGTCCGTCGAGCTGCCCCTGGATGCGCCTGCGCGGGCCAAGGCCGCTGCGTGCGCGCGCCGGGTTGCCTTCCATGAGCTGCAGGCCGGCATCCTCAATGCGCTGCACGAGGCGGATGCGGCGCTCTATGAGCTCGAGGCGTCCACCGCGCGGCTCGAGGCGGCTACCGCGCGCGCTCGCGCGGCCGAGGACCTGCTCACCGCAGAACAGGCTCGGCTTCAGACGAGTCCCGCTGCGTTGGGAGCACTTGTGTTCGTCGCCGGACGGCGCGTCGCTGCGTCGCGGCAGGTACGTGAGGCCAGCGTAGCCCTTGCGCGCGCCCATGTGAACGCCGCACGCGCGGCCGGGTGGCCGTCGCCCGAACTTGTGGGGGACGCACGATGAGTCGCGCTCAAGCCAGCACCCATCCCGACCTCGATGCACTCCGTCCGAGTGCCGCCGTCACGGCACCCCCGCCGCGGCGTCCGTGGCTGCCGCGTCTGACCATCACCGTCGTGGTGCTCGGTGCGCTGGGCGCGGCCTACGCCGTGCTGCGTCCGTTGCTCTTCCCCCCGCGGGCCGTGACGCTGGCCCTCGTGCGTCCTGCCGAGGCCGGCGACGACAGGCCGCGGCCTGGGACCTACGTGCAGGCCGCCGGCTGGGTCGAAGCCGACCCGTTCCCGGTGACGGTGCGTCCGTTGGTCCGGGGCATCGTCGAGCGCCTCGCCGTCATCGAAGGGTCCAAGGTGACGGCGGGCACGACGGAGATCGCAATCCTGCGCAACGCCGAGCACGAGAACGCTCTCGTCCTGGCCCGCGCCGGACTTGGGCTCGCTTTGGCGGAAACCGCCCGCGCGGCCACCGCGCTGAGCGTCGCCAACTCCCTCCTCGAGCAGAAGCTCGACTTGCGCGCGGCGGTTGCCCAGCGCAAGGGAGAGCTGGCGACGACGCGCGCCGAGATCGATCGCGCAACCGCGCGCCGCAAGGTGGCCGAAGCCTCGCTGGTGAAGGCGGAGGTGGATCTCACAGCCCAGCGTGAGCTCGCCGAGGCCGGCTCGGCAACCCCGACTGCGCTGGCGTCCGCCAAGGCGAACGTCACCGAGGCCGAGGAGAACGTTCGCGCGGTTCGCTTCGACGAGGTGCGGCTGGTGGCCGAGCTCGCTCGAATCACGGACTTGCTCGAGTTGGCGCGCGAAGCCGTGCGTGAGCCCCGCGACCTCGAGGGCCGCGTCGCCGAAGCCGAGAGCGAACACGCGCACGCCCAGGCGGCGGAGGCCAGCGCACAGGCCCGGCTCGACGTTGCGGAGCGCAACGTCGCGTTGCTGACGATCAACGCTCCGGTGTCCGGCGTCGTGATGCGTCTCGAGGCTGCCCCGGGCGCTCTCGTGGGGCCGGCGGGCGAGTTCAAGGGGGCGGGGGAGGGGGTCGGATCGACCGGCCTGCTGAACCGCCTCACGGGAACGATCTGCTCCATCTACGACCCGGCCAAGCTTCAGGTGCGCGTCGACGTGCCCTACGCCGACCTGCCCGGCATCACGTCGGGCACCGAGGTGGAGCTGGAAGCCAAGGCGATCCCCGGCAAGCGCTTCCGTGGCGTGGTGACGCGCCTGCAGCGGGAGGCCGACATCACGCAGGCGAAGCTGCAGGTGAAGGTGCGTGTCACGGATCCGGATCCGCGCCTGCGGCCCGAGATGATCTGCACGGCGCGCTTCCTCGTGAAAGCGCAGCCGGGCCGCAGCAAGGGCTCGGGCGCGAACGCCTTCCGACTGCTCGTGCCTACGGCTGCCCTCCGGGGGGATGCCGTGTTCGTGTTCGACCCCACCGGGGGAGGCACGGCCCGTCGGGTGGCGGTGCGCGTGATCCGCACGGACGGGGAGTGGACCGAGGTCGAAGGCGATCTCGGGCTGTCCTCCAAGGTCATCCTCGACGATGTGCAGGACGACGAGTCCGTGAAGGAGAAGCGATGAACGCCTCGACTCCCCTTATCCGCGTGCAGGGCGTTACGAAGACGTTCTTCGGGAAGGGCGAAGACGTTACGCCGCTCGAGAACCTCGATCTCGAGATCACACAGGGCGACTTCGTCGCACTCATGGGACCGAGCGGCAGCGGGAAGACCACGCTGCTGCACCTCCTGGCCGGCATCGACAAGCCGACCTCGGGGACGATCGACATCGGTGGTACGTCTGTCTCGACGCTCGGGGCCCGGGCGCTCGCCCAGTGGCGCAACCGCCACGTCGGCTTCGTGTTCCAGCAGTACAACCTCGTGCCGGTGCTCACTGCCCGTGAGAACGTCGAGCTGCCGCTGCTGCTCGGCAAGCTCTCCTCGGCCGAGCGTACGCACAAGGTGGATGTCGCGCTGGAGGCCGTCGGCTTGGCTGACCGCGCCACTCACTTGCCACGCCAACTCTCGGGGGGGCAGCAGCAGCGCGTTGCCGTCGCCCGTGCGATCGTGGCAGGACCGGAACTCATCCTCGCCGATGAGCCCACCGGAAATCTCGATCACAAGGCCGCGACCGCAATCCTCGACCTGCTCAAGGAGCTGCATCAGCGCTTCGGACAGACGCTGGTCATGGTGACCCACGACCCGCGCGCCGCAGCAGCGGCCGAGCGGGTCATCCACCTCGACAAGGGACGCATTGCCGCCGACGAGCGCAGCGAGGTCTCGCAATGATGACCGTCCTGCGCCTCTTCACGTACGTCCGAAGAACCGTCATGCGGGCCCGCGTGCGCAGCCTGCTCACCGTCTTGGGAACGGCGTTGGCCATCGCGCTCTTCGCGTTCGTGCGCATGCTCGAAGGCGGTGTGGACCGACTCAGCGAGGAGGCCGACCAGCCCGTGCTCGTCGTCTTCGAGACGAGTCGCTTCTGCCCGCTCACCTCGTTGCTGCCGGACCGCTACGCCGATGACATCGCTGCTGTCGAGGGCGTAGAGTCCGTCCTGCCCACCCTGCTCTTCATCAACTCCTGCCGCGCCAACCTCGACCTGATCACGCTGCACGGGGTGCTGCCGGGGATCCTGGAGGAGATGCACGACTTCACGGTGATCGAAGGCGACGCCCAAAGCTGGAAGTCGAAGCCCGACGGCGCGCTCGTCGGCATCCGGATCGCGGAGCGGCGTGGACTCAGCATCGGCGACCGCCTGCGTGTCGGCAACGTCGACCTCTCCGTCGACGGCATCATGGCGTCCGGCTCCGCCGGCTTGGACAACGTCGTCTTCATGCAGATGGACCAGCTCCAGCTGGCTCGCAAGAAGCAGGGAACGGCAACGGAGTTCTTCGTCCGCGTGAAGGCGGGCTTCGAGCCCGCCGCCGTTGCGCGACGGATCGATGAGCGCTTTGCGGGCGACGAGCGCCAGACCGACACCAAGACCATGCAGGCGTTCGTCCAGGGCGCGGTGGGAGAGGTTGCCGAGGTCGTCGACTTCGCACGCGCCATCGGCTACCTGGCCGTGCTCGTGGTCGTGCTGATCCTCGGGAACACCGTCTACATCAGCGCGCAGACCCGCCGTGCCGAGCTGGGCGTCATGGAGACCATCGGGGCAACCAAGCCCGTGCTGGTCAGCCTGCTGGCGATCGAGAGCGTCTTGTTGAGTCTCGCCGGCGGCGTACTGGGTGTCGGAGCGGTCGTGCTCTGGCTGACACTGTCGCCGTTGACGCTCGGCGTCGAGGGCTGGGGCATCGACATCCTCCCCGACACGCGCCTGGCGCTCCTGTCGATGGGCGTCGCGGCCCTCGTGGGACTCGCGGCGGCGCTCGGCCCGGCGCTGGAGACCCTGCGTCGTCCCCTCGCGCTCGCCGTGAAGGCTGACTGATGCTGCCGTTCTCCTATGCCCTCCGAAACCTGTGGCGTCGCAAGACGCGCACGCTGATCACGCTGGGCGGGGTTGCCCTCATCTCGACGCTGGTCGTCCTGATGGGCGGTTTCGCGAGCGGTTTGTCGAACACCGCGCGCTCCAGCGCGGCGCCGGATGTGATGGTCTTGACCGGCAACGCGAGCGAGCACGACATGGTTCGCTCGGTCATCACGCGGGGCCACGCGGAAGCTGCGGCGGCGGGCATCCCCTACGTCGCCGAGGAGGGCGGACGCCGGGCCGTCTCCATCGAACTCCACATCGCCACGCGCAAGGGCGACCGGGTCGGTCTGCTCCGCGGCGTGACGGACGGCGCCTACCTGGTCCACCAGCGGATCACCGTGGTGGAGGGACGTGAGCCGCGCAAGGAATACGAGCTCATGGCGGGTCGCCTGGCGGCAGCACGCATGGGCCTGCCCCCCGAGGACTTCGCCGTCGGGCGCATCGTCGAGCTGGAAGGCCTGCAGTGGACGGTCGTCGGACGCTTTGCTGCACCGGGCACGGTGCTCGAGGCCGAGCTCTGGGGTCGCCTGGACGACATCGCGCTCGCGACCCGCCGCACGGATGTCTCGTGCGTTGCGGCGCGCCTTGGTGATGCCGCCGACATGGCCAAGGTCGGCTTGTGGATCAGCCGCAACGGCGTGGCCTACGAGATTGCCGGTGTTCCCGAGACCAAGATGTTCGAGACGCTGCAGAAAGCGCTCGACCCGATCGCCGGACTCGCGTGGGTCATGGCCCTGCTGGTGCTGATCGGCGGCGTGTTCGCGTGCGCCAACACGATGTTTGCGGCCGTGCTTGCCAGGACTCGCGAGATGGGCGCCCTGCGCGCGATCGGCTACGGTCCCGTCGCCGTCGCGTTCTCCCTCCTGACCGAGGCGCTGCTGCTCGGGTCGATCGGCGGCCTGCTCGGCTTCTGGATCGCCGGCCTCTTTGGCGAGGTCCCCTTGAAGTTCCCGATGGGTGCCTTCTATCTCGATCTCTCACCTACCATCCGCCTTGCGGGTCTGGGCAGCGCGATGCTGGCTGGACTCCTGGGTGGTCTCGTTCCCGCGTGGCGTGCCGTGCGCATGCCGCTTCCCGATGCCCTAGGAGGCAAGCTATGAACCGTCTCGTCACCTGCTCACTCATCGTGCTCTTCGCACTCCCCGTCGTCGCGTGCCGCGAGGCAACGACCGAACCCCCCGCAGCGGTCACCGACAGCTCGCCGTCGTTCACCTTGTCGGAGAAGCCCGCCGACGCGATCTCCGTACTCGCCGCCAAGGGCAAGGCCGAAGGCGAGGCCGTGGTCGTCACGGGGCGCGTCTCCGACATGGTCAAGGGCTTCGCCGCGTTCACACTCACGGACGACTCCGTGGCCTACTGCGGCAAGGGCGAGGAGGACTGTGGGTGCCCGACGCCGTGGGACTACTGCTGCGAGGAAGAGGCCGCCAAGGCGGGACGCCTTCCGGTCGAGCTCCGTGATGCGAAGGGTGATCCGGTAACGGCCGAGGAGACGGGCCTGCGCCTGCTCGACCTCGTGATCGTCAAGGGCACCCTCGCCAAGACCGAGAGCGGCGGCCTGATGATCCTTGTCAAGGACGGCTGGTTCCGCGCCGAGCGCCCCACGCTTCCCGACGGCTTGAAGTGGCCGCAGTAGCGTACGGATGGGCTGAGTGACTCGGGGATGACGGCGCCGTGAAGCCTGAGTGATCCCTCTCACGCACCGTGGTCTCGCATGGGACGCAAGACGGCGGGCTTCGCCTGCTGCGCGTCGCTGGGAGGTGCGCGATGCGTTGGATCCTCGGAGTGGTACTGCTGGTGTCCGTTCTGGTGCCGGTATCCCTTGCCGGCGACGAGGTACAGAAGCCGTCTCCGCGTGGGGCCTCGCCCGAGGCTCTGGCGCGGATCATCCTCGGTGAGGACGGACCCCAGCAGAACTTCGCCGCGCAGGTCTTGCAGCAGTCGGATCGCTCGACGTTGCTTGCCATCCAGTCGGCGATCCGCAAGCAGCTGCCGGACGCAGCCAAGCTGGCCGCAACCCGATCGCCGGCCGCGCCGTTGGTCACGGACCCGACGAAGTCGGTTGATCTGGTGAACTGCGAGATCCGCTTGCTCGAAGTCGATGCGGGGGCGGCGTTCCTGAGCGAGTTGATTGGCACGGATGAGGCCGATGCGACGTCGTCCACGCTCAAGGTGCAGTACCTCGACGATCCCCAACTCGAGGTCATCTTGCGCGCGGCCCACAAGAGCAGCCGCATCCGGCAGATCATTGCGCCGCGACTGACCGTCTACGACGGGCAGCATGCCAACGTGAGCATGCTCGACCAGACGCGCTACATCGAGAGCTACCGGATCGAGTGCCTGTCAGGGACCACGGTCGCGCAGCCGGTCCTGGGTCTCGTGCACGACGGGATCGTGATCGGCTTGCGCCCGACGACCTCGCAGGACAAGCGCTATCTCACCCTGGAGTTGGAAGGCACGAGCGCATCCGTCGTCAAGCCGATCCGGTCCGACCAGATCCGGCTGCTGGGTCGTTTGCACCCGCTGCAGCGGCCCCACACCGAGCTCGAGAGCTGGCGCAGCACCGTGCGCATCCCGACGGGCGGATCGATCCTCCTCTGGGGCGCGTTCACGCCGCGCGGGCGCAAGGGGGTCGGCCTCGCCATCGTGACCGCGACTGCCTTCACCGCGAAGGCGGGCGCGATGCTACCGGAGGTCGACCTCACGCCGGCCGAGCCCAAGGCGCCGGCAGGCGCCGGCGCACCCCCGCGCGTCAAGCGCGTGGGCAAGTAGCGGCGCAGCTACGCCTCCAGCGTGAGCGCGCTGTCGATCCGGGCGAGGCACGCGGTGCGAGCGATGAGCTCCATGCTCTCAAAGAGCGGCGGGCTGATCTTCGAGCCGGTGATGGCGACACGCACGGCCTGGAAGAGCTCGCGCGGCTTCCACCCGAGC
>JAJDEM010000267.1 GCA_029259795.1 Planctomycetota bacterium
CGCGTCGCCAGCGGGATCACTCCCGCCCCAGACCAGGGGCTTCTCGCAGAGGACATGCCACTCAGCAGCGAGTGCGTGCTCAAGCCACTCCTGATGCGCCGCGTGGGGCGCGGCGATGACCAGAGCGTCGGGCTGCGACCCACGCACCCCGGCAAGGTCCGTGGTGGCGGCGGGCCGATTCCCGACCAGCGCTTCCACAGCGCGTGCCGCTTCGGCAGCGCTGTCTGCGCTGGTGCCGACCACGGCGCAGACCGAGGCCCCGGCCTCCCCAACGAACTTGGCAAGGTAGGGGCCGAGTCCCTGGCGGACCCGTCGGGCACCGATGATCGCGACACGCATGGGTGGTGTACGGTACCGCACGGCGGGCGCATCCTGGGCAAGGACGCCACGGCCAAAGGAGAGCCCATGGGTACGGAAATCGTGATGGCTGTCTACCGCGCGAAGGCGGACAAGGAAGCCTTGCTTGCGAGCCTTGTCGAACGTCACGTGCCGATGCTCCGGGGCGAGGGCCTTGTGACTGAGCGCGAGGCGGTCGTGATGCGCTCCCCGCAGGACGGCACGTTCGTCGAGGTCTTCGAGTGGGTGAGCCGCGACGCCGCGCAGGCCGCACACACAAACGAGCAGGTGGGCGCCCTCTGGGGAGCCATGGCCGAGGTCGCGGACTTCCTCACGCTGGCGGATCTCCCGGAGGCGGTGGACCGCTTCCCGCACTTCGTCCCGGCCTAACGCCGCTCCGGTGCCTGAGTCGGCTGCCCCGTTCGCCACGCGCGCAGGCCTCGAGGCCGCCTGGGCGCGGCGTGCGGCGCTGCACGAGGACCCGGACCTCGACGTCTATCGCCTGTTTCACGGCCACGGCGATGGCGCCCCGGGCTGCACGCTCGACCGGCTGGGCGAAGGCTGGGTCGCGACGGGCCCGGAGGCTTGGCTTGCCGAGCTACCGGCGCTGTTGCGGGAGATGGGGCAAGCGCCCGCGTGGCTCATCGGCCGGGCCCGGCCCGGCCCCGGAACTCCTCGCCTGCTGCTCGGGTCGCAGCCTCCGGAGCGGGTGACGGTCACCGAGCACGGCCTGCAGTTTGACATCGAACCCATGGCCTCCCGCAACGTCGGGCTCTACCTGGATACGCGCCAGGCCCGGCAGTGGATCCGGGAGCACAGCGCCGGTCGGTTGATTCTCAATCTCTTTGCCTACACGGGGAGCTTGGGCGTCGCGGCGGCAGCGGGCGGCGCACGCGGCGTCACGCACATGGACATGCAGAAGCGCGCGCTGCGGCGCGTCCGTACGAACCTCGAGTTGAACGAGCTGCGCGTCGACGCCCGCGACCTGATCGCCGGAGATCTCTACGTTCACCTGCGGCGCATGGCGAAGGGCTCCCGTCGTTTCGATGGGATCATCCTCGACCCGCCGCCGCAGGTTCCCGGCCGGGGTGCGCATCGACCGTCCGGACAGGACTACGAGACGCTCCTGCCCGCGACACTGCCCTTGCTCTCGCCGGGCGGCTGGCTGCTCTGCTTCTTCAGCCGCCGCAATCAGAGTCAGGCGACGTGCGAAGCGGCCATCCAGGACGCGGCCTCCGTCCCGCTCGAAGTCATCCATCGCGGCACCAGCGGTGACGACTTCCCCGAAGCCGATGCCAACGCGAAGCTCTCCTTCAGTGCGTTCGCGCACCGCGCTTGATGGAACGCGTGACCAGCGCAAAACAAACAGCAGCCCCAGCCAGACGAGGTCTGAGGTGGGGCTGATGCGAATGACAAACGGTCGATGGCCTGCACGACCCAAGTTCCTGAGCAATGCAAGGCCACCAACCGCTGCCAAGATGGTGGAGGCGGGGGGAATTGAACCCCCGTCCCGAGACGGACACGTACGAGCCTCTACGCGCGTAGTCCTTGTACTTGGTTCTCGTCGCTCAAGACGCCCGGGACAGGCTTCCTGAGAGACCAGCGAGTAGAATCTCGTCGGCCTTCACGACTCGCGGCGTGAGGCCAACCAGCCCACCGTATGGCGACCCGATTCCTCTGGTAGGCAGAGAGGAGAGGCCGCGCAGCTAATTAAGCTGCGAGTGCGTAGTTGCTGTTGGCAACTGGTTTTTTCCAGGCGTTGTTACGAGGTGAACCTGGATCCCCGGCGCGCCACCCGCACGAGCCTGCGTCCGGTCGAATCCGTTCGCCCCCAGGTGATCTGGGAACTCTTCGGGCACCGGGACACAGTCGTGGTGACTGGTCCGTATGTGGGAAAGAGCCCACGTAGTCTACTTCGCTACGAGCGCTGCTGGCGCATCTGGCGGAAGTCGTCCTTGGCCTTCTCGTAGGCGCGCTTGTCGCCCTTGCGCCGGCCCTGGCCCAAGCCGAGCTCCATTTTGACCCGGCGCCCCTTGAAGTACATCTGCAGCGGAACCAGCGTGAAGCCCTTGGCTTCGAGGGCATGGGTGATCTTGCGAAGCTCGCGCTTGTGGAGCAGGCACTTGCGGGCCCGCGTCGGCTCGTGATTGCGGTAGCTCGCCTGGGGCAGTGGCAGGATGCCCACGCCATCGAGCCAGAGCTCCTCGCGCTTGATGCGGGCGTAGCCCTCGGAGATCGTGGGGGTGTTCAGCCGCAGGGACTTCACCTCGCTGCCAAGCAGCACCAACCCCACCTCGATGGTGCTCTCGATGACGTAGTTCCGCCGGGCGCGGCGATTCGTGGCGAGCACGAGAATCTCGTCGCCCTCGGGCGAGGTGAGCGGTGCCTTCTTGCGCTTGTCCTTCTTGCGGGCCATGGGTCGGTATCCTACGCGCCGATGGACAACAACCTTCCCGCCCGTCTGGGTGTCGTGACCGCCCTCCTCAGCGTGCTCGGGGCCGCCTCTCTGCTGGCCTGCCAGGGCCTGGAGGACGGCAGCCTGCTGCAGGACGCACCCGCGTCAAGCGACCGCCCGGCGCTCGAGCGGCGCACCGGGGAACGCCTGCCGGCCTTCAGCGGCTCCAGTCCCGCGCGCCGTGGCTGGGCACGGGTCGACGACCTGCTCTGGATCGCAGAGGGCGATGTCGAGGCCTACCGCCAGGGGCTCGTGCACGACGGCGACCGCTACGTGTCGGTGCGTGCGCCGCTTCCCCACGGGACACCAGCGGGGCGGGGCTATCGCCTGCGCGCCGACCACATCGCGCTGCACACGAACGCAGCGTGGGAGCGTGCGAAGGTCGTCGCGCGCGAAGCCGAGGCGCATGTACAGCGCCTGGTGAGCCAGTACGGCGAGGCGCTCGACCTGCGTCTGCCGCAGGGCCCGCTGAAGTTGATCGTGACGGACAGCCGGGGCGAGCTCGAGACCACGCTCGCGGGGCTTGTCCATCACCCCGTGGGCTGGGGGGCGTTCTATGACGCACGGTCCGGCAACGTCTACATGAGCCTCGAACCCGCCACGCGCGGAGCGCTGCCCTGGCAGGCGGATCTACGCCACGAGATGACCCACCAGATTCTCGACCTCTCCCGCCGCAGCGGCCGGCGGGGGCGGACGTTCGGCACGCCCTGGTTCTGGTTGTGGGAGGGCATCGCGATCTGGTCCGAGGGGCTCGGCGGAGACATGGGCAGCCAACGGGCCGCACGGTTCCGTAAGCGCCATGCCAATGGCGAGTGGACCCGCCTGGCTGCCCTCGCCCGGCTGGATGCGGGCTCGTTCGAGGGACGCCACTACGACCAGACAGCCTCCCTCATGGACTACCTGCTCGACCCGAGGCGGCCAGCCCTGCGTCACGCGACGTTCTCGATCGTGCGTGACCTGCTCCACGGCTCCGTGCCAGCCGATGCGCTCGCCCGCCGAGGGGGCGTCGACCTCCCCACGTTCGAGGCCCGCTGGCAGCAGACAGTCGGACGCTAGCGTGACCGCGCCTTCACGCGTGGCATCCTCGCCCTCATGCGTACACTCACCCTCAAGCCCGGACGGGCCAAGCCCGCGTGGATGGGTCATCCGTGGATCTTCGCCGACAGCGTGGCTTCCGTGGAGGGCGGCCTGCCGTCTGACGACTGGGTGCGTATCCGAGACGCCGACGGCAAGCTGCTTGGCTGTGGCTTCTACTCGCCGGACTCAGCGATTCAGGCCCGGCTGCTCGTTCGTGGCGGCGAAGAGGCTTCCCCGGACGGCACACTAGCCAACCGTCTCGCAGCGGCCGTCGATCTGCGCAAGCGGCTGTTTCCCGATCCTGCCATCACGAACGCCTACCGCCTCGTGCACGCGGACGGCGACGCACTCCCGGGCTTGGTCGTCGACCGGCTCGGCGATGTCCTGGTTGCGCAGTTCGCGATCGGGGGCATGCATCGTCGTCGCACTGCGATTGCCGAACAGCTGCTTGCCCTGACGGGGGCAGCGACACTTGTCAGCCGAACCGCCGGTTTCGAAGCCATCGAGCGGATCGAAGGCAATCCGCTGCAGGTTGGACCGACCCCGCCCGACGCCGTGTCGATCGTGGAGTGCGGCATGCCGCTCGAGGCTGCACCGCTGCACGGCCAGAAGACGGGTCACTACGTGGACCAGCGCGAGAACCGTCGCCTGGTGGGGGAGCTCGCCCAGGGCCTTGAAGTGCTGGACCTCTACTCCGGCACCGGGGGCTTTGCGCTGCAGTGCCTGCGGCATGGCGCACGCTCGGCCCTTGCCGTCGATGCGTCCGAGCGCAGCATGGACGCCGCCGTTCGAAACGCCGAGCGCTGTGGGGTGGCGGACCGGTTCGAGGCCCGTCCGGGGGATGTGACGCCGCTGCTTGCGTCGCTGCGTGCCGCGCGTACCCGCTTCGACATGGTCGTGGTCGATCCGCCGAACTTCTTCCCGAAGAAGGGTGCGAAGAACCACGCCCTGAAGGCTCATCGTGAGCTGAACGTGCGGGCGCTGAGTCGGGTGGCGGCAGGGGGCTTCCTCGCCACCTTCACCTGCAGTGCGCAACTTCAGGCGGAGCCGTTCCTGACAATGCTGCGCTCGGCCTCCAGGGAGTGCCGGCGGAGCTTCCGCGTCCTGCGCGAGCTGGGGGCGGGGGCCGACCATCCGGTCGCCTCGGGCCTGCCTCAGGGGCGATATCTAACGGGTTTCTTGCTCCAGGTGGATGCGGAGGCGTAATCGCGTCCGAAACGGCCCGATAGGGGGCTACCCCCCACGTGGTTGGTTGGTTTCAGGCCCTGACAGGGCCGCACCACAGCCACCACCCCCCGAAACCCTCCCCCCGCCATGAAACGCCCCAAGCCCCCGTCTGCCTCCCGGGACCGTCCCGACCAACCGCTGCCCCTGGATCGTCGCCTCCGAGGCGTGCGCTCCCTCCGGCTCACCGGCCGGGGTCGCATCGTGATCCACCTCTGCGGCTCGGGCCGCGTCACCTTGCAACGGGGACGCGTTGACGACTTCAGCTTCGAAGGCCGCGGGCTGCCCAAGCACGTGTCCGCCGAGCAGGTTCACCTCGACCGCGCGGACGGCGTGCTCACCCTGGAAGGCAACAGCCTGCGGCTCGAGTTCAGCGGTGGCACCGTCGACGCCGAGATTGCGGGCAGCTTCGAGATCGACCAGCAGGGGGGCCAGATCGAACCCGACCTGCCGACGAGCGAGCCTTCATCCGAGGAGCCCTCGTCCGGGGAGCCGGCCCCACGACTGCGCCTTACCGGCTATCGTCGGGCTTCCTAGAAGCTTGCGGCCGCCGGGCGGGGTCTTTGCCCCTGGTTGCCGGGGCTAGGGGACGCAGCCGATCCCCCGCGCGTCGGGGCGGGTATAACGTGTCTCCCCCTCGAGAGGAGACAACCCATGCTGAAGCACCCCCTCGCGCTGGCACTGCTTGCCGCGCTCACTCTTCCTGCATTCGTCGCACAAGCGTCGGCGGAGGATGCGCCCGCCAAGGACGCCCCTGCAAAGGATGCGGCCGCCAAGACGAAGGCGCCGACCAAGGCCGAACTCGATCAACGCGCGCCGACCATCACCATGCAGGACACGGACGGCCGCAGCTTCCAGCTGCAGGACTGCCGCGTCACGACGAAGGAAGCCACGGCCGTCGTGATGGCCAACGCCAAGAAGTTTGGCGCCGCGAAGGACGCCAGCGCCAAGACCAAGATCGCCGATCTCAAGGGCGTGAAGGACGACGACGGGGACCTCGACGCGTCGAAGGTGAAGGACCTCGCCGTTGCTTGCGGCGGCTTCTTTGGCCTCGTCGCGACCGACGAGTCGGCCGAGCGCTTCAAGACGCTCGGTGACCTTGTCACGTGGGTCGCCTCGGCCAACGAGGCGCCGATCGTCCTGCTCACGTGGTCTCCGCAGTGCCCGTCGGTCAAGCGCGCCAACGACAAGATCGTCGAGATGGCTGCGGCGAGCAACGTGCGCGTGTTCGCGATTGCCTCCAACACCCGCGACAAGGCTGCACACATCGCGGAGTACAAGGACGCCTTCGAGTGGAACGTCCGCATCTTCCCCGATGCCGACCAGCGCGTGACGGACATCCTCGGCGGCAAGACCACGCCGCACTTCTTCGTTTTCGACAAGACGGCCGTCCTGCGCTACCGCGGGGCGATCGACAACGATCCCATGGGCTACATGGACGAGGAAGACCGCAAGGACCACATCCTCGAGGCCGTCGCGGCCATCCGCGCCGGCAAGGAGGTCACCGTCAAGGAGACGGCACCTTCGGGGTGAAGTGTCAAGCGGGCCAAGAAGACGGCCCAATAGTCCGCGTGACGGACTTGTCTTGGAGAGTGGGCGGCCCGTTGGGTCGCCCACTTTCATTTTTGGATCGGCGCGACGGGACCTCGCAGCGAGCTCAGTAGTCGAGGATCGTCGCCTCGGCGTCGTCCATCGTGTAGATGGCCCACACGATGTCGGACTCTTCGTCCTTCACCTCACGCACGCGCAGCGTGCCGATGACCCGCAGGGGCTTGATGGTGTTGGGCAAGCCCTCCGCGCCCTCCGGGAGGTTGACGCGCACCGCCCCCGAGAGCCCCGGCGGTACGCCGTAGCAGCAGGACCAGTGGCTGGAGACGAGGTGGAACTCCGTGATGTCGTCGTACTGGAACAGCGTCATCAGGAACCCGATCATCACGACCTTCTGGCCGTCGAGCTTCTTGATCGCGTCCGGCATGCCTGCGAGCTCGGGGCGATACTCGTAGGTGCGCAGCAGCTCCCACGATACGCCTTCCACGCCTTCGATATCGGGCAAGGTCACGCCCATGAGCAGGCCGGTTGCGGGATCGACGCGTAGGCCAGGCGGCAGACTCATCGCGGGCGGCGCTCCGCCAGCGGTGGCCATGATGCCGACGCCTTGCGCGTCCTCATCATCCCCCTGGGCGGCGTCCATGCCTTCGAACCAGAACCCGACGGCCGCGAGCGTCACTGCCAGCAGGAACAGGATGTCCAGTACCTTCATGAGCCCTCCAGGTCGACTACCCACCATACGGCACGGCGCGGGCTCCGACGATCTCGTAGAGCCAGATCAGGGGGCCCGAACCGTCCCGGTAGAGGTGCTGGGGCCGGATGCGGAAGGTGCCGCTCACGCGCAAGGGTGCGAGGGTCAGCGCGAGGCCGCCTTCCCTCCGGGCAAGCCGCACGACGATCTGATCCCCGACGCCCGGTGGAATGCCGAAGCAGCACTTGGTGTGGCTGCCCACCAAGGCGAACTCGCGGATGTCGCGCAGCGCGTACAGCGCCATCATGAACCCGCCGAAGACCACGCGCTTGCCGTCCAGGGCTCGGATGCTGGCGGGTAGTTCCTCGAGACGCCGGACGGCGTTCGCTTCGGCCAGCAGCCCCCAGGCGGGAGCCTGTTCGCCGTTGGCAGGCTTCAAGTCCAGGCCGAGCATCAAGCCGGTCGCGGGATCGATGCCCACGCCGGGGGGAAGCCCCGGTGGCCGGAAGGGGTCGACGCCCTTGCGGGCGTCCTTGCCCTGCGCCGTGAGTGCCCCGTGCGGCATGAGTACCCGCTGGCGGTCGATCGGCGCCCGCGCGCCCTCGTCGGCGCGCGCTGCGGCATAGACGGCGCCGAAGACACACAGCCCGATGACAACGACCAGCACGCGGTCGAGCGCTCGGCCAGCGAGAAAGCTCGTGGGCACGGGAGTCAGTCCGTGGGGTGCAGGTTCTCGGCGACGGGCGTCCTGAGGCCCTGCCACGCCGGCAGCAAGCCGACGAGCAGACCGAACCCGAGCAGCACGAGAAGGATCCAGAGATCGAGCGCCCCGAACCCTGCGTAGAGGAAGACGCCGGCCTTCTGAAGGAGATAGGGCGCGATCACGATGACGGTGGCATGGCCGACGAGCAAGCCGACAATGCCCCCGAAGAAGCAGAGCAACAGCGCCTCGCTCACGATGATCGAGAACACGTGGTGGGGACGCGCGCCGACGGCTCGCAGGATGGCGATCTCCCGCCTGCGGCCCTGGATGGTGTTGTAGAGGCTGACCATGGTGCCGATGCCGGCCACGATGACCATCATGATGACAATCCAGGTCAAGAGCTCGCCGAGCGGGCTGATGATCGCAAACAGCTCGCGGATCTGATCCTGAGGCATCACGGCCTGTACGGCCCCGCGCTCGTTGCGGATGTCAGCGACGTACTTGAGCCGCAGGATCGGGCTCTTGAGGCGGATGCCGATCGCGGAGAGGCCTAGCTCCTCTTTCGTCCCGTGCTTGTGGCCCTCATGACCGTCTCCATGGTCATGGCCGTCGTGTTCATCGCCGTCGTGTTCATCGCCGTCATCGTTGGGGCCGTCATCATCGTGCGCGTGGCCGTGATCGTCGTCCTTGTCCTCGTCATCATCGTGGGCGTGACCGTGGTCGTCGTCCTTGTGTCCGTCGTCGTCGTGCGCATGGCCGTGCTCCTTCTCGGCTTTCGCCTTGGCCTTGCGCGCTTTGTCGAGCTCCTCCTTGCGCTTGCGCTTGCTCTCGGCGGTCGCTGTGCCGGCGGCCGCGTGGTCTCCGATTTCGTAGAAGGTCTCGATCGGGATGAAAATCGCTCGGTCCGCGGGGGTTCCGGTGGGGCGCAAGATGCCGACGACGGTCCAGGTCTCCCCGTGCTCGACGACGCCTTGACCGTGCGTCACACGCATCTTGACGCCGCGCAGCAGGCCCGTCTCGGCAGCAGCCATGCTGCCAACCACGCATTCCCACTTCTTGCCCGCCTTGAAGATTCGACCGCGGACATCCTTGCCGAGCGCAACGCCCTCGGCGTCTTCAAGCGCCTTGAACATCAGTGGCGATGTGCCTACGACATGATGGCCGTGGTACATGTCGCCGACCGCGTACGGCACCGCATACCGCACGGACGGATCGATCAGCGCGTCCTCGTAGGCCTGCCAGGGAAGCGTGCCGCCGGCGTCCCCGACGTGGAACATGGTGTTCAGAACGATCTGCAGGGGCGAGCCATGCGTCGGGCCGAGGATCGCGTCGTAGCCGCGGGCCGTGTCGTGATACGAGTCTTCAGCGCCCGAGCGCAGCGCCATGATGGCGATGGTCAGGGCCACACCCAGGGCGATCGACACTGCCGTGAGGAGGCTGGAGAGGCGTCGCTGCTTGAGGCTGCGCCAGGCGAGTCCAAGCACGCTCATGCGTGGCTCCCTTCGGTGACCGGCAGTTCCAAGGTCTCCACGCGCTCGAAGTGCTGCAGGAGGCCTACGTCGTGGCTCACGAGCAGCAGTGCCGCACCGCTCTCTTCAGCGAACTCGAGCAGCAAGTCGATGCACTGGGCCGCCCGCGTGGCATCCAGACTCGACGTCGGCTCATCGGCGAGGACGAGTGTCGGGTGCCCGGCCAGTGCCCGCGCGATGGCCACACGCTGTTGCTGGCCTACGCTGAGCTGCGCCGGGCGGTAGCTGCGCCGGTCGCTGAGGCCCACGCGAGCCAGCGCATCCTCGGCGGCCTTGCGCGGTGCCACACCGGTTCGGGGGCGGAAGGTCATGCCCAACTGGACGTTCTCGAGCGCCGTCAGGCCCGGCAACAGGTTGAAGGTCTGGAAGAGGTAGCCGATGTGCTTCGCCCGCAGCGCGTCGCGGGCGGTCTCGGAACGGCCCGTCATGGCCTCGCCTGCGATCTCGACGACGCCGGCGTCCGCCCGAAGGATCCCGGCGATGACGTTGAGCAGCGTCGTCTTGCCACTGCCGCTCTCGCCGCGCATGCCGACGCGTTCGCCGGGCGCGAGCGTGAGGGACGGAACATCCAGGGCGAGCATGGAGCCGCCCTCGGGTGAACGAAAGACCTTCTGGAGGCCACGAATATGGAGCGCAGGTTCAGTCACGTGCCAGATGGTAGGGGAGAACCGGGCCTGCGCCGAGTCCCTGAGGTGTGACCAGGCAGCGAACCGGGACGACCTCCACCCCAGCGGCCTCGGCAGCAACCAAGCCGGCGGCATAGGCCGGATCGATGCCCCACGCGGGCCGGAACACGCTCACATCCGCGCGACTCACCAGATAGAGCATGGCGGCCCGATCGCCACGCGCCCGCAGCGCCATCAGGGCATGCAGGTGCTTCAGGCCTCGGCTGGTCACCGAGTCGGGGAACTGGGCCTCGCCGGCTTCACGCAGGGTGGTGTTCTTCACCTCGACCCAGCACCGACCGGCCGGGCCTTCGAGCAGGAAGTCCAGCCGGCTGTCGGCCCCGTCGGAAACCTCCGCACGGATGGCCGGATGGTCTTCGAAGCCTGGGATGGCCCCACGGGCAAGGGCGGCGCCGACGACGAGATTGGGCAGGGCCGTGTTCACGGCGACCCAGGCCCGGCCGCTGCGGATCTGCTCGAGGCTGTAGGGCAGCTTGCGCTTGGGATTGCCACTGTCGCGGATGCGCACTGCGCTGCCGGGGCCGCCACAGCTGCGCATGGATCCCGGGTTGGCCAGATGAACCGTGCGCGTGGAACCGTCCGGGTGGCGGACGTCGGCGAGAAAGCGCTTGTAGCGCTTGAGGAGAACCGCAGGCTCCAGCGGTGTCGGGTAGCGGTAATCCAGACGGACCACGTGGCCGTATCAGGATCGGATGCGTCGGGCCATGGCAATGCCCTGGCGCACGAAGCGCATGATGAGGAGCAAGGCGCCAACGACGAAGACGATCAAGAACACGCTCTCGATCAGGTTGTCGAGGACCTCCGCCGCCTCCTGACCAAGCTTGTGGCCCGACGGCATCTGCACCAGCTCGCGGCGGGTCGCACCCATGATCATGAAGGCGCTGCCAGCAAGCGAGCCGGCGGCGTCGGCGCCAAGGCTCCACGTGGAGTCCCCCTTGCCGAGCAGGGTCAAGATGTGGCGGAGGGCGAACAGCGCGAAGACGACGTTGATGTACGGGACAAGCGAGAGGAAGTCCTGCGCGAGGAAGGAACTCCAGGAGTCGCCGTGCTGGATGGCGAAGATCTGCTCGAGGTAGCCGTTGAAGAGCACGGCCAGCAGTGCGAGAAGCACGAGCCCCTCGATGGCGCCGCGACGCGTCCAGGGGGAGCTGCGAAAGAGGATGCGCGGCGCCTGCTCGGGTCGCGCCTTGCCCATGGCGACGAACACGACAAGGAGCGCTCCGGTATCGATCAGGAAGATCGTGATCACGCTGAGGAGAATCGCGCCGAACGACCCCTGCGGCAGCGGACCCAGCACACCGGGGATGGCGGCCGATGTGGAGCCGGCCACCGCCATGGCGATGGACAGCAGGAGGTGGCAGGCGAACACAGCGGCGAGCAGGCGCACGAACGTACGCCGCGTGGCCAGCGGGATCGTGAGCGGCGCGCTGGCCAACTCTTCCGCGAGGCGCTCGGCCGGGCCGAGGGCCGCGATGGCGTTGCGCTCGGCTTCCAGCGGGCTGAGCGACGGATCCCGCTCCCCCTCGCCCGAGGCGCGCTCGAGAATGAGGTCTTCGACATCCGCGCGGACCCGCGCGATCTCGTGCGCCGGGAGGAGATCCTCGAGCCGGGCGAGGTAGTCCTCTCGGGGGCTGGCCTGGTCGCTCACGGTTGCCTCTCCTCGGGGGTCTCACGGGTGGACGCGGAGCGTGCGGCATCCTTCGCCTGGCGCAGCGCCTCATCCGTAGCATCGCGCGCTTCGCCCCACGCCTTGAGCATGTCGTTCTTTCGAAGGCGTCCTTCCTCCGAAAGTTCGTAGTACTTGCGCGGCCGGGTGCCCTCGGTGTCCCAGCGCGAGGTCAGCACACCCTGCTTCTCAAAACGGCGGAGGATGGGATAGAGCGTGCCTTCCTCGATGGCGAAGCCCGCCGCACCGAGCAGCCGCACGAGGTCGTAGCCGTAGCGGGGAGTCTCGAGGAAGTGCAGCGCGACGAGTTGGACCACGCCCCGCCTCAGCTCCGCCTCGAACTTGGGATCCACCCGGCTGGCCATGCATCTCCCCTGCGCGGTTGCGACGCACAGTGTAGGGCCCTGCAGCATGCCGTGCGACACTTGGGTTCTCCCCGGGCCCGCCCATGCCCCCTAGGATGACGTGATGCCTCGTTGGCTCCCCCGCGCGCTCTGCTTGGTGCTGGTCCTCGTTCTGGCTCTGCCCGCGACAGCCCCGACCGTCCACGCGGAGGGTCGGGATGGCGAAGGGTCGAGCGCGGGGACGGCGCTGAAGCAGCTTTCCTCGCCCGTGCTCGAGGTTCGTCGCGACGCGACCCAGCGGCTCGTCGCCCTGCTCCCCGACGTACGCCCGGCGGTCATCAAGGCCTTGCGGACGTCGTCCTGGAGCGTACAGGTCCAGCTCCTGGAGGTGCTCGGACAGGACGGCTCCGACGAGGCCCTCAAGGCGCTGATCACCCACCTGGTCCGCGCGGACGAGGCACAGGCCGTTCGGATCCGCCGGACACTCCTGCTCGACCGCGAGGCCTCGACACGCCTCTTGGCGTCTTGGCGCGTCGACCCCAAGGCCTTCATGGCCGTGGGCGGCGGGCGCGGAACGGCACGGCTCGAAGCGCTCGTGCAGCTGCTGCGTCGGGCCGAGATCGAAGCGCGCTTCCTCTCGCGCAAGTCCAAGACCGGCAGCACCGGCTACTACAAGGGTCAGTACGACCTGCTCAAGGGCGAGGGACTCGAGCCCGGCTACCGTGAGCTCGCCTTGTCGGTCGTCACCGGCATAGCCATCGATCGCGCGATCCGCACACCCGGTCACTACCGCTCGGGAGTCTACCGCTTCTTGCGGCCGCACTACGTGGACGAGTGGGAGTTCCGCTCCATGGCCCTGAACGCCGTGGCCGAGCTCTGCACGTCCGAGAACGTTCGCGTCGTCGAGGAACTCGAGCGCGAGCGGCTGCGGCTGCTCCTCAAGCGCGAGACCCTCAAGGAGCGCTTCGAGGACGCGAGGTTCCGCTACGACTGGGACAGCAAGGAGCTGGACGACGCGCGCCTGGATTGGGAGGACTCCCTGGGGGCCTACCTCGACCAACTGGCCTGCCTCTATCTCATCCAGCCCGAGCGGTTCGATGGAGAGGTGCGCCTCTTCATCGCCCAGTTGCAGCAGCGCCGCGGATCCACGCCGCGGTTTGCGAGCAGCCTCGTGGCCGCCCTTCAGATCCGCTGCGGGTGGTATCAGGACGCCATTCGCTCCTACGGCAATGCCATGGTCCGCGGCTCGAAGGCGTTTGGCTACTACAACCAGGCATGCGCCTATGCGAGCTGGTCGCAGATGGTCGGCCTCAGTGCAAGTCAGAAGCGGCAGAAGCTCGACAGTGCCCTGCAGTGCCTGCAGCTCTCGGTGCACTACGGCTGGAGCGACATCGGCTGGATGAACGAGGATCGGGACCTCGATCCGATTCGCGCCGAGCGACGCACGGTCTACGACAGCCTCGTCAAGACCATCAAGCTCAAGTACGACCTCAAGTAGCAGGTCGGGTTCGGGTGGCAGGCCCGGGCCGGCACCTCTCCTAGGCGGGCACCTCTCCTAGGCGGGCGCCTTGCGCAGCCAGCGGATCATCAACTGACTTCCGATGGCGAGGAGCCAGGCGACCCCCAGGCCGATGACGGCCACGATCAGGGAAGGGCCCAGCGAGCCGTCGTGGGCGCCGCTGACGATCACAGCGGACAGCCAGTAGAGCCCCAACAACATCTCGAGGACCTGCTTCTTGGGGGGACCCGGTTTGGGTGTGCGCCCGAAGAACGTGCTCGAGCAGACACCACAAGCAACGCCCACGC
>JAJDEM010000268.1 GCA_029259795.1 Planctomycetota bacterium
CCTCCCACCCCCCGCGACCCCCCCGACCGCCAGACAGGGCGGAACACCGGCCAGCGACTCCCCCCCTTGAAACATCCCGCCGCCCACGGCGCTCTTTCGAACGGATGCGCCACACGACCCCCATGACTGGAGCCCAAAAATGCGAAGAGCCGCAGCAAAGGCTGCGGCTCTTGCGGATGGCGCCCCCGGAGGGAGGCACCTGACGGGACGCGACTACTGCGTGCCGGGGCCGGCGACGAAGCGCACACCGGCGATCTCGACAATCCCGTAGAACTTGCGGATACCCGAGGTGATGTCGATGACCGTCACCTGCGAAGCACCGCGAGCACACACGTAGAGGTCCTTCGTCGGGACCATGCTGCCGTCAGCACCCGTCGTGGTCAGGGTGTCCTGCTCCGTGCCGTTGTACCAGCAGCTGGGTGTGTTCGGGTGGTTGCAGAGGCCCGAGCCCTGCACCTGGATGCAGGGGTTGTTCCAGGACGCGCGGTGCGCGACCTTCGTCGGGTTGGCGCCCACGTTGGTGAACCGGTTCACGACACGCGGCAGGTTGCCGGCGCCAGTCTCCGTAGCCAGCGTACTGATCGCGTTTGCCGCGGAGCCGGACTCGGCAACCGTGAAGAACACGCCCGAACCGCTCGGGAAGTTGTCATCGAGGCCGTCCGGCCCGTCAAAGCCACCGAGGTCGCCCACAATGGCGTCCGGACGGGCGTTGACCGCAGGACCGGTCTGACAACCCTGACCAGCAACGTAGTAGGCGATCTTGCCGTTACCCGGCGTACCACCCTGGCTGATCGCCGCGAACATGATCGGGTTCAACCCAAAGCAGGGGGTGAACGCGACATCGTTCGGCGCCGAACCCGGGCCAAGCGCGAACTGGCGCACCGGCTCGTCCGACGAGAGCGTGATCGTGTTGACCGTACCGTCCGTGAAGTCGGCGTACATGATGACCGGAACCGCCGGACCGCCATTCTGGCCGTCACGGTTGAAGCCGCTCACGCCTCCACCCCACGTCGAGATCGAGATCGCGCGCGGCGTGTTGCCCGTGGGCTGCACCTTCTTGATGAAGATCGGCCCGTTCAGGAACTGCGTACCGGGGGTAAGCCCACCGATGTCGAACCCGGTGAAGGTGTTCGCGCCGGAGTTCGTTACCAAGAGGACCTGGTTCGAGCCGTTGCCGACCTGCACCGCGATCCCACCCGGCGTGGGTGAGTCGAGCAGCGCCACCGGAATGGCGTTACGCGAGTTGAGAATCGCGATCTGACCGGTGTTCGAGGACTGGACGTAGATCCAGCTGTGACAGGTACCTGCGTTCGTCCGACCATCGAAGTTGATCTCGAAGGGGTCGAAGTTCGGAAGGTGCTGGCTGCTGGCGATCGTGTCCGTGAACTGCGGAACGACGTTCTGCGGGACACCGAAGGGGAACGGCGTACCGTTGAACTGATCCGCACGACCCTGCTGGTTGACCGTGTCGATCGTGCCGACGCGATCCGAACCCGACCACCAGATGGCGTACTCAGGGAACGGGTTCTGGGGCAGGTCCGGCGGGGCGATCGTCTGGAACTGGAACACCTTGTTCAGCTCCATGAAGTTGCCCGCGAGGTCTTGGATCGGAGCCATGTTGTCCGGATCCGGCACCCCGTCCATGTCGGTGTCCGGGTTGTTGGCCTGGGCATTGGCATCGATGTAGAGGCCATTGACCGTGACCTGGATCTGCGTACCGAAGGGGAAGCCGCCCACGATGGGATCGATGCGCCAGATGGCCTCGTGGCCATTGGACGGCAGCGTGTCGCTATCCTGCTCGCTCTTGAGCTTGGGGTAGCTCGGCGCCGGTGCCTGCGGAGGCGGCGCGCCACCACCGGGGACGAACGCACCCGCGTCCACCACCGTGATGTTGTTGCCGTTGACCGACGTGCTGTTGATGCCCTCGGTAAAGCGGATGGTGATGTCCGGCGAGGTATCGCCGAAGACGCTCGTCGTCACGTTCGCGATGTTGTTCTCCGGGACCCCAGGAGGGCCCGCAGGCGGCGCGACGCCGGCACCGACGTTCTGCTGGCCATTGACCGGATCGGTCGTGACCACGCGCGGTGCGATCGTGTCGGCAGCACCGACGGTGAACGAGTGGAACACCGGACCATCGCGGAGCGAAACGCCCTGCGTGTTCTTGATGTTGCGGAAGAGGCCAACGGTGTACTGACCGTTCGGCATGGCCGTGTTGAAGAGACCACCACCGGCTGCCGTCGCGAAGGGCGGAAGGGGCTGACAGATGATCGTGTTGAGGCCGTTGAACTTGTCGCCCGGGTTCCGGTCGATGACCGTGACCTCGACCTGCACCTGCACGTTGCCGGTGCCGGGGATCTCCTGCTGGATCGTGAGAGCCAGCGGGTCCGGACCGAGGAACGGATTGCCGCCGGTGAAGATGGACGAGACATCGATGGCCGTCTCATCCTGGAAGTAGATGACGATCTTGCCGGGGTGCAGCGGATCCGTCGACACGGTCAGCGCACCGTCCGTGAAGGTCGGGTTCTGCTGCAGGGTGTTGAAGTCCAGCGGCGACATGAACGGCGAGAAGTTCCGGACGACCGGCTCCTGCACATGCTTGTCGCTGTTTGAGCCGCCGATTCCGCCGCCGCAACCAACGAGCAGCCCCATTGCCGCCACGAGCACGACGCTCGCGGACAACACGGCAACCGTGGTCCGAATGTTCGGGCGCTTGGCCATTACCAATCTCCTCTCAACGAAGACGCACCGCCCGGTGTCCCCCCCCCACTCGAGGGGGCCACGGACGGATGCAGATCCCAGACGGCTGCCGCCTGGCCGCAAAAAGCAGCCGACGTCGCCATCGGGGATGTGTCGCACGGGGTGCGACGGTCTGGGTTATAGAGACGCGCTGCGCCGGCCGCAAGCATCCCCCACTCCGAGATGGGGGTTCTGCGGCCGGAACGACGGCCTCCGATGGACGATCCAGTCCCGAACGCCGTACCGACTACCACCCCTGCGGCCCAGGGGCCTGCCAACGACGAGGTGCGGGCCTCGGCGTCGGGGGTGTTGCGGCTGTGGTCTAGGTGCGGCATGGGCTGGGGTGTCAGGAGCAAGGTCCATGCCACGATCGCGAGACGTGACTTTCGCGTAAGTCATTATTGAGAAACATCTTATCGCTTTAGATCTGGAGAGCCGCGGAGGGCCTCCCGCGCAGCCGTGCGGTTTTGCAACAGCAGGATTCCTGACGAGGCGTCGCCCGTTTGTCCCCGCACGGGCTCCGGCCCTCGCACCCCGCCCCCGCTTCGGGTATCCCGACAGCGACTTCCCCCGCTGGATTGCCCATGCGCCGAGCCGCCCTCCTCCTCCTCTGTGCCACCCTGCTCCTAGGACTGCCGCCCCGGCCGGCCGCCGCCCGCGGGGGGGGCGCCACCGTGGAGCGCCATCTCCTCGAGAAGGGCGTCGGTGAGCTGCGCAGGGCCGAGGCGGCCTGGTTCCAGAAGGACCGCAAGCGTGCCGCCAGCCACGGGCGCGTGGCGGAGCGCCTGTTCCGTGACGTCCTGACCAAGAAGCCCAAGCACGCGGAGGCCGCGCGCCTCGCCGCCCAGGCCGCGACCTTCTCGGGGGACATGAAGGGTGCCAAGAGCTGGGCAGGCCACTACCTGCGCCTCTCCTCCGCAGGGGAAGGCGACCCGAGCCTCCACTACCTACGCGCGTTCATCCATCTCCTGGGCGACGACCGGCCGGACCGGGCGCTCCGCAGCCTGCTGCAGATGTACAGCCTCAACGCCCGCGTCCGGCCCCACGAGCGCGACAGCCTCTGGTTCCTCGCGCTGCTCGAGCTCGGCAGCCGCTACCTCAAAGCCGGCAAGTCTGCGGAAGCCGCGAAGCGCTTCGCCAGTGGGGCGCGCATCGCGCGGCGCCTCGGCAGCCGCTCCAAGGAGATCTTGATGCTGGCCAACCTGGGTGTCGCGTACATGCGCGCCAACCGCCACATCGAAGCGGCCGATATCTACCGCGGGCTCGAGACCCTCGAGCCGAACAATGCCCTGTGGACATGGCGGCTGGGGATGTCGCTGGCCAACCAGAGTCGGTTCGCGGACGCGACGGCCGCCTACCGCAAGGTCATCGACATGCAGAAGGCCGGCAAGTACATCGTCGCCGCCGACGAGGTCGCGTTGCTGCCCTTGCGCCTTGGCAACTGCCTGCGCCACCTGAGCGCGGGCGAGCCGGATCCCAAGAAGAGCGCCAGCCTGCTGGATGAGGCGCAGGCCAACCTGGAGGCCTACGTCAAAGGGCACCCGCGCGACGTCGCGGGTCACAACTGGCTGGGCGTCCTCATGCAAGAGAGCCGCGACAAGCCCTACGCGGCCTTGGCCCACTTCAAGCAGGCGTTCGCTCTCGACCCGATGTGCGAGAGCGTCCTCCGACGCATGATCCAGATCCATGCCCGGCATCCCGCGCCCGAGGGGACCGCGGCCAAGACATGGAAGCAGCAACGCGAGATCATGGAGAAGGACCTCCGCGAGGGCGCCGAGCGGCGCAAGGAGACCGTCGATGAGCGTGAGAAACGCACCGGCGGCAGCGGCTGCGAGTAGTCCTCGAGAGAGTCTACGCCGCGTTCGCGCGCGCCTCGGCATCCCGGCGTCGGCGGTTGGACCCGAGCAGGCGGATCAGGATCCAGAACGTGATCGCCATCTGGACGAGGAACGAGCCGGTGAAACCGGCACGTAGCAGGTCCACTTGGCGGCGGTCCGTCCGCCAAGCCTCGGCGTCGACCCAGAGTTCCTTCGACAACCGCCACGGACGGTACGCGTCGGTGCCGGGTGCCGGGCTGCCCTCCGGAGGCTTCGCCGCGCGCAGGGCGGAAGCCGCGTGGCGTGCCTCGAGTTGCGCGAGGTTGGATCGGGCGTCGCTCGTCAACAGCAGGTAGAGCCCAAGGTGGGCGACGGCGACCACGGCGATGACACCAAGCGCGGTCGTCCACAGCTTGCGCACAACCGCGTCGGGATCCGGACCGACGCGCGCGACAGGCGCCTCGACGGCGGCAGCGGGCGCTGCCGCCGCTGGCACCACCACGGGATTCCTGCAGTGGGCACAGGCCAGCACGGCCCCGGGCTTCGCCCCCCGCAGGCGGCCACCACACTCGGGGCAGTCAAAGGCGGCGCCGGGTCGAGCGCGGACGGACGGATCAGTCACACGCAGGCCCTCAGGCGACCCGGCTCTGGACCTCGGCGAGGATGGCGGCCTCTTCGGGGAACTCGCCGGTCGCGTGCTTGGAGTAGATCATCTCGGCGTCCACGGTGACGTCGAAGACACCCCCGCCGCTCGGCTCGAGTTCAAGCAGGGCAACGCCGGACTTCAGGGTTTCAAGGAGGGTGGTCGCCAAACTGACGGCCATGGGCTCGTAGTTTCAGACAGCGCAGTACTTGATGCGGATCTTCATGCTCACTCCGGGCTCGAGATGGGGGCTCTAGGTGGCGGCCATGCTACGCCCCCCCCCCGGATTCGCGCTATGGTCCCAAGCCGTGGACGATCAACACCCCCCGCTGGCCCTCACCCGCCGCATCATCGCGAGTGTCATCGTGATCGCCCTCGCGCTGGTTGGCGCGCTGCAGGGTTTCAAGGCCTTCAAGGCCATGCGCCGCGACAGCGCACGCGTCGACGGGGACGCCCTCGCCCCCCTCGTGCGCACACAGGTTGCCGTCAAGGCGGACTACCCGGAAACCCTCCGCGGATTTGGACGGTCTCGTGCGCTGCGCCGCGCAACGGTCGTGGCCGAGGTCACCGGAGTCGTACGCGCTGTCTCGCCCTTGCTCGAGGCCGGCACGGTCGTACCTGCGAGCGAGGGCGCCGACCTTCCCGTCCTCGTGACCATCGACAACCGGGACCTCGCAGACAAGCTCGACCGCGCAAAGGCCGAGGTGCTGGCCGCCGAAGGCGAGCTCACCCGACTCGGCACCCTGCGCGGCTCGCTGCGCACGCGACTGCTCGTGACCATCCGCGAGCTCGAAGCCGCGCAACGCGAGCTTGAACGCATCGAGCCGCTCGTGCCCAAGACGCTGACGCGCAGCGACCTCGACGCGCAGCGCCTCCAGGTCGGCCTGCGCGAGCGCGCCAAGCTCGTGCTCGATGCCCAGATCCAAGAGAACGCAGACGCGGCCGTCGTCGCGGAGTCGCGCATCGCCGCGCTGCGCAGCGGCGTGGCGCTGGCCGTACGCGAGAAGGCCCGCACCCAGATCAGTGCCCCGTTCGCGGGACGGATCGAAGAGCGCATGGTCGAGATCGGCGAACGCGTGAAGCCGGGCGATCCGCTCTTCACCATCGTGGACTTGAGCCGGGTCGAGATTCCGATCGCGCTGCCTGCCGGACGCTACGACGAAGTACTCGTCGGCGCGACCGCCTCGCTGCGCTTGCCCGAGCGAACCAAGCCGCTCTGGACGGGCACGGTGGCGCGCGTCGCCCCGCAGATCCAGGCCTCGCAGCGCACCTTCTTTGCCTACGTCGTCGTGGAGGGCACGCCGGGCCAGAACCCGGCGCCGCCCGGTGGGCACCTGATCGCTGAAGTGGAAGGCCGCACGCACCTCGGCGTAATCGCGATCCCGCGACGCGCCTTCCTCCGCGAGCGGGTCTTCGTCGCCGTGCCCCAAGAGGGCAAGGACATCGCCATCGTCGAGATCCGCATCCCCACCGTGGAGCGCTATCTCTCCGGCGTGGCGCTGGTCTCCGATGGCCTGGCTGCTGGCGAGCACTTCCTCGTCACGAACCTCGAGTCCGTCGCAGAAGGTTCCACCGTGCGCATGGCCCCCGAGGCGCCGTGAACCTGCCGCGCTTCTCCGTCCGGAATCCGGTCGCGGTCAACCTGCTGATGATCGCGGTGATCGCCGGCGGCATCGGCGCCCTGCGCTGGGGGCTCATCCGCGAGTTCTTCCCGACGATCGACGCCGAGCAGATTGCGATCACCGTGCCCTACCCCGGCGCGACGCCCGAGGAGATCGAGCGCAGCGTGACGCGCCTGATCGAGCGGGAGATCGAGGACGTCACCGACGTCAAGGAGATCCGCGCCAAGGTCTTCGAAGGCGCGACCGTGATCACCGCGGAGCTCGAGTCCGGCGCTGATCGCGAGACGGTCATGAGCGAGCTGCGCGGTCGCATGGACCGGGTAACGCCGGACCTGCCCGCAGGCGCGGAGGAGCCAGAGATCCTCGAGGCCCGGCCACGGATCCCCGTCATCGCGGTCGTCATCCACGGCGCCGTCCCGGAACACCAGCTTCACGCGGCCGCTCTCGAGGTCCGCGACGATCTGCTCGATCTGCCAAGCGTGACCGAGCTCATCATCACGGGCTTCCGCAAACGTGAGATCAGCATCGAGATCCGGCCCGAGCGCCTGGACGAGTACGGCATCACCTTCGAGCAGGTTGGCCGGGCGGTGGGCGCGCTCAACCGTGACATCCCCGGCGGCCAGCTCAAGGGCGCTGAGGCGTACGTGCGCGTACGCACCATGGGCGAGGACCGGCTGCCGGATCAAATCGAGAACAAGATCATCCTCTCGCAACCGGACGGCACGGCGATTCGCCTGCGGGATGTCGCTCGGGTCCGCCGCGCGTTCGAGGACAAGACCGAGAAGGGCAGCTTCGACGGCCGCGCCGCCGTGCAGCTCTTCGTCTTCAAGACCCCCGAGCAAGACGCAATCCGGATCGCGGAACAGGTACGCAACTACGTCGCCACCAAGGGCAGCATGCTGGGCGGCACCCTCAAGCTCGACACGACCAGCGACCTCTCACGCATCATCGAGGGCCGTATCGACCTGATGCAGCGCAACGCCTTGGTGGGACTGCTCCTCGTCCTGCTTGCCCTGGCGTTGTTCCTCGAGCTGCGCGTGGCTCTCTGGGTGGCTGTCGGCCTCGCGTTCTCGTTCATGGGCACGTTCATCGTGATGTGGGCCATTGGCCTATCCATCAACCTCATCAGTCTCTTCGGCTTGATCGTCGTCCTCGGCTTGATCGTCGACGACGCGATCGTCATTGGGGAGAACATCTTCCGGAAGAAGCGCGAAGGGATGACGCCGGCGGACGCCGCCGTCGACGGGGCCAACAAGGTGGCCATGCCTGTCATCGCGGCGGTCCTGACCTCCATCGCGGCGTTCCTTCCGCTCGCCTTCATCGAGGGACGCATGGGCACGTTCCTCGGTGTAATGCCGATGGTCGTGATCTGCGCCTTGCTCGTCTCGCTGGTCGAGGCCTTCGTGATCCTGCCGGGGCACCTCGCGCACGGATCAGCCCGCGCGCCCAAGGTCAAGAAGCCGAGCGCGCTGCGCACGCTCCTCAAGCGGCTCGACACGGCGCGCCACCGCGTGTTCGAAGGCTGGCTGCCCGACATGCTGGGCGCCGTGTTGACGTTCCTCCTGCGCTGGCGGTATGCGACCGCCGCCGTCGCGCTGGGGATGCTCCCCGTGACGTTCGGTTTGATTGCCGGCGGACTGATTCCGTTCGTCTTCCTCCCTGAGGTGGACGCAGAGACCCTCACGGCCAAGCTCGAGATGGCGGCCGGCACGCCGGAGGAGGTCACCGCCGACACGCTCGCCCAGATCCAGGCCATGGCGAAGAGCAAGCCGGAGGTCCACTCGGTGTTCTCGGTGCTCGGCGCCTCGTTCGGGGACCGTGGCCGCGACCAGGCGACCGATCCTGCCGTCGTCGGCCAGATCACCATCGAGATGCTCGCGGCGGATGTCCGCGAGGCGCGCGGCATGCGCCGCTCACAAGACATCCTCGCCCTGCTCCGCAAGGAATCAGCCAACCTGCCAGGCGTGCGGCGGCTGTCATTCAATGCGCGCGCAGGCGGCCCGTCCGGTCCGGATCTCGAGATCCGCGTGCGGGGTATGGACCTGCAGCAACTCCAGCGTGCCGTCGTCTGGGTACGGAGCGAGATTCGGCAGTTCGAGGGCATCGAGGAGATGTATGACGACCTCGAGCTCGGCAAGCTCGAGGCGCGCATGCGCTTGCGCGAGGATGCACGGCTCCTCGGGCTCACGAGCGCGGAGGTAGCCCTGCAGCTGCGCCACGCGCTGTTTGGGTTCGAGGTGCAAGACCTGCAGATCGGCGACGACGAGGTCACCGTCCGCGTGATGCTGCCTGCCTCCGAGCGACGCAATCTCGAAGACCTCGGCCGACTGTGGATCGGCCTGCCGGATGGCGGTCGCATCCCCCTCTCCGAAGCCGCGACGTTCTCTACGGACCGGGGCTACGCGTCACTGGCCCGCGTCGACGGCAAGCGCGCCGCGACGATCAAGGCCGAGGTCGATGACACCAAAGCCAACGTCGCCCAGCTGACGACGGGCATCCGCAAGGCGACGAAGGACATCGGCGAGCGTTTCCCAGGCGTCACGCTGTCATTCGAGGGGGCGCGCAAGCAGACGCGCGAATCCACCGGCTCGCTCCAGTACCTCTTCCCCATCGCCTTGCTCGTCATCTACGTGCTCATCGCGGTGCTGTTTCGCAGCTACATCCAGCCGGTCATCGTGATGAGCATCATCCCCTTCGCCCTCATCGGAGCGATCGGCGGCCACGCGTTCATGGGGTTCCCGATCACCTTGCTCTCGATGCTCGGCATCGTCGCACTGGCTGGCATCGTCGTGAACGACGGGTTGATCCTGGTGGACCTCTGCAACCGCAAGCGGCGGGAAGGGCTCCCGCTGCACGCAGCCGTCATCGCGGGCGCTCGCGGCCGGATGCGCCCGATCCTGCTGACCTCGATCACGACTTGCGCGGGCCTCGCGCCGATCATGCTCGAGACCAGCTTCCAGGCGCAGTTCCTGATCCCGATGGCGGTGTCCATCGTCTTCGGCCTCGCGTTCGCCACGGGCCTGATCCTCGTGCTGCTGCCGGTCTTCTACATGATCATGGAAGACCAGCGCGCGAGCCTCCGCTGGCTGTTCGGCCGCCGCTGGGCCCACTACCTGCCGCACGACCCGGGCGTGGATCTGGACTCGACGCATACGTAGGGTCGCCCGGGCGGCGCGGACGACGCCCTGGGGTTCGAGGGCGCCCACAGCGCACGGCGCGTAGCGACATGCTCGGGACGCCCCTACGGGGGCCGCGCAATGACTCGCGTACGGGAGCGCGGCGCGGGAGGCCCGTGGGCCTCCGCTGGAAATGAAACGGCTACCTAGCCGCAGCTGCCGCCGCTTCAGCAACCCGTCAAGAGGGCTGCCGTGGCGAGAAGCATCGCGATGCTGAGGATGTAGCGCATGTCCGTCTCCGAGGCAGAGAGGGCATCGAAAAAGCCGATGCCCGTATGTCGTTGGAATGGTCCTAACCAATCTACTCGGTTGCAAGGACTCTCTTCCAGAGCGCCGAATCCGCAAGGGCATCTGTCAGCACGGAAACCGTCTCACGCTGCACCGCCACGCCGCCGCGCTCGAGCGCGTCGAGAGTCAGCTGGGATGTCGCCGCCCCAGCGCCCCCGACGAGCATCAGCCGACTCGGTGCGCGTGTCGTGGCGGCCTGGAGCGCACGTGTGCGCCCCGTCCCGACACCGAGGAACGTCACAGGGCCCGCGCTCATACGCCCGGGTGCCTCCTTGTGCGCCCGCTGGAGCCAGCCGTGCGCATCGACGGCATCCTGCGGCAGGATCAAAACGCAGCGCCGTGCGTGGATCGCAGCCTGCACCAGCGTCGAGAGTTGACCGACGCCGCCCGCATGCCGGAAGACGACGAGTACGCCGTCCGCCCCCCCACCGCAGCCGGGAATCACGACGGCTTCTTTGTCGCCATCCGCGAGCCGCAGCGGCGTCGGTGTCACGTCAGCGGCCGGCTTGCGCGGGCCTTCCCCGAGCACGGCCAACCCGGCCGCGTGTGCTGCCCGCTTGAGTGCCGGGCAGTGCACACGCTCAAAGAAGGTCTTGAGATCGGGGGCCAGCACGCGCTCCCCCCGACGCTGCATCAGCTGCAGGCAGCGCATGACGACATAGCCGTCTTCGCTCTCGGCATGGAGGTGCTCAAGGGGTTGCATCAGGATCGCCTTGAGCAGTTGGGTGCAGCTACGGAGCGGATCGGCCTCCACAAGGGCCTCCGCGCTCGCGTTGCGCGCCTCAGGATGCTTCTCGCGCGCCCGGATGAGGCGCATCAGCAGCGGCTGGACCCGCTCGATGGCGAAACGACCGAGGTAGCGCGCGGTAATCTCGGCAGAGAACTGCAGCGCCTCCGGGCCCCGCACACCCTGGCTTGATGCGCTGGACGCGAGGAACGCGGTGAGGTCCGCCAGCGCGCTGTCGAGAGAGCGCAGCTCTTCGCTTGACTTGACACGTGCCCGCACGACGGCGGGCTGCCGCATGCGGCCCTCCCAGCGCAGCATGCCGTCAAGCGGCACGACCCCGCGCGGTCCGCCGACCACCTCGATCGCCTCGTCCCCGAGGTAGCGGCCGAAGAGTGCCACTCGCTGCCCGGCAACGAGACCCGCCGGCAGCTCGAGCGCGCGCTCGGCTGCGACGCCGTAGATCGTGCTTTCAAGTCGCAAGCGCGGCGGACCGCCATCGGCGACGACCATTCCAAGCAGCAGCACATCGGAGGAGCGCGCGAGGTCGACCAGCGGCATCGGCGTGTCCGCGTGCACGGGACGGATCAGGTCGGCATCGTCGTCCGTCGCGAGGAACAAGTACGTGGCGCCCAACGCCACGAGGGCGCAGGCTGCAACCAACCACTGGCGACGACTCCGGGGCGTCGTGCGCCGCTCTGTGCTCGCTGTGTTTGCGATGCGCGCGCGAATCGCCTGACGGCGTGCACGCGGAGCGCCCGTGCCTCCGATGCCCTCATGCAGGAGTTGCGCCATGCGCTCGGCATCACGGTAGCGCGTTCGCCACTCGGGCGACGTCCGAATGAGATGCTCGAGCTGCGCCTCCTCGTCCGGCGTGAGGATCCCCGCGAGGTGGCGATCGATTAGATCGCTGCCGTTGGGAACTTCGGGCGGGTCGCGGGGCGAGTCGTGGGCGTTGCTCATCGTTGCACCACCAAGTGCTGTAACTTCGTACGGAGGATACGGTTTGCGCGGAAGATCTGACTGACGACCGTGCCGACAGGGATGCCCAGCGACTGGCCGATGTCCTTGACCGCCATGCCCTGGCCGTAGCGCAGGATCACGACGGGGCGGTAGTGCTCGGGGAGCGCGTCGATCGCGAGCCGAATCTGCTCGCGCACCTCACCAGCGGAAGCTCGGATTGGATCCAGGTCGGCCTCAGACACGGGGATGCCCTCGAGATCAGCGACCGCGAGAGGTCGACGCGCGCGACGGCGCGCGGCCTCGATGCAGGCGCGCTGGACGATGATGAACAGCCAGCCTCCGAACCGCTCGGGGCTGCGCAGACTCCGCAGCTTGCGAAAGGCCAGCACGAAGGCCTCCTGGGCTGCATCCTCGGCGTCGACCCAACTACGGGTGCGCTGCCGGGCCATGGAGACCGCCGCCCGCCAGTAGCGACCGACAAGCTCGTCGAAGGCACCTGTCACGCCGGACAAGGCCTCACCGACCAAGTCGGCATCACTGGGGGTGGCGGACATGCGGGGCTCCACGGAGTCGCCTAAAGGACGGGTGCGCGGCCAGGGCAATTGCGCTTGCCGCCCAATCAGGAGACGAACCGGACCCTTCTGCCACAGGAGGGAAGGCCCGGGGCTGGATTTCCCGCAATTCGGGAGGCGCTCCAAAGGTCTTACGCAGCGGACGCCGAGGCCACCCCCATGGAGAACCACATGCCTCAACTCACGCGCAGCGCGATGGTTACGCTCGCGATCCTGGCCCTGATCCTGCTGCTCGGCAGCCAGGCCGAGGCGCGGGGCGCGGCGGGCAAGGTCCGGCCCAAGGCAAAGCCGCCTCGGGAGGTGTTCCTCAAGCTCAGCGGCGTCACCTGAGGGAGCTGCCCGGCCCGTGTGGCCGCTGCCCTCCGCGCCGTGAAGGGTGTCACGAGCGCGATCGTCGCACCGACAGGGACCGAAGCGACGGTCCTGAGGAAGGCCGGTGTCGGTCGCGACGGCGACCTCACGAGCGCTGTCCACAAGGCCGGCTACGGCGCTTCGATCATCCAGACCGCAACGTTGAAGCTGACCGTTACGGGCCTCGAGTGCGGCGACTGTGAGGCGCGGGCTGATCGGGCCCTGCGTGCCGTGGCTGGCGCTCGGCGGGTCACGGTCTCCAAGCGGACCAAGACGGCGCGGGTTCTCTACGAGACAGAGGCTACGACCCCCGCGCGCATCCAAGCCGCGCTCAAGAAGGCAGGCTTCGCCAACCGCGCGGCCTCTTGACCGCCCAACGGCAGAAGCCCCCGCAGCGGGGCCGCAACCGGGCCGCTGCCGCCCGATGGCAGAAGGCCGCTTCACGGCCGCCGCCGCCCGATGGCAGAGGGCCGCTTCGCGGCCGCTGCCGCCCGATGGCAGAAGGCCCGGCAACCGGGCCGCTGCCATCAGGTCCCTCTGCGTTGCAGCACGGGCCTCCGCGGCCTCCACGTGTCGGCCACCCCACGGCAGAAGGCCGCTTCGCGGCCGCTGCCATCAGGTCCCTCTGCGTTGCA
>JAJDEM010000269.1 GCA_029259795.1 Planctomycetota bacterium
GCTGATCGCGGACGCCCAGGTGGCCTACCACGTGGCCCATGGCCGCTACGGCTGGCTGGAAGACCTGCGGGCGGAAGGCCTCGTGCGGTCCCTGCTCCTGCGTGAGATCGACGGTCAGCTGGTCGCCGTGAGTCCGAAGTATCGGATCGACATCATGCTGCCGCGGGCTTCGAGCGTCGCTGGGGAGATCGCCCTGGTCTTGCACGGGGCCCCCGGCCCGCCGTCGCTCCTCGAACGTGACCACTTCGTCATCGTGGCCCGCCCCTGGGGCACAGCGGACGGAGGCTGGCGGACCTTCTACCGGGACGAGACGAACACGACCCTCGTCAACGAGGGCGTCAGCGATCTCAACACGCGGGCTGATCCTCCGCTGCCCGTGGCGCGCGTTCCCGAGACCGGGCGCGCGAGTCCCAACGGCATGCGTTGGTGGCCCTTGGCAGACTTGCCGCCACGCTGAGCGCACGAGGGCGCTCAGTCGGTGAAGGTCACGCCCCCGCCGGTGACGAGCCGACCGATCGGCCACGCCTCCTCGCCGGCAGCCCCCAGCGCGGCCAGCGCGTCCGCCGCCTGGGCCTCGTCGACGACCACGACCATGCCGCAGCCCATGTTGAACACATGGTAGGCCTCGTCGTGATCCATGCCCGAGGTCTCGAGGATCCACGAGAAGACCTTGTTCGGCGTCCACGCGTGGCGATCGATCTCGGCCCCCACGCCGGCGGGCAGCACGCGCGGCAGGTTGTCCTGCAACCCCCCGCCTGTGATGTGGGCCAACGCGTGGATGTCGATGGACTCACGCACCGCTCGGATGGCCGGCAGGTAGGAGCGATGCGGACGCAGCAAGGCATCCGCGAGACTCTCGCCCAACGCGCCGGGATCCTGGCTCATGTCGAGGTCGTCGCGCTCGAGCAGGCGATTGACCAAGGAGAAGCCGTTGGTGTGCAAGCCGTCGGAGCGCAGGCCGATCAGCGCATCGCCGGCCTTCACGTTCCGCGGCCAGATGTTGGCGCGGTCCACCACGCCGACGATGCAGCCGACGATATCGAACTCATCCGGCTGATAGACCCCGGGCATCTCCGCCGTCTCACCGCCGAGGAGGGCCGCGCCGGCCGCACGGCACGCCTCGCCGATGCCCTCGATCACCTCACCGAACACGGCGGGATCGAGCACGCTCGACGCGAAGTAGTCCAAGAAGAACAGCGGCTCAGCACCCTGGACGAGGATGTCGTCCACGCAGTGATTGACGATGTCTTGGCCCAGGCCGCGCACGCGGCCAGCGCGGACGCCGGCCCGCACCTTGGTGCCGACCCCGTCGTTGGTCGCGACGAGGACCGGGTCCTTCAGCCCGGCGAAGGTGCCGGAGAACATGCCGCCGAACGATCCCAGATCGTGCAGGACTCCCGGCGTGAAGGTGGACTGCACCGTGGCGCTGATGCTGCCCACAGCCGCCATCTTCTTGTCGATGTCCACCCCGGCGTCGCGATAGCTCAGTCCGCCCATGGTCTCGTCCTCCGTGTGCTTCGGGCCGGAATCCTAGCTTGGCCCCCCCTCCCTGGCCGCCGCGAACGGCGTATCAGAAGCGCTCATGGGCTCGCGCGCGTCGTTCAGCACTCGCTCTGCCATTTTTCGGGCGCAGGGCCTCCCCTCCGGCGACCCTTGGAGGCTTCGCCCCCGACCGGATCCGCCCTCCATGCAGCGCCGTTTTCCCCGCCTTTGCCTCTCCCTGCTTGTCGGCCTCCCGCTGGCCGCGTCGCTACCGGGCGGCTCCATGATCCAGGCCATCCTGGGCATCAGCTTCCTGATCTTCGTCCACGAGTGGGGTCATTTCTACGCCTGCCGACTTACGGGCACTCGCACGGAGACGTTCTCGATCGGCTTCGGCCCCCGCCTGTTCGGCTGGGAGAAGACCCGGGACGGCCAGCGGCGCTTCACTGTCGGTCGCCGGCAGACGGATCCTGCCGACCACGCGATGGACTTCCGGGTCGCGGCCATTCCGCTTGGCGGCTACGTGAAGATGGCCGGTGAGCTGCCCGGCGAGGGCGGTGACGACAGCCGCCCCCCGGCGCCCGATGAGTTCCCGGGCAAGTCCGCCTGGGCCCGCATCTTCATCGTCTGTGCCGGCGTGATCATGAACTTCATCACCGCGATCGTGTTCTACACGGCCTGCATCGAGTTCGGCGGGGTCTACGAGCCGCCCCTGGTCGGCACGGTCGAGCCCGGCAGCGCGGCATGGAGCGCCGGCGTCCAGACGGGCGACCGCATCATCAGCATTGGCGGCAACGACACGCCGACGTTCCTCGACGTCCGTGTTGAAGTCGCCGTGGGATCGTCCGACACAGACGGTGAGATCATCGTCGAGCGCGCGGGCAAGCGCGAGACCCTCGCGTACCGCCCCATCTACAACGAGGAGCGTGGGCTTCTCGTGTTCGGCGTTGGCGCGGTTGCAGGCGTCGAGTTCGGCAAGGACGATACGACGGTCGCGATCGGCCACGAGGAGCCGGTGACGGTCGCGGGCATTCCGGTCCGGGGCGGTACCGAGGCGCTCAAGACCTTCATGGCCGCGCTCAATGTGGGCATCTCGCCGGTCGAGATCCGCCGCGCCGATGGCACGACCGTACGGATCACCCCGAGTCCGGTGGAGGACGCCGAGGCACCTGGCCCCAAGATCGGCATCGTGCCGTGGGTCGAGGCAACGGTTACGGCCGTGCGCGGAGCCGCCGAGGGCGTGCTCAAGGAAGGCGACGTCCTCGTCTCGGCCAACGCCGGTGGCGTCGTACGTGATCTGAGGAGCCGGCTCGCCGTCCAGGCGCTGCCGTTCAATGCCCCGGTCAGCGCCCTGGTGGTGCGCCGTGGCGAACACACGGAGGAGATCACCCTCGACCTGCCGGACCGGGCGAGCGCGGCCAAGTACTTCCAGAGCATCGCCCTCACGTACGGCAAGCTGACGAACCGCGCCATCGCGATCGAGGCCGGCGGATTCCATCTCACGGAGTCGGGCCTGTGGCGCTATCCCTCCTCGCCCGCCATGGACGCAGGCTTCCCGCCCGGCGCCCGCGTGGTGCGGGTCGGAACGGTCGCCATCGGGTCGTTCGAGGCCATTCCGGACGCCCTGCGGTCGGTCAAGGCCGGCGAGCCGATCACGTTCACCGTCACCGTCGGCGATGGCCCCGAGCAGGTCCTCGACCTCACGCCGGTCGCGCTCGTCCACGAGGGCGACATCGAGGTGCGTCCCGTCATCTTCAAGGAGCCCTGGAAGACTGACGGCTTCGGCCATGCCGTCCAACTCGGCTGGGACCGCATGGTCCGCGAGACCACCAACGTGTTTCGCACGATCGGCGCACTCGTCACGGGCAACCTGAGCTTCAACAAGAACATCGCCGGACCCGTGCGGTTGATCGGCGCGAGCAAGAGCTTCGCCGAGGACGGGTTCCTCAGACTGCTGTGGTTCCTCGCTTACGTGAGCGTGATGCTCGCCGTACTCAACATCCTGCCAATCCCGATCTTGGATGGCGGCCAGCTGGTCTTCATCCTCATCGAGAAGATCCGCGGCAAGAAGCTGAGCGAGGCGCTCACGTACAACCTGATGAAGGTGGGCTTCTTCCTCCTCCTCATCCTGATGTTCTTCGCATTCAAGAACGACATCATGTGGGCGTTCGACCTGTAGCCCGTCAGGATCCTTGCTCGGTGATCAAGCCTTGGCTGCGCGTCGTCCGGCTCCCCCTGGCCCCGACGGCGATATGCGATGCCCTCGCGTGCGGGGCCTTGGCGTGGTGTGTGGCAGGCATCGACCTGCGCTCGCTCTCGGCCGCCGTCTGGTGGCAGCTGGCGCTGACGTCCTTGCTCATCTACGCCGCCGGCATGGCGGCGAACGACTTCGCCGATCGCAAGGTCGACAAGGTCAAGGATCCCTCCCGCCCCCTGCCCTCCGGTGACCTGCGCGCGTGGGCGGTGCTTGGCCTCGTCGGTGCGTGCATTGCCGGCGCGCTCGTGCTCTCGGGTGGACCGCGTGGCTTCGGTCCTGCGGTCATCGCTGCGATCGCGTTCGCCTTGCTCTCCGACTTCGGCGGCCGCACGGCCGACGCCGCAGGCCCCGTGCTGCTTGGCCTGACGCGCTTTGCCAATGCCAGCATCGCGGTCTGGCCCCTCGTGCTGGACCAGCACGTGTCGTGGATGGTGCTGCTCGTGCCGCTTTGCATCGGTCTCTACGCCGCAGGCGTCACGTGCCTCTCCCAGACGGAGGACGGTGCTGCGCCGGCACTGGTTCGGACTTCGCGCGCGCTGACGATCGTCGCGTTCAGCGGAGCGGCGGTGCTGGTCTGGATCCTTGGCGGGCTTCCGACCCTGGGCGTGGGCGTTGCTTTTGG
>JAJDEM010000270.1 GCA_029259795.1 Planctomycetota bacterium
ATCCACAGCGCTCGATCCACAGCGCTCGATCCACAGCGGCCGACACGTGGAGGCCGCGAAGGGATGGACTCCAGCACGACGGGACCTGATGGTGGCGGGCCGGCCGCTGGCCCTTCCGCCATCGGGCGCCGCGAAGGGATGGACTCCAGCACGACGGGACCTGATGGCGGCGGGCCGGCCGCTGGCCCTTCCGCCATCGGGCGCCGCTCCGCACTAGCCCTTGCGCGGTTGGCGGGTACCCTGCGGCCATGAGCAGCAAGACCTTCGAGATTTCCGTTGCCGACGACGCGTCCACGGACGAGATCCTCCAGCGCGCCAAGGAGACCGCCCGCGGCGCGGGCATCGCACTGTCCGGCGACGAGTCGACAGGGCGCTTCGAGGGCACGGCCACAGGCAACTACACGGTAGACGCCGATGCGCGCATGATTCGCGTCGAGGTCACCGACAAGCCCGGTTTCGTCCCCTGGGGGATGGTCGAGAGCGCCCTTCGCAAGGTGTTCCAGTAGGGGCGGCCGTGGCCTGCGTACTCGTCGCTGACGATGACCCCTCCGTCCGCGAGCTCATGAGCCAGGCGCTGAAGCTGGACGACCATCGCGTCGAGGCCGTGGGCTCGGAGTCGGAAGCGGTCTTGATGTACGCGAGCCTCTTGCCCGACGTCATGGTGCTCGACGTCAACATGCCCTCAGGCGGGGCGGAGTCGATCCTTCAGCGTATCGACGCGACGGAGGCCGGCGTGTGCTGCCCGGTCGTTGTCGTCACCGGCGATGCATCCCTGGCAACTGCGCATCCCCGCATCGTGAGCGTCATCCAGAAGCCGTTCGCGATCAACGCGCTGCGTCAGGCGGTCTCCTCGGCCCTCGTCCGCCCGTAGGTCGGATCCCGCACCGGCGCGCTGTCGTCGGCCGCCGCGGCCTGCTCGTTCGACTCGCGTTCCTCGGCCTCGGTCGCCACATGGTCGGCGAGGATCTCGACGACGCGGGCGAGGATCGCGGTCGAGCGGAACAGGTAGCGGAAGTTGACGCCCATGCCACCCTTCCGGAGGTCATCACGAACCTTCTTGGTCAGGTTGGCCAGGCGGCGGAGGGAATCAGGGCTGGGCATGCCGTGATTCTACCGACCCCACCGTCACTCGCCCGTGATCGCTCGCTGCGCCTGCTCAATCTCTTTGCGGTCGGCGCCTGCGGACGCTTCGGCCGCTTTCGCGAGCTCGGGCAGCGCCGACTTGGCCGCAGGCCCGATCGCACCCATGGCGCGGGCGGCGGTGACCCGCAAGCCCGGCCGCTCGAGGAACGGCAGCAGGCTGCCCAGCGCCGGCGCACCGGCCGCGCCCATCTCTCCGATGGCCTTGATCGCATCCCGGCAGAGGCCGAGGTCGCTTGACTGGACCTCCTTCTCGAGTTGGGGCAGCGCGGCGTCGGGCGACCCGGAGATCCGGTAGTGCGCACGGGCCGCTTGGATGCGGACCATGTGCCGGTTGTCGTTCTTCAGCAGGTCCGCGAGCTGGCGCAGGTAGGGCGAGGCCTCTTCACCCATGAGGCCCAAGGCGTAGGCGGCCGCCGCGCGCACATCCTGGCGATGGGCGTAGAGGCCCTTCGAGAGGGCCTTGCCCTCGATGTCGGCGCTCCCACCCGCGCCCCCGAGGGCGATGGCGGCGCTCGTCGCGACCTGAGGATCCAGGTCTTCCATGGCGAGCATGAGCGCCTCGGAAGCCCGCCGGTCGTTGGAGCCTGCGGCCGCGGCGCCGAGGGTCTTGGTGGCTGCGCGGCGAACACTTACATGCTCATCCTTCATCAGGGGCAGGACGGTGTTGATGCCGTCCTTCAAGTCCTTTACGAACGGGCGGATGGTATGGACCGCGCGGAATCGGAAGATTGCCTTCTCGCTGGCGAGCATGTGGGAGAAGTGCTTGAGCGCTCCCGGGCCCATGGCCCCCAGTGCAGCGATCGCTGCGTTGCGCTGGGCCGTGGCAGTTCGCTCGTCGACGCCCTCGGGCGTCTCCTCGAGCAGTTTGGCGAGCGGCTCCGCGTAGGCGACCGCGGCGGGCCCCATGCTGCCGAGCGCAGCCATGGCGCCGGCCCGCACCGAGCGCGCACTGTCATCGAGGTAGCCGGCGATCAGCTCGAGGGGCGGCTCCTTGAAGCGGGCCAGGGCTGCAAGGGCTTCGACCTTGGCGCCGGGGCTGTACTCATCGAGCTGACGGGTCCAGAAGGCTTGGGTCTTGCCGTCGACCTGCTCGGAGGGCGCGTTGTCCCCGCAGCCCGACAGCAGGACGAGGGCGATAACGACGCAGGCGGCGCGCCACGAGAGAAGAGCGTTTCCCAACACGCCCGCAGTCTACCGGGCCCCGGGCCTCTGCGGGGGCGGCATGGAACAATCCCGGCGGAGGAACCATGGACGAGCACACGACACCTGCGGATGGCGCCCGGCCCCTCGATGGCCTGCGCGTTCTCGAGCTGGGGCAGCTGATGGCGGGCCCACTCGCGGGGACCTATCTCGCCTACTTCGGTGCGGAGGTGATCAAGATCGAAGACCCCGCCGCGGGCGACCCCGTTCGTGGGTGGCGCGTGCTGGATGAGGACGGCACCTCCCTCTGGTGGCGGAGCCTGGGCCGCAACAAGCGCCTGATCACGCTGGATCTCCGCACGGAGCCGGGCCGGGCCGAGGTGCGTCGGCTGGCGGCCACCTGCGACGTCGTGATCGAGAACTTCCGTCCCGGTCGCATGGAAGCCTGGGGGCTCGGGCCCGACGACCTCCGTCGCGACCATCCGGATCTCGTCTACGTGCGCGTCTCGGGCTTTGGCCAGGATGGCCCCGACGCCCAGCGGCGTGGCTTCGCGTCGGTCTGTGAGGCCGTGGGGGGGCTGCGCTACGTGACGGGTCATCCCGGCGAGATTCCGGTGCGCTCGAACCTCAGCCTGGGCGACAGCCTCGCGGCGTTCCAAGCCGTCATCGGGGTGCTGCTCGCCCTCCTGCGCCGCGAGCGCGATGCCGAGCGTCGTGGTCAGGTCGTCGATGTCTCGATCGTCGAGGCGGTCCTCGGCGTGATGGAGGCGGCGGGCAGTGAGTACGACCGCTGCGGCGTCGTCCGCGAACCCTCCGGAACCACGATCACGGGCGTCGTGCCGACGGACGCCTACCCGTGCGCAGACGGCCGACACATCGTCATCGGCGCGAACGGCGACTCGATCTTCCAGCGGCTCATGGAGACGGCTGGCCGCGCCGACATGGCGGCGGACGCGCGCTACGCCACCAACAAGCAACGGATCGACCACCAGGTAGCGATCGATACGGCCATCGCCGCGTGGACTCAGACGCTGCCCTGCGCGGAGGTCGTGGCTGCGCTTACCCAGGCGGGTGTGCCCGCGGGGCCGATCCAGTCGGCCAAGGACCTGTGCGAAGACGAACACATCAACGCGCGCGGCCACTGGGAGCGCGTGACGGTCAACGGCAACCGCATCGTGCTGCCCGCGCTCGGGCCGAAGCTACTCGACACCCCCGGTCGGACCGACTGGGCCGGCGGTGAGCTGGGCGCGGACAACGCGACGGTTCTCGGCTAGCGGCGCCGCTTCGGTCGGCGCTCGGCCTTGGCCGTGTACGGATCCTCGGGCCAGGCGTGCTTCGGGTAGCGCCGCCGCAGCTCGCTGCGAATCCCCCCATAGGTGTTTGCCCAGAACGAGGGCATGTCGTCGGTGATCTGCTGCGGGCGCCGATTTGGTGCCAGGAGGTGCATGAGCACCTTCACGCGACCGCCCGCGACCGTCGGCGTCTCGAGCAGTCCAAAGAGTTCCTGAATCCGGGCGGCGAGCACGGGCGGGCGTCCTTCCTCGTAGCGCAGCCGGATCCGATTCCCGCTCGGTACCTCGATGTGCTCAGGGGCTTCGCGGGCGAGCGCCTGCTGGAGGTCCCACGTGAACCGCCCCTGCAGCAGCTCGAGCAACGGGGCCTTGCGCAACTCCGCGAACGAGCGGCGCCCGCGGCAGAGGTCGGGCAGCATGGCGAGGACCGCCTCGTCGTCCAAGGAGGGCAGGTCGAGGGCCGGATGCCACGCACGCAAGCAGGCCACGCGTGCGCGTAGCGCGGTGACGGCTGGGTCCTCGAGTGCGAGCGCGCGCTCGGGATTCGCAGCCGCAGCGGCGGCGAGGGCAGCCTCGACGGCCGGCCCCCGTGGCACCTGGATCGCGACTTCTTCGAGAGTCAACGCGCCCAGTCGCACGCGGCGCAGGCCGCGCACCGAGTCACTCGCCGCGTCGAAGGTGACGAGCTCTTCGGCTTCAATGCGCTCGGCGGGCAGCCAGGCGCGCTCGATGGCCGACGCGCGCCGCACCCAGCCTTCCGCGCGCTCGCCGCGGCGTCCAGCATCGACGTCGGTGCAGACGAACAGCTCGGGCTCGCGCACCGCGCACTCCCGCGAGAGGCGGACCCCCTGGCCCTCGGAGAGCACCGCGCGCTCGGAGTCTGGCGCGCGTCGGCGGGCGATCCGATCGGGGTAGCCTGCGAGAACGGCCCGCAGGACGGCCTCGTCCGCATCGCGGCCTTGGTCGAGGCTCGCGCCCCCGAGCTCGCCGAGTCCCCGGGCCAGTTGATCGCGCGCCTGCAGCACCTGGCGCGCGGGCCCGCGCCGCAGTGGGCGGACACCGCCGCCCAGCCGACCGCTGCGCTCGAACGCTTCCAGCGCTTCGACGAGGTCGAGGACATCCGAGTCGCTCTGATGGTCCAGCGCATGGTCGCGCGCCAGCGGCACGAACGGGGAGCGCTCCCCCAAGATCGCCGCTGCCAAGGCGATCCGGCGTCCGTACCCGCACGTGCGCGCCTCGACCAGCATGCGCGCGATGCGCGGGTGGGTCGGCAGCGTGGACATCCAGCGACCCTCCGCAGTGATCCGTCCGTCACGGACCGCGCCCAGGCGCCCGAGCAGACGCTCCGCGCCATCCAAGGCATGACGGGGGGGTGCTTCAAACCACGGGAACGTCGCGAGGTCGCTCTCGCCCCAGGCGTAGAGCCCCAGGGCGGCGGCGGCGAGGTCTGCCCGTTGGACTTCGGGCGGGCGGCGGGTCGCCAGCCGCGCGTCCTCGCTCGCCGAGTAGAGCCGTAGGCACACCCCGGGCGCGGTGCGGCCGGCGCGGCCTGCGCGCTGATCCGCCGACTCGCGCGCCACGCGCACGGTCTCGAGTCGCTCGAGTCCGACGGCTGGGTCCAAGCGGGGTAGGCGCTCGAGCCCCGAGTCGATGACGACTCGCACGCCGGGGATCGTCAGGGACGTCTCCGCGACGTTCGTCGCAAGAATGACCTTGCGCCGGCTGCCCTCCGCGAGCGCCGCATCCTGCTGGGCGTGAGCCAGCTCGCCGTGCAGGGGCAGCAGATCCACCGCGTGCACCGTGGCGTCCTTGGCGAGCGCGTCCGCGCAGCGCCGGATCTCGCCGACACCGGGAAGGAACACGAGCACGTCGCCCTCGCTGCGCGGGAGGACGTCCAACACGGCCGAGCGCACCGCCCGCTCGATGCGATCTTCCGCACTCATGGGGCGATGTTCGATGCCGACAGGGAAGGCCCGTCCCTCGCTCTCCACGATGGGGGCGTCCCCGAGGAAGGCTGCGACCGGTGCCGGGTCGAGGGTCGCGGACATCACGAGGATCTTGAGGTCCGGCCGCACATCGCGCCGCACGCGCTCGGTCAGTGCGAGGGCGAGGTCGGCCGTGAGGCTGCGCTCGTGGAACTCATCGAACACGACCGCGCCGACGCCTTCGAGCAGCGGATCATCCTGCAGCCGTCGAAGGAGGACGCCTTCGGTGGCGACGAGCAGACGCGTTCGCCGGGACGCCTTGCGATCAAAGCGCACGTGGTAGCCGACGGCCTCGCCCAGGCGCGTGCCGTGCTCCGACGCCATGCGCCGCGCCGCCGCGCGCGCGGCCACGCGCCGCGGCTCGAGCACGATGACCTGACCCGCGATGCCCGCGTCGAGGAGTGCGGGTGGTACGCGCGTGGTCTTGCCCGTGCCGGTCGGCGCGCGCAGCACGGCGGCGCCCGAGGCCTCAAGCGCAGCGAGCAGCTGGGGCAGGACCGCATCGACAGGGAGGGGGGCGAGCGCCACGGGGGCAGAATACGTGCGAATTCCAAAGCACGATCGTAGGGCTCGGAGCCCAGCGTTCCGGGCTGAGACGAGAGACCGTCGCCGTGAAGGGCAGGTGATTCTTGCCTCACCCCAGATCTCCGAGTAGACGATGGGGTCTTGATGCGGACCGCACTCACCATCACAGCTGCTCTCGCCTGGATCATGATCCAGGTGCCGCTGGTGTTGTGTGACACCGGCTGCGGGGAAGCTGTGAGCTCGGTGTTCGTGATGCAGAGCCACGCTTGCCACGATGTGACGTCGACCCAGCACCAGACCCGCTGTGGTCACTCAGGCTGCACCCACGAGCACGGGCAGCCCGAGAAGCCTGCGCCGAAGGACGACGAAGGCGAGCATGTTGTCGTCCTCGTTCAGAGCCATGTGCACGACGGGTCCGTCGTGTTGCCGGCGCACGCACTGACCGCCGCCACGCTCGTGGCTTCGGTCGTGGCAAGCGCTCCCAGTGCGTCCGAGCTCGGTCTTGTGGGTGCGTGGGGTGAACTGGCTCCGCCAGAAGTCGCAGACCCCGTCTCAGCCGCCGACCGCCTCCAGGTCTAGCGCAGCCCCACGTTCGTGCAGTCTCCCGGTGGGAGGGCTGCGTCTTTCGAATCGTGGCCCCGGCCTGGGGATCTGCATGCGTTCCGCCCTCTTTGGTCTGTTGTTTCTCCCGTTGCTTCTCGGAGCCTGCCAGGGCTACCGCGCCGACCCGCCTGACCTCGCTGCCCACGACCGCTCATGGGCAGGGCGTCGCGCCGATGCGGACGGCGTGGGTGCCTATGCGGCGTCCCTGGAGCGTCTGAACGCCGAGGCGCGCGCTCCGTTCGACCCCAGCGACGGGATCGGCCTCGAGGAGGCCGAGGCCATCGCCCTGTTGTTCAATCCCGAGCTGCGCATGGCGCGCCTGAACGCGCGCGTGCCGTTGCTCGGTGCCCAGCAGTCGGGCATTGCTCCCGACCCGCAGTTAAGCCTCGACTTGCTTCGGATCGTCGAGAGCGTCTCTTCACCCTGGATCCTCGGCACCGGCCTGAGCTTCACGATCCCGCTCTCGGGACGCCTGCGGACCGAGCGTCTCCAGGCGTTTGCGGAGGCCGACGCCGCGCGCGCCTTGGCGCACGCCGCGGAGCGAACGGTCGTCATGCGCTTGCGCCACGCCTGGAACCGCTGGACCGCGACCGCCGAGCGCGTGGGCTTGATCGAGGAGCACCTCAAGGCAATCGGTGGTGTGCTGAAGATCGCCAGTGCCCAGCGCGACGCCAACCAGATCGGCGCCCCGCAGCTGCGTGTGCTCAAGCTCGAGGAGGTCCGCCGGGTGGGGGAGCGCGATCTGTTGCGCATCCAACACGAGCGCCAGCGTGTGGCCTTGAACCGCTTGTTGGGCCTGACGCCGGACGCCGCCCTGGAGCTCGTCCCCACGTTCTCCCCGGAGGGTGACGTCCTCGAGGCCAGCGCCGAGCGGGCACAGCTGCGTGCGGTGAATCCGGATCTCGCGCTGGCCAACGCGCGCTACCTGGCGGCGGAGAAGGCCTACAGCCACGAAGTGCGCAAGCAGTACTCGGACCTGCAGCTGGGCCCTGCCTACGCCAACGAAGATGGCGACTCGCAGCTCGGCGCCACGAGCGGGGTCACCTTGCCGCTCTGGAACCGCAACCGCCGGGCGATCGCCGAGAGCCGCGCGGCGCGCGACGCCGCGAAAGGCGCCTACGAAGCCCGCTTCGAGATGCTCGTCGGTGACCTCGCCGACGCGCGCATCGATCAGCGCGCTGCCACGGTCCGCGGCGCGTGGCTTCGCGAGCAGGTCGCACCCATGGCCGATACGCAACTCGCCGAGCTGCGCACGCTCGGTGAACTCGGCGACATGGATGTGCTCATCCTGAAGGACGCGCTCACGAGCGTGCTCGAAACCAAGCTCCAGATCCTCGACGTGCGCCTCCAGCGGGCCCAGGCCTCCGCGCGCGTCCACGCCCTGATCGACCCCCTGCTGACACCGACGGTGCGCCCGTGCCCCGAAGGAGAGACCCGATGAACACCAGGCAATTCGACAACGTCCGCGCTCTCTTGCTCGCTGTGCTAGCGCTGCTGACTCTCGCGGCATGCGGCAACGGTGACGAGGCAGACGAGTCTCACACCGACGCAGCCGCAGCCGAAGCTGCGCCGATCACCAACCGGATCGATGTTCCCTCGGCCGTGCGGCGCAATCTGGGGATCACGTTCGCCAAGGCCGAGATGCGGGATGTGCGGAGCACGCTGCGCGTGCCCGGCAAGTTTGAATCGCTGCCGGACGCCCACAGGTCCTACCACGCGACGTTGAGTGGCCAGGTCGAACTGCTCGTCAAGCAGTACGCGCCCGTAGAGGTTGGCGACGTGCTGTTTCGGATCGACTCGCCCGCGTGGCGTGAGATTCAGACACAGCTGGCCGACACGATTCTCGCCGTGCGCAAGTTGCGAGCGAAGTCGGCTGCGGCCACGGGCCGTCTCGCGAGCGTGTCCCAGCACGCGTCGAGCCTCCTCGAAGAACTCAAGGTGTGGCAGGAGCGCCTGAAGGAGATCGAGGGCATCGGCGCCGCGGGTGGTGGTGTCGCCTCGGCACGTACTGAAGCGCGCGCCTCAGTCGCCGTGGCGAGGACCGCTCTGGCCGAGGTGGCGGAGGAAGCAGCTGAACTCAAGGGGACGCAGTCGATCATCGAAGCCGAGTTGGCCGCGCACCGGGCGGCAACGCCGCTGCTCTACGCAGAAGCAGTCGGCGCGTCTGCTGAGGACTGTGCGGGGGCAACCTGCGACCTGGCCCTCTCACGAGCCGCGGCGCTGTTGGGTGTCACTGTCGCCTTCCTGCGCGAGGACGTGGGGACGAACGGCAAGCGGCAGCGGCGGTGGCGTGCACTCGACCGCATCGAGGTGCGCGCGCGGCAGGCGGGGATCGTCGAGACCCTGGGTGTGACAAACGGCGCTTGGCTCGATGTGGGCCGCACCGTGCTCGAGACGCTCGACCCCACACTCATCCGGTTCCGAGGCCTGGGCCTTCAAGCCGACCTCGGTCGCCTGGGCAAGGGCATGCGGGGGCGGGTCCTGCCTCCGGGCGGTCGCGCTGTCGGCGTCTCCGCCACACTCGAGGGCGAGGTCACCATCGGCATCGAAGCGGATGCGATGGGACGAACCATCGACTTGTTGCTGACGCCCAGCGGGACGGAACGCCCACTTTGGGCGCGACCCGATGTTTCGACCGAGATGGAGGTGATCGTCGTACAGAGTAGGGGTAAGGGGCTGGCGATCCCGTTGCAGTGCGTGATTCAGGACGGCCTCGACAAGATCATCTTTCGACGCGATCCGAAGGATCCCAACAAGGTGATCCGCATGAAGGCCGACCTCGGCATCACGGACGGTCGTTGGGTTGTCGTCGAGAGCGGCGTCATGGAGGGCGATGAGATCGTCCACGCGGGTGTTTACGAGCTGATGCTCGTGGGCGGCGGGGGCGACAAACAAGAGGGTGGACACTTCCACGCTGACGGCACCTTCCATGCCGGACCGGATCACTAATCATGCTGCAGCGCCTGATCCGATTCTCGCTCGACAACTCCGTGCTGGTGCTCGTCGCCGCGGCACTTCTCCTCGGGTTTGCCTTCTACAAGGTCCCGACCATGCCGGTGGACGTGTTCCCCGAGTTAAACGCCCCTACCGTGGTGATCCTCACCGAGGCCTCGGGGTATGCCGCCGACGAGGTCGAGCAGTATGTGACGTTCCCCATCGAGAGCACGGTGAACGGTCTTCCTGGAGTACGCCGCGTTCGCAGTGCGAGCGCCATCGGCCTCTCTCTTGTCTGGGTGGAGTTCGGGTGGGATGCCGAGATCTACACGGCTCGTTATCTCGTGTCCGAGCGCCTGACCATTGCGGCGGAGAGCATGCCGGAAGGGGTCATCCCCTTCATCACGCCCGTGACCAGCATCACGGGCGAGATCATGCTCGTCT
>JAJDEM010000028.1 GCA_029259795.1 Planctomycetota bacterium
CGCCCGGCCGTGCTGCTCGAGAACGTCGAGATCCCTGAATCCCAAGGCCCGGGCGGCGTCCCCATCCTCAAGCTCGCCGTGGACGCCCGGCGCGAGGCTACGACAGCACCGCTCACCCTGCGCCTGACTGGCAACGTCGGCACGCGCCAGCCCCGCGGCGACCGGCGCGCTCCGCTGGCCTACTTCATGCGCACGGACGGCAAGTGGTCGTCCCTCGGCTGGCAGGTCCGGGGCCCGGAGGCGTTTGACGGTGCGCGCGGGCACATGCGCTTCGCGCTGGCTCCCGGCCGCTACCGGGTACTCATCGCCGATGTGCTCACGGGCCGAGCCGCGCTCGACTCCGAGGTCACGGTCGGTCCGGCCACTGGCACCGAGATCACCATGCCGATGAAGCCGGGTCAGTTCGGCGCGCTACCCGCGGTGCACGACGGCGCGGTCTACGTCCGCACCCTCGAAGCCAGGGCGGGCGACGGCACGGCGCTGCCGCTCTTTGGAAGCTCCCGCGACGGCACCCAGCGCTTCAGCCGCGCCATCGACCTGATTGCCCGCAAGCTGCTGGGCGAGGACGTCGTCGTGGGCCCCTACCCCACCGACGAGTTCTCGGTCCTCATGATCCGCTCCGACGACACGCGCAAGCGCGCCGCCTACCGCTAGCCGCCCCCCGCGTTTGGCGCTGGGCACGGCGCGCGGTAACACGCCACGCGCTACTCCTCGGACGCGAAGCGGATCCCGCTATCCCGCGCGGGCGGCCGCGGCGCGGCGCCAGGCTGCGGCACGGCGCCAGGCTGCGGCACGGCTTCGTGCTTTGGAATGTGCTCGGCGCCGATGCGCATGACGCCGCGGACGACGGCGCCCTCCTCGATCGTGAGGGTCTTGGCTCGAAGATCCCCCTGGACCTCGGCCTTGCGGCTCACCGACATGCGCCCGAGCGAGATGGCGTCGCCCTTGAGGCGACCCTCCACCGTGAGCTTCTCGCACCAGATCGAAGCGAGCACATGGCCCTTCTTCGTGATGCGGATGGCGTTCGCCGTACGCAGCCGCCGCACCGCCATGTAGTCCTTGAGCGTCAAGGCCTCGCAGATCACGCGCTGGTGGCAGTGACTGCAGTTGACGGACTTCGCCTCATGGGCCACCACGAGAAGACCCCCGCACGAGGTGCATAGGATGCGCCGTTCGTGCGGGGGCGTGGTGCGTGCCATGGACGTTGCCTACCTGGGCTGCCGGAAACCCCGACGGCTGCCAGAAAGCCCGAAGGCTGCCTGTCCCGACAGGCCGCCCAACTTGGCGGCCCAGCCGGCGGGCAGCGTGGAAGGCTACTTCTTGCCCGAAGCGGCCTCGGTGATCTGACGCATGGCGGCGGCCTTGGGATCGGCCGTGTTCTTGCCGGCGTTCGGACCGACATCGCAGATGCCCGACCACGAGGAGCCTTCGGCCATCTGCATCTTGCCTGCGGACACGTCGCCCTTGAGGCGACACGTCGCGTTGAGCTGCACGCGACCTTCGGTCACGATGTTGCCCTCGAGGCTGCCGTCGATCGTGACGCTGCCTGCGTGGATCTCAGCCTTCACCTTGCCGCTTTGGCTTATGAAGACCTTGCCGGGGGTCTTGATCGACCCACCGAACGAACCGTCGATGCGGACACTGCCCTCAAAAGAGAGCTCACCCTGAAAGCGCGCGTCGGCGCCAATGACGGTGGGGTATTCGTCTGAGTTGCCGGGAACCGATACCATCGCGACCTCCTGGATTGCTGGCGTTCGGCGGGCAAGGTAGCAGCGCCCTCCCCCACGCTCGGGGGCCCCGGCGCTGGCCCCCTAAGACCCATTACTTGGGTCCTGCGCAGAAACGACCCCGCAGACGCGGCGCGGTTCAGCGGTCCAGCAGGTTCCCGATGAAGGGCGCGTCGCGGCGTCGGATGTAGAGCACGACCAGACAGAGCGCCGCAACCAAGAGCGCGAACTGAATGCCCGCGAGGCCCAGCTTCGTGAGGTGGCCGATGATCGCGCCGCACATCAGCCCGAGCCCGAGAAACGCCCCGTAGACCGCGCTCTGGGGAATCACGATCAGGATCGCCGCGGCGCACTCGAGTGCGCCGATTAAGTAGCGACCGGCTGGCTCCATCTCAAGGGTGGTGAACAGCTCGATCTCGTGAGGGTCGCCGCTGAGTTTCAGACTACCCGCGCCGAGGAGGATCACCGCCGCGCCGAGCTTCGCGATCCACAGGATGGTCATGACGGCCGGCGAGCGACCGACCGGGGCGGGCGGCTCGGGACTGGGGTTCGGATCTGTACTCATCAGCGGGCCTCCCCGGCCAAGATCGACTGCGGCGGAATGTAGAGATGGGATCGATTCAGCGCACCGGCATGCGTCACGCCGATCGAGCAGAGCAGCTCCTCGAAGTCGTGCACTGCACCCTCGACGTAGTTCTTCACGCGCTCCGCCTTCTCCTCGACGACCAACCCGTGCTGCAGCGTCTTGTCGTGGGTCGCGATGCCCACGGGGCAGGTGTTGTCGCCGCAGTGCAGCGCCTGGATGCAGCCGAGCGAAAACATGAAGCCGCGGGCGCTGTAGATCGCATCGGCCCCAAGGCACATGGCCATCACCCACTTGGCAGCACCAATGAGCTTGCCCGCGGCCAGCACCTTGAGCCGATTGCGAATGCCGAGATCACGCAGGAGCTGATCCACGCCGGCCAGCGCCGGCAGCAGCGGCATGCCGAAGGAGTCGATGTACGGCTTCGGCGCCGCACCCGTGCCTCCTTCGCCCCCGTCGATGGCGATGTAGTCCGGGAAGATGTCGCGCCGCGCCATCTCCGCGAACAACTCCCCCACCTCGTCGAGCGAGCCGACGCACATCTTGATGCCCGTCGGAAGTCCACTGACCTCCTGCACCCGCTGGATGAACGCCAGGGTCGACGCGTGATCGCGGCATTCCGCGTGATACGGCGGCGAGATCACATCCTTGCCCATGGGCACGCCGCGCAGGTCGGAGATCTCCTGCGTGATCTTCTCCTTGGGAAGCAAGCCGCCCTTGCCGGGCTTGGCTCCTTGGGAGAACTTCACCTCGATCATCTTGATCGCGGGCAAGCTCGCGAGCTCACGCAGCCTCGCCTCGTCCAGCATGCCCTCGCCGTCACGCACGCCGAACTTCGCCGTCCCCATCTGGAAGATGAGATCACCACCTTCCTCGAGGTGGTGCTTGGGCCAGCCGCCCTCGCCGGTGTTCATCGCGATACCCGACTGGAGCGCACCGAGGGCCAGCGCGCGGATCGCCGGCTCGCCCAGCGCCCCGAAGCTCATCGCACTGATGATGATCGGCTTCGTGAGCGTGAAGCAGTTCTCGATACCGCGTTCCTCGCCGAACGTCAGGCGGAACGGCTCGAGGTCCGCCTGCGGGCTCGGGTACATCGAGTGCCGGAGCTTGACCTCGGTTGGGCCGTACTCGAGCAGGGATCCAAAGGACACGGCCGCGTCGATGCCCTTGGCCTTGCGGTAGACCTCCGCGCGATCCACGCGCGTGAACGGCCGCTCCTCGGTGTCGCTCGAGAACAGGTACTGGCGCAGCTCCGGCCCGAGGCTCTCGAGCATGTAGCGGACCTGGCCGATCACGCCGAAGTTGCGCAGGATCGTGTGGCGCGTCTGGACGTAGCGATAGAAGAAGTTGATGACCGTCAGCAGCAGGAAGAAAACGGTCAGGAAGTGGAACCAGAACGAGATGTAGAGCCCCGCCAGGAAGGACCCAACGGTCAACGCGACGATCATCGTGTTCGCGACCCGGGCGAGGCGGTGCAGGTCTACCTTGGCCGTCGACATGGGGCTCCTCGCTCCAGGGGATGGCTACACGATGCCCCAAGACGCAACGGGTTTCAGCCCCCTTCCCTCTCGGGATAGGATTCGGGGACGCATGTCCGAGCTCCGCCCCCCCCAACCCGGTGACCTCGCCTCCTTCGGTGAGGGGATCTCGTGCCTGTACTGCGGCCACGCGCTCGACAAGCGCATGTACTTCTGCCAGTCCTGCGCGACGCCCTACAAGCAGCCCGAGAGCGTCCTGACCCCCATCCGCGAGCTCCGCCCGTCGACGGGCGAGCTGATCAACAAGCTCGCGCCAAACGTCAAGACGCTGCTCCTGAGCTACCTCGCCGTCATCGTCGGCATGTCCGTGATCCTCACGACCGTCGCCGGCGGCGAGCACCTGGGCGTCCACGTGCTCTTGATGGACGTCGTGCTGCTCGTCACGACGGTCTACTTCTCGGTCCACTACTGGCCATCGCTCCTTCAGCAGTTCAAGCGCATGGGCTTCGACCACTGGGCCGCTTGGGTGGGATTGGTCCTGCTGGTCCCGCTGCTCGGGCTGAACTACGCCTATCACGACTGGATGCAGAGCATCCTCTCCTTCGAGGAGGAGGGCGGCGGACTCGTCAGTCAACTCCGCAAGGACGGCTTCACCGAGGCCATGCTCATCCTCTCGATCGCGATCTTCCCGGCGATCTCCGAGGAGATCGCGTTCCGCGGCCTGCTCCAGCATTGGCTCCAGGTGGCGCTCCGGCCGATGATGGCCATCAGCGTCGCGGCGGCCATGTTCGCGGCCGTCCACTTCAGCATGCTCAGCTTCCCGATCCTGTTTCTTGCGGGTTGGCTGCTGGGCTGGGTCAAGTGGAAGACGGGCAGCCTCTACCCAGCCATGCTGATACACTTCCTCCACAACCTCGCCGTTGTGAAGCTCTTCGACGCCTGAAACCGACCGGGCGTGTCACTAGACATCTCCACCGCTGGAGCGCACGATAGGGCCCTCGGGAAGAGAGCCTGATCAGAACGAGCCGCCACGGCCTGCCAGGGAGAGCGTCGGTATCCATGGACATGGGACTCCAAATTGTCAGCAGCATTGTGTTCGGTGGTGCCTGCGCCGCGATCGCCAACAGCAAGGGCCGCAGCGCCGTTGGCTGGTTCTTCGCGGGGTTCCTCCTCACGTGCATCGGGTTGATCATCATTCTGTGCCTCAGCGACGAGAAGGCCGCCGCGCGTCAGCGCGAGAAGGCGAGCGGCGAACGCCGACGCCTGCGTGAGCAACTCCGCCAAGAGCGCATGAAGACCGAGGCCTATCGACGCCACACCGCGGCACGCCTCGATGCCCACGACACCACGCTCGGCGTCGATACCCGCGCGCTGGGTGGCCTACCGGCCGGTCACGGCCACCAGGGGGGCAACGTATTGCCGGAGGGCGCGCCCGCCGGCGACTTCGTCGCCGACCAGGCCAGCCAGCCGTACGTCATCCCGACGGCCGGCCAGGGAGCGTCCGCCCACAGCGAACCGTCGGCCGCCGCCCCGGGCGCGCGGGTGAAGGAGTGGTTCTACGAGCTAAGCGGCGAGAGCCGCGGGCCGGTCTCTGAGGCCGCCATCCGCATGGGCCTTGGCAACGGCAAGCTCGAAGCCACGACACTGATCTGGCGCGAAGGCATGCCCAACTGGCAGGCGATCTCCGAGGTGCCGCTCTTCTCTTCGACCTTCCGCGGATAGGCAGCCATGACGCCCAAGCCCCTGACCGGCACCTACTACCTCGACGGCTTGATCGAGGGGCCGCTGGGCTCGGCTTCAGACGCACAAGCCAGGCTGGCCGACTGGATGCGCCTCGCGCAGCAGGCCGGCTACGGCTTCTCGCTCGAGATCGAGGGATCGGGCTTCAGCCTGCTCGGCGACACGGCCCGCCGGCGCGCACCCTCGCCCACGACCGACATGGCCGAGCCGCTCCGCGACCTGCTCCAGCAGCTCGCGCAGTCGTTCCCGCTCGAGCTCCGCTCGGGTCTCTTCTCGACCGTGCGCTCCGTGCAGTACGGCGAGAACCTCGAGACCCAGACGATCTACGCCCTGGGTCCCGATGGCGAGGTGGACGCCCAGCAACGGACGGTCGACACCGCAACGGCCATGCCCGAGCCCCCGCTCACCCGCAAGGACCACATCCGCTTCGGGCTCGTCTCGCTCGTCGCCCTGATCGCGATCTTCGGCATCTCCTCCCTCTTCGTTGACTGGGGCGACATGTTCACGAAGACCATGCGCAAGGTCACGCCCGTTGACGTCGACGCCATCGCGATCGAGCTCGGCGCCTTCGAGCCGTTCTTCGAGGTCACCGAGAAGGACACCAAGGGCAACAAGCTCCAGCTCGCGCTGAAGCGCAAGGACGCCTACCCCAAGGACCTGGCCGAGATCGAGAGGCGCCTCACCACCGCCAAGGGGCTCGCCGAGCGCAAGACGCTCGAGGCGCTGGCCTCCGGCTACGTCCGCATCGAGGTCTTCGGCGCCGAGGACAAGTTCCAGGGCTCCGCCACACTGCGCATCGCCGACCTCGCCACGAAGGACGACGTCAAGACGATGATGGCCTTCCTGCGCGAGGACCCGCCGACCAGGCTGCGGTTCGTCTGGTAGGGCCCGTCACGCGACGCCTCAGAGGGGGCTAGCCGCTTGGCGCACCCCCCGGTGACGCGGTCACGAGGCGGTGGCACGTGCGCCTGACTCCCTTGAGGGGTGGTTGCGCGGCGGCGGCGGGCGGCTGACGCGCTGGGCGGGGCCAAGGGGTAGCGGCGTTCCCATCCGTCCACGGGTGGGCGGGCGTTCCTTGGGCTTGCGGTAGCGGACCGGCGCTTGCGTACGGCAGTGGGTCCGTAGGAGGACGCACCATGCTCCGATCGACCCCGCACACGCTGCTTGGCGTGACTGTCCTGCTGCTTGCCGCCGCCTTCAACGCCCCGAGCGCTTTCGCCAACGGCATCCTCATCGCACCGGGGGGGCGGAACCCGGACGCAGCGACGAGGGACGGCTCCCCCATTCGGCTGTCGCACCATCGCGTCGAGGCGACGCTGCGTGATCAAGTCGCGCATGTGACCGTGGAGCACACCTTCCACAGCGACGCCACAGTGCCGCTGGAGGGTACGTACCTGTTCCCGCTGCCGCAGGGTGCCGTGGTGAGCAAGTTCGCCATGACGATGGGCGGCAAGATGGTGCAGGGCGAGGTGCTCGAAGCCAAGGCGGCCCGCGCGATCTATCAGGGCATCGTCAGCCGGCGCCAAGACCCCGGCCTGCTCGAGTACATGGGGCGTGGACTCTTCCGGGCGCGTGTGTTTCCCATTCCGGCGGGCGGCGACGTGCGCATCCGACTCTCGTTCCAGCAGGTGCTTCGTCAAGATGCCGGCGTCCTGGAGTTCCGCTACCCGCTGGCCACCGAGCGCCTCAATGGCGCGCCCGTGGATCAGACCGACATCCAGATTCGCATCGAGAGCCGCGTCGATCTCAAGGGCATCTACAGCCCGTCGCATGAGCTGCCCATCGAGCGCGACGGGGATCGCAGCGCCGTGATCCACCTCGAGCAGAAGGAGCGCCGGCAGCGCAAGGACCTGCTCCTTTACGTGAGTCGGAGCAAGGCAGAAGTCGGACTCTCGATGCTGAGCAGCAAGCGCGCCGAGGAGAACGGCACGTTCGTCGCCGTACTCGCACCGCCCAGCGTCACGGCAAGCACGGCCCCGACGCCCAAGGACGTTGTCTTCGTCTTGGACACCAGCGGCTCGATGGAAGGTATGAAGTTGACCCAGGCGCGCGCAGCCATGGCGCACGGCGTCCGTACGCTGCGCGAGGGTGATCGCTTCAACCTGATCGCGTTTGCCAGCGGCACGCGGGTGTTTCGCGATGGGCTCATCGATGCCAGCAAGGAGGGCAAGGCTGCAGCGCTCGCGTGGATCGAGTCCCAGAGCGCCGGCGGATCCACCAACATCGCGGCGGCGCTTGAGGAGGCACTCGCCATGCACACGGCAAAGCGCCTCTCGGTGGTCGCGTTCATCACGGATGGGGAGCCCACGGTTGGACTGAAGCACCCGGACAGCCTGGTCGACCTCGTAAAGGCCTCGAACGTGGGCGGCGCCCGCATCTCGACGTTCGGGGTCGGCTACGCCCTCGACGTCGCACTGCTTGACCGGATCGCCGCTGCGAGCGGCGGGACGCGCGACTACATCGCTCCGGGCGAAAACATCGAGATCGTCACCAGCCGCTTCTTCCGCAAGCTCCGCCATCCGGTCATGACGGATGTCGTGCTCGACCTCGGCGGCGGCGTCGAGGATGTGTACCCGAGCACGATCCCCGATCTCTTCCAAGGCGGGCAGGTCGTGATCTACGGCCGCTACAAGAAGGCAGGCCCGCGGACCGTCACGGTGCGCGGGAAGATCGGGGCCGAGGCGGTCGAGCGCACGCATGACATCGCGTTCGCCGCCACGGAGAAGCACGACTTCCTGCCCCGGCTCTGGGCCAACCGCAAGGTGATGTTCCTGCTTGATGCCGTGCGGCTGCACGGCGAGAACAAGGAAGTGGTCGCTGAGATCGTGCAGCTCGCCACCCGCCACGCGATCGTGACCCCCTACACCGCCGGGCTCGTGGTGGAGGAAGAGGAGCTGGGCCGGCGCGTCACCAGCGAGAACCCGCTCTTCCAGATTGGTGGGAAGAGACTCTCCAGGCGCCGCGCCCAAGGCTCGAGCGGTGGCCCCGGCGGCCAGTACCGAGGTCCCGGGGGCAGCGTGCCGCCGAGCCTGCGCGAGCCGTCGGACCCGACGCCGACCCCCCCGCCGCCGCCCTCGGGTCCGCCGACGACACCGGCGCCCACGACGCCCGCGCTCGACGCGGCGACCAAGGCCTCGAAGGATCTCAAGCGCCGCAAGGCAGCGTCTGGCGAGCTCGATGACGACAGCAGCGATCGCCAACGCATTGTGAGTGCCGCTGGCAAGAGCTTCGTGCGCCGTGCCGATGGCCGCTGGATCGACACGACCTGGGACGGCAGCCAGGAGACCGTGAAGCTCACGGCGTTCTCGCCCGCGTACTTCAAGCTCCTCGAAGCGGATGCCCGCGTGGCGAAGTACCTCGCGATTGGCAAGCGCGTGGTCTTCGTCCTGGGAACGGTGGTCTACGAGATCGCTCCGGCGCCCGAGAAGACCCGCTGAGTCATGGGCGCAGGCCAGCGCCCGCGCCGGCTCTCTGATCCATGGCTCGTTTCTGAAGTCGCCAGGCAGAAGGTCTCGCCTTCCGGGCCCGATCTGGCGTTACTTGGGGGGATGCGCACGCCCCTCCTCCTAGGCCTCCTGCTCTTGGCTGGGCTGCTGCTCCCCGCGCGCGCCTCGGCGGACGGCTACGAGGAGACCGAGCAGCGGCTCAAGAGTGCGGGCATCGACGAGACGATGCGGCTCGAGATCCACGACGCGATCCGCAAGGGCGTCGCCGTCCTGCGCAAGCAGCAGTTCAAGAACGGATCGATCCTTGGCAACGCCGGACAAACGGTGCTGGGTGGTCTGGCGCTACGCCACGCGGGCATCCCCGAGGGTGAGCAGGGCGGGCGGGCGGCGCTGGGCTTCATCATGCGCTACATGCGCAAGCAGGTCCGCGAGCGGACCTACGAAGCCGGCCTCGCCTGCATGCTGCTCCAGTCACTCGCTGTCGAAGGCAAGGAGCACAAGTACCTGCTCCAGATCCATGACCGCCTGCGGAAGGGTCCTCGCAATGACCTGGGGTACTGGGGCTACAACAGCGCGGGAGGGGTGCCGCCCGGCAATCTCTCGACGGCGCAGTTTGCGTGCCTCGGTCTCTGGGCCGCCGAGCGTGCCGGGGCGAAGACGGCAGAGAAGGCCTGGCGTCTGCACCTGGACACGCTGCTGAAGGCGCAGAGACCCGGTGGCTCGTGGGCCTACTACGCGCCCGACGACAAGGCCTTCCGCCCGATGATGCAACCGTATCCGACGGGCACGTTCATGGGGCTCGCCAACATCGCGCTGGCGAGCGAAGCGCTCAAGGAGAGCATCGAGGCCGACGCCGAGCTGAACGCGCGTGTGCGGACCGCGCTGCTCAAGGGACGGGCCGCGCTGCGTCGCCACGCGCTGCGCATCCTGAGTGCACCGCGCGTTCACGGACTGCAGGGGCTTGGCTTCATGCCCTTCTACCGCCTCTACGCGCTCGAGAAGGCGTGCATCTTCATGGACCTCGAGGACGTCGGTGGCGTCGCGTGGTACCGCGCAGGCGCGCGCTGGCTTCTCAACCGCCAGTTGCCAAAGACCGGCGGCTGGAACTCGAGCCGGCCCGCGGGCGTCGACCCGCGCAGCCAGGCGAGCAAGCCAAGCGCCCAGGACACGGCCTTCGCGCTGTTGTTCCTGCTGCGGTCTTCGGCGGCCTACCACCCCGTCACGCCGCGACCCATCGCACGCGCGCCGGTCATCACGCCCAGCGGCGAGGAGGAACTCGAGGAGACACCCGAGGAGCCGGGCTCCGCCGCACCGCCTCTGATGCTCGTAGGCCCCGTAATCGATCAACTCGAGAAGGCGCTCGAGCTCAAGCGCCTCAGCGAGATCCGCAAGGTGGTGCGGTCACTGCGCCTGGCCGGGCGCTTCTACCGCTCCAGCCGGACCGCGGATGGCTTCGCGTCGCCGGGCCACGAGATGTGGGCGCGACGCCTGGACGCGGCGGTCTTGAAGCTCGCCCTGCGCTTTCGAACGGCCAAGGCCAACGACCGGGTCATCTGGCACGCCGTATCGCTGGAGGCGCTCAAGACGCTCGGGGAGCTGCATCCGCGTGTCGGCCCGCGCCTCATGAAGGCCGCCGAGACCCTGACCTACGACAAGTCCTTTCCGACCGGCTACCAGTTTGGCTGGTATGCCACGGCGTTTGAGTCGCTCAGGCGGCTGAAGGTTCCCGGCCTCGCGAACTGGCTCGGTGAGCGGGTCCTTTCCGTGGAGCCAAAGCATTGGTGGAGAACAGCGGCGGCGTTGACCACCCTCAGTGGCATGGCGCCCAGCGTGCCCGGCCGCAAGCGCCACGGCATCGCGCGCTCGACCTGGCGTCATCTGGTTGCGCTCAGCCGTCGTTCGTCGGGCAATCCGCAAGCCGCTGATCTGATGCGCGACCTGCAGGTGCTGATGTTCCGGCTCGCGGCGCCGGGCGGTGACACGGACCTGCCGAGCCTCGGGACGCTGGATCCGAGTGACGCCGTCAAGCGCCTCGAGGCCTGGTGGCGTCACCACGACAAGCCCGACGATCCACTCTGGCGCTAGGCGGAACCCTCACGCCCTCACGAACGCGGCGCGACGGCCTCGCCGGTCTGCACGCGCCAGAGACCTTCGTAGACCCCGCCGCGCTCGACAAGGTCGTCGTGGCGCCCGTCTTCGACGAGG
>JAJDEM010000271.1 GCA_029259795.1 Planctomycetota bacterium
CTCCGCCATCACGGCGCGCACCTACGGCGAGGTGGCGGTCTCGCAGCTGGAGTCCCTCGGTGGCGCGGCGGCAGCCGAAGCCCGCGCGTACGCCGCGCACTTCCATGTGGTCGGCTCGAGCTGCTCGTTGCTGATGCTCGACTCCGAAGAGGACTACCTCCGCCGCGGCATCACGGGCGAGGACGTCGCCCCGGTGAAGACGGCCCTGGCCGCCGCCGTCGTCGCGCGGGAGTGGGCGCAGGCGATGGAGACGCTCGGCGATCCCAAGCAGCGCTTCCTCGGCATGCTCGACCAGCTGGAGGGCCTGCCCGGCGCGATCGCCACGGCGCTCCCCAAGGCCCTCCGCACGCGGGTTGCCGCGCTGCCTTCAAGCGCCTTCGTGGTGGCGCCCGCGCCGTTTCGAACGACCGTGCGCACCCACGCCGCCGTGCCGGCCGCCGTCCGGACGGGGCTGGCCAGCGGTCGACTGGGCTACGACCTCGCCGTCACCGAAGCCGGCCGGCGCGAGGCGCGCTACGGTGCCGCCGATGGCCTCAAGGCGCTCAGCACCCTGATCGAGCAGAACCCGGGGGATCTGACCCTCGCGCGCGACGTGGCCTTCAGCGCGCTCGCCTGGAAGCGGCGCGCGGACGCCTACCACCTGCTGCGCCGCGTGACGGAAAAGCGCCCGTGGGAGTCCCCCACTTGGCTCTCCATTGCGCGCTGTCTCGACGAGCTCGGCAACGCCGACCTGGCGCTGGTGTTCTACGAGCTGACCATGCACGGCGTCGGCGTGACGCGCTTCGGTGCGCTAGGCCAGGTGGCGTGCCTTGACTACTCACGCCTGTTGCGCGCGATGGCGGACGGCACACGCCCGAGTCCGCTCCGTGACTATGCCAAGGAGCGCCTCGCAGCCATTACGAAACAAGCCGGCGTTCGCGAGGCCGACATCCTCGTCGTCATGGAGTGGAACACCGACCGCACCGACGTCGACCTCCACATCCACGATGCCGCGGGGTCCCACTGCTACTACGAGAAGCCCGGCACCCCCATGGGCGGTGTGCTCTCGGCCGACGTCACGACGGGCTTCGGCCCGGAGCTGTTTGTCCTGCCGAACGCCAAGACCGGCACCTACACGTTCGGCGCCCACTACTTCGGCAGTGACGCACTCCGCACGAAGGCGCGCAGCAAGATCTACGCCCGCATCTACGAGGACTTCGGCCGATCCACCCAGCAGATGCGCCGGGTTCTGATCACCCTGGAAGACAAGGACAGCCGCGTGGACCTCGGCGTCCTGAAGCGCTAGCCTGCGATCACGAGCGGCGCATCGCCTCGACGGGCTTCAGGCGCGAGGCGCGCCAGGCGGGCACCAGGCCTGCGACGAGGCCAAGCCCCACCGAGACACAGACGGCCGTCGTAAGCAGCCCTGCGTCGACACGGAAGGCGAAGGCCGTCTCTGTGAAGGTCTTCCAGTTCATGGTGCCCGTCTGGAGGCCGTCGAGAGGCAGGACGAGCAGACAGCCGATGAGGCCGCCCGCGAGACCGATCAAGACCGCCTCCGTGAGGAATGCGATGAGCACGGCGAACTGGCCGAAGCCAAGCGAGCGCAAGACGCCCACCTCGCGCGTTCGCGAGCCGACGGCAGCGAGCATGGTGTTCGCGGCTCCCAGGATGGCGGCGATGCCGAGGATGCCACCGAGGAGGTTGCCGAGGATCACGAGCACGTTGCCGAGGAAGCCCGTCTGCGAGATGAAGTACGCACGCTCCGTCATGACCTTGCTCGGCAGCCGCTTCTCGTTCTCCATGGCCTCGATGTGCGCCGCGATGTCCACGCCCGGGCGCATCTTGGCGACCACGCGTTGGCGCATGGGTCGCTCGAGCGCCGCGGCGATGCGGTCGATGTCGCCCCAGATCTCACTGCTGTAGGCGCCGTCGCTCTCGAAGATGCCCACGACCTTGAACGGTGTGACGTTGACCATCAGCGTGTCGCCCAGCTTGCAGCTGTGGATGCGGGACGAGAGCGGCCGACCCACGATGATCTCGTCGCTCCCAAAGGCGAGCGCTCGGCCCTCGACGAGCCGAAACGCGTCGCCATGGATCTCGAGCGAGGCCGCCTCGACGCCGCGGATGGGGACATTCACCAGGCCCAGGTCATCGGCCTTGGCGAGGAAGAGCGCGAGGTAGCTCTCGCCGGCCGCGAGCGGTTGTCCGTTCTTGCCGGGCTGGACCTCCGGGAGGGCCTTGTACATGTTGACGCGATCGAGCGTGATGCCGCTCTCGCCTTCACTCGTCGCACCCTTGCGCAGGTACACGATGACGTCGTCGCTGCCGGTCTCGGCGTGCAGCGCTTCGAAGCCGTTCCGCAGGGCGAACACGCCACAGAGCACGGCGATCGACATCGCAATCCCGAGTGCGCTCAAGAGCGAGGCCTGCCAGCGCACCATGAGGCTGCGGAGCGGATAGCGGAAGGGAACCAGGCGATGGCGCATCAGACCCCCCGCCGCAGGGCTTCGACCGGCTGCAGGCGCGCGGCGCGCACGCCCGGGATCAGACCGCCGAGAATGCCGACGGCCACGCAGGTCACGATCGCCGCGAGGTAGGTATCTTGCGCCACGTGGTAGACCGGGATGAAGGCGCCGAACATGGCTTTCATGGCTGGCTGGCTCAGCCACGCAAGGAACATGCCGATGGCACCACCCCCCAACACGAGCATCGTGGACTCCATCAGGAACAGCCGCAGCGGCACCTGGTTGGAGAAGCCGAGTGACTTGAGGATGCCTGTGGCGCGGTAGCGCTCGCGCGCAGCGATGGTCATCGTGTTCACGACCCCGAAGAAGATCGCGATGAGTACCGCGCCGCCGATCATCCCGAGGAACGTCGGCAGATTGCCCATCATGTTCACGAAGTCGGCTTGGAACGCGGCTTCGGGCTGGGTGCGCGTGCGCTGCGGACCGCCGGCGTAGTACTCGTCGATGGCCTGCGCGACGGGCTCACCCTCCCAGCCGTCCTCGAGCCGGATGAGGTAGACGCTCGTGCCCCGCGGCCCCATGGCATCCCCGCTCTCGAGCGACTCGTCCAGGTACGGCCAATGGAAGTAGAGCGTCATTTCGTCGACGTTCGCCCGCGTGCTGCGGTAGATGCCGCGGATCGTGAACTCCCACGCCTTGCCACCGGTCTGCGGGTAGATCGTGCCCTTGAGCGGGACGGTCTGCCCAACCTCCCAGCCGAACTTGTTCGCGATGCCGATCCCGACAATGGCGCCCCGCTTGTCCTCGAACCAGGCCTGCTTCTGCTCCTCCGGCAGCACGATCTCCGGATACTGCGCGAGCAGGAGCTCCGGATCGGTACCGAACTGCGCGAAGAAGTTCTCGGGGTCCTTGTAGACGCCGCCAAACCACGTGAAGCGACTCACGGTGTCGACGCCGTCGATGGCCCCGATGGCCTCGTTGTAGGAGGCCGGCAGCGCTTGGAACAGGCTCACCGCGCTCGCGGTGATGATCCGGCGCCCGGAGCTCTCGGTGACGGCCGCGTCGAGGCTCGTCACGATCGAGCGCAGGAAGCACAGCAGGAAGATCGCCACCGCGACCGCGCCCACGGTCAGGAAGGCTCGCACGGGATGGCTCAAGGCCTGGCGCCTGACCAAGCGACCGAGGTTCATCGGCCGACCCTCTGCACGACACCCTTGTCCAAGTGCAGGATCCGGCTGGCGTCATCCGCCGCCTTCTGGTCGTGGGTGACCATCACGATGGTCTTCTGGTGCTCGGCCGCCAGGCGGGCGAGCAGGTCGAGGACCTGATCCGCGCTGTCGCGGTCGAGGTCACCCGTCGGCTCGTCACACAGGAGGATGGTGGGATCCATGGCCACAGCTCGCGCGATGGCAACGCGCTGTTCCTGGCCACCCGAGAGCTGCTTCGGCCGGTGGTCGAGCCGATCGGAGAGTCCGACGATCTCCAGTGCGTAGCGCGCTTGCTCGCGGCGCGCGGACTTCGAGAGCGGCGTGAGCAGCAGGGGCAGCTCGACGTTCTCGAGCGCGGTAAGCACGGGAATGAGGTTGAACGCCTGGAACACGTAGCCGATGTGCCGGGCCCGCCAGGTCGAGAGCGCCTCGCCGGAGAGCGCCGATACGAGTTCGCCTGCCACGATGACGTCACCGTCATCCGGCTCGTCCAGCCCACCGATCAGGTTGAGGATCGTCGACTTGCCCGAACCCGACGGCCCCATGAGCGCGAGGAACTCGCCGGTGGCAACCTCCATGTCGAGGTCGTCGAGGACGACAAGCTCCTGGCCGCCCTTGCGATAGGCCTTCGTCACGCCGTCGAGTTGGATGACCGGATCGCTCATGGCGTCTCCCTCAGGGCTACTTCGCGCGTTCGATCGTGTCGCCGTTGCCAAGCGACGCCGGGGGGTCGAGCACGACCTGCTCCCCTCCCTCCAGACCCTGCGTGATGACCACGCTCGAGCCCTTGACGTCGCCCTTCTCCACGTTGACGCCGCGGACGACGTCGCCTTGCACGACGAACACGAGCGAGTTGCCCGAGCGCCGGGTGATGGCGGCGAGCGGCACGGTGACATAGGCCGCCTTGGCGGGACCGGTGGAGCGCGTGCCCTTGAAGACCACGCGGGCGGCCATGTCCGGCCGGAGGTCGGCGGGAATCGTGTCGAGCTTGACGCGCACCTCGATGCTGCCCTTGGAGCGGTCGGCGCGCGGCCAGATCTTGCGCACGGAGCCGCGGCGCGCGGTGTCCGGGTCGGCATCCAGGAAGACGATGGCTCGATCCCCTTCGGCCACGCGCGCGATGCGGCGCTCGGACAGCTCGACCTGCACCTCGAGCGAGGTCGGGTCCACGATGGTCAGCACGCTGCCGCGGGAGTTGCCGGCGCCCGTCGGGGCGATGACTTCCCCCTTCTCGGCGTCCTTGCGGATCACGAGGCCCGTGAAGGGCGCGCGAATCCGCGTCTTCTCGAGCAGGATGCCGGCGAGCTTCTCGGCCTGCTTGGCCTCCGCGACGCGGGCCGCGGCCACATCCTCGCCCAGCCCCGCCGTGCGCACCACGCTCTCCGCGACGGCGGCAGCCGCAAGGCGCCGCGCGACCTGGCCATCCCACGCCGTACGCCCGGCTTCGAATGCGCGCAGACGCTTGGTGGCGGCGTCGAGTTCGAGTTGGCCCGTGCGGGCAGCGGTCTGCACGCGGTCCCACGTCTCCGCCTTGATGAGCTTCTTCCCGATGAGCGAGCGATTGCGTTCGACATCCCGCAGCAGGCGATCGCGGTTCTCCGAGGCGGAGGCGACGACGTCCTTCTGGGCCAGGATGTCGGCGTCGAGTCGCGCGGCCGTCAGGACGGCGGCCGCGTGTTCCTTGTTCGCCTCGTCGACGCGGGCACGCGCCGTCGCCGTGTCGCCCCGAATCTGGGCGAGGCGTGCCTCGGCCGAGAGGCGTGCCTTGATGGCCTGCCGCTCCTGCACCTCGAGGTCGTCGTACTGGATGCGCGCGACGACGGCACCCTTCTCGACGGTGTCGCCCTCGGTGGCTTCCATCTCGACGAGCCGCCCCGAGAGGACGGTCGCCAGGGAGGCCTGCCGGTCGGCGACGATGTAGCCGTTGGAGGAGACATCGCCTTCCTCCGCCTGGCCGGGCACGACCTTCACGGCTCGACCGGTTCGCAGGGGCTTGCCGCCCTCCCCACCGAGCAGCCGCCCAAGCGGTGCACGGAACAGGAACAGAAGCGCGACGACGCCGACGCCAAGGACGATCGTCAGCCACGGGAAACCGCGCACGCGTGCGGGCCCCGCGGCCCCACGGGCGATCTGCAAGCGTCCGAGATCCGCCTTCGGCTTTCCCGACGGAACGGCCTCTGGCTCGCGGTGCGGCATGGCTTCCCCGCGCACAGAAGGCGCGGGCCCCGAACTAGTCCCGGTTCTGGTCCTTGCGGGTCGAGAGGCGCGTCATGTTGCGCTTGGTCTGGCCCTTGCGGTTCTTGCCGGGCTTGTGCTTGCCGCGCTTGCTGCCGCCGCGACTGGTCTTGTTGGCCTTGGGCACGGGAGTTCTCCTTGGGAACGGCGCACTGTATCCACTCTCGGCCCGCCGTCGTCCATTTTCCCCTGTCCTGCTTCGCTCGAACACGGCATCCTGCGTCCATGCGCCAACTCACAAGCTTGATCCTCGGCCTCCTGCTCCTCACGGTCCTCCAGGGCTGCTGCATGCGCGTCCAGGTGTGCTGCCGCACGCCCCGCTGCCCGCCCGCCAGGGGGCCCGAGGCCCCGGCCGCCCCCAAGGTCACAGAGCCCGTCGAGACCCCGGCCCCCGCCAAGCCCCAGACGGAGGCCCTCTACGACGGGGCCACGGGGAACCCCGAGAGCCTGATGGTTGCTGCCGAGGCCTGGAAGAACGCCGACCTGGTGGCGTTCGGGGAGCTGCACGGCGACCGGGTCGGCGCCAAGCACCAGCTGGCCTTGCTGCAGGCGATGCACGAGCAGGAGCGTCCCGTGGCCCTGGCCATGGAGTTCTTCGAACGCGACACCCAGCCCGTAATCGATGCCTACCTCGCGGGCGAGATCGATGAGGCGACGATGCGGAAGAAGGCCCGCCAGGGCCGGGCGTACCCCCACACCCACGGCCCGCTCATCGAGTTCTGCAAGGAGAACGGCCTCAAGGTCATCGCTGCCAACGCGCCCAGGCGGCTGGTGACGGCCTATCGCAAGCAGAGCGAGGACTACGACACGTGGCGCGCCAGCCTGACGGAGGCCGACCAGGGCTGGCTCCCCGAGGAGACCTCGATCATCGAGGACGAGTACCACGCCAAGTTCATGGGGCTGATGGGCGGCGAGCGCGGGGCGCGCATCTTCAAGTCCCAGTCGCTCTGGGACGATGCCATGGCCGAGGCCATCGTCGACCACCGCAGCGAGGCGCCCGCGTGCCGTGTCCTGCTGATCGTCGGCGGATTCCATGTCACCAAGGGCCTCGGCACGATCACCAAGTACCGCATGCGCCGTGGCAAGGACGAGGTCCGGATCCTCACCATGACCACGAGCAAGGACCCCCAGCTGGCCTTCACCAACGCCGACCTCGGCGCCGGAGACCTCGTCCTGAAGGTGCGCCCGCCCAAGGCCCGCCGGCTCCCCAAGGCGCGCCCCGCGCCCAAGCCCTAGCACGCGCCCTGGCCCGGCGGAGCGCCGGCCCACATGCCGGCCCCGCCTTGACCCCCCGCCGAGGCGGACCTACCGTCTCTGCCGCTGCAAATCGCATGGCGACGTAGCTCAGTTGGTTAGAGCACAGCCTTCATAAGGCTGGGGTCACTGGTTCAAGTCCAGTCGTCGCTACCACTTTTTTCAGCCATCCCATTCGCAGCCGGCCGCGAGTGTCCCGGGCGGCGCGGCCAGCGGCCCCAAGACGCCTGAACCGCGAGGACGTTCGCCGATGCCGACCGACTGCGCGCCGGCGGCCGACCTCGAGGCCCTTGTGCGCTTCGTCAAGCGGGCACCGCGCTTGTTCGTGCTCACGGGCGCCGGTTGCTCCACGGAGTCGGGCATCCCCGACTACCGCGACGACGAGGGCGCGTGGAAGCGGCGGGAGCCGATCCGCTACGCGGAGTTCGTGCGCAGCGCGACGTCTCGCCGGCGCTACTGGGCCCGCAGCATGGTGGGCTTCCCAGCCATGGCGCGTGCCAAGCCGAGCGCCAGTCACACCGCGCTCGCGGGACTCGAGGCCGATGGCCGCGTCGAACGGCTCGTCACCCAGAACGTCGACGGCCTCCACCAGGCGGCGGGCAGCGAGCGCGTGATCGACCTGCACGGTCGCGTGCATGCCGTCACGTGTCTGGCGTGCCGCGCCCTTAGCGAGCGGGCAGCGCTCCAGCAGCGCCTGGTAGCGTCGAACCCGAACTGGGTGGATGCCCAGGCCGCCATGGCGCCCGACGGCGACGCCGACCTGGAGCGGGAGACCGCGGGCTTCGAGGTGCCCGCGTGCCTTGACTGCGGGGGCGTGCTCAAGCCCGACCTCGTGTTCTTCGGGGAGAACGTGCCCGCCCCGCGCGTCGCGGAGGCCTACGCGGCACTCGAGCGGAGCGACGCGCTGCTCGTCGCAGGTACGTCGCTCATGCTGTTCTCGGGCCTACGCTTCGTCCGCGCGGCCGTCGCGCGTGGCCTGCCGGTCGCCATCGTCAACCGCGGTCGCACCCGGGCCGACGAGCACGTGCCGCTGCGCGTCGCCGCAGGCTGCGGGCCCACGCTCGAAGCGCTGCGCCGCGCCCTCGCGTAGCGTGGCTGCCCGCGCCGGCCGCCGAAGCAGGAGCGCTACGCCTTGCGGCGAAACACGTCGACGCAGAAGCCCAGCGTGTCGCGGCCCCAGCTGAGCTGCGCGGCGTTGAAGGCGCGCTTGCCCTTGATCATCGCCTGGATCGCCCCATCCTCGGGATGCGCCGCGGCATGGGCCTCGTGGTTGGCCAGGATCGTGCCCTCGAAGTGGTCCCACGCCTCGCGGGTTGCGATGTGGTGCGCGACGCTCTCGAGTCCTGCGGCCCGGGCCTGTGCCAGGTAGCCCTCGCGATCGCAGAGCTCGGTCTCGGCGATGCCCGTTGCCTCCTGGTAGGCAGCAGGCGGCGGACTCGCCCAGAAGCCATCCCCGTAGACGAGGAAGCCCTCGGGGGTCATCCACTGCGCGTAGAGCGCGAAGGTGGCAGGTCGATCGTCGTTCCGGTACGGCCCACCGAGCGACATCACCACATCGAAGCTGCCCGCGTCGAACGCGAGGTCGTTCATCGGCGTCGAGAGCCACGTCGCGCGCTCGTCGAGCCCTTGATCGACCGCCGCCGAGCGCGCCAAGGCGAGCGCGGCCTCGCTCTTGTCCACCCCGGTGACTGCAGCGCCGCGGTCGGCGGCGAGCCGCAGCAGCGTCGTCGCCGGGCCGCAGCCCACATCGATGACGCGCGGGACCGCAGGCAGCGCGAGCTCCCCCATCAAGCCCCAGACTTCGGCGGCGCTCACGGGGCCCCAGCTGTCGAGGCCTGCGTAGTGGTCGATGTCGGAGCGGGTCATGGCCGGCGGTTTCGGTCGGTGTTGTGCGTAGAGGGCTCCGGCCCCCGAGCAGCTCGCGGCTACTGCCGCACGAAGAGGAAGAACGTCGGCGGGCTCATGCCCGTCGTCTCACCACACAACATGGCGAAGCGACCGTCCTGGCTGATCGCGCCGATGCGCGCGCCGCCCGAGGTCGTGAACGTGCCGTCTGCGCCCACAGCGTAGGTGTCGGGGGCCGCGGGGTTCGTAACGACGCCCTCGGCGTTCTCGGTCGTGGCGATGTAGTTCATCGCGCCGGCCCCGTTCGCGGTCACCGTGCCGACGAAGGAGAGCCACGCGCCGCCGCTGGTGGGATCGCTCGAGATGCCGACCGCGAGGTAGGAGCCGTTGAAGGTGAGGTTGTTGGCCCCGGCGGCGACCTTGATCATGGCTGCGGGGAAGGGAATGTTGTTCCCGGATCCGCCCAGCAGGACAAAGTTCCCACTCGGACTCAGTCCACCGTTCATCGCGAGGTTGAATAGGGTCAGGGAGATGTCGCCATTGGCGGCTACGGCGTACGGCGTGGCGCCCGGGAAGGCCGCTGCACCAATGACGCCGTTGTTGTTGTCAAAGATGTTTGCGGCCGCCGTCAGCATGTTCACACCGTCGGCGCTGTAGTAGCCCTGCGCCGTGGTCGTGCTGAGCGATTGGCCGCTCGCTCCGTTGAAGCCCCCCAGGGAGCCCACGTGGAACGACCCCGTAAAGCTGGCGTTGGTGTAGACGCCCGAGGTCTTCAGAAGAAAGCGCATCGAGGGGTTCGACAGGGCCACGTTGCTTGTCAGCACCGCGGCGGCGCCGTCGGCGGTGATCGCGCCGGTCTCGCCGGGCAGCGTCATGATCGCGTTCCCGTTAACGGTGTAGGCCAGCGCGGGCATGACGGCCGCCGGCGTGAACACACTGTTGACGTTCGTTGCAATCGTCGGGATCACCATGCCGGCGCCCGCCGAGTCGAAGCGCCCCCAGCGTGTCTCGCTCCGGGTGTTGGCCAGCGAGCCGATCATGACGACGGACACGTAGCTGCCCGTGAAGGTCGCGTCGGAGATGGTGGGTCCGCCCCCGCCACCGCCGCTCGAGCCGCCGCAGGCAGGCAGGGTTCCGAGGAGCAGGGTCAGGCAAAGGACAAGGGCAAGGACTCGCATCGGGATCGGCACTCCAAGGAGAGGGACAGAGGCCCAGAGCGTGACGGATTCCCTCCGGCAAGGCAATAGCCGGGGCACCGGAGCCGACCGAACCGGCCTCCAAGGGTGGGCCCGCGCGGGGCGCAGACGCTGCCGAGCCTCGCCCTCCCACGATGGGAGCCGGAAGCCCCGGAGGCGCCTTGCATTACCTGTTGCAACAGATAGATTGGCGGACCCCAACCCGGAGACCCGCCCATGGCCCGTTCACGCATCCTGCTCTCGCTCCTCCTCCTGCCCGCGCTGCTCGCGGCCTTCCTGCTCAGCGGCCCGGCTGTCGGTGACACCGCCACCGAGCACTACGTGGTCGACAAGGGGCACTCGGCACTGCTCTTCAAGATCAAGCACCTGGGCGTGAGCTACACCCACGGGCGCTTCAATGACTTCACGGGGTTCTTCTCGGTCAACGACGCCGACCTCAGCAAGGCGAAGATCGAAATCGACATCGCCAGCGTGAGCATCGATTCCAACGACGCGGGTCGTGACGAGCACCTGCGCAAGCCCGACTACTTCAACTGCGAGAAGTTCCCGTCCATCACATTCGAGAGCACGTCGATCGCCATGGCGTCCAAGGGCGTCTACCGCGTGACGGGCGACTTCACGTTGCTCGGCGTCACGAAGGAGATCACCTTTCGCATGACGAAGGTCGGCGAGGGCAACGATCCGTGGGGCGGTCATCGCCTCGGCTACGAGGGCCAGCTCCTCATCAAGCGCAGCGAGTACGGGATGACCACGATGCTCAAGGGCATCGGCGACAACGTCCACATCACGCTCGCCGTCGAGGGCATCCGCAAGGACAAGAACGCCGCCAAGAAGCCCGCCAAGAAGGCCGAGAAGAAGTAGCGCTCAGGCGCTGCGCAGCAGGCCCCGGATCGAGAGCGCCGCGGCCTCACCGAGGCTCCGCCGCAGACCGGGGTTGGCGACGGCCATCGCGAGGGCCTGGGCGAGGGCTTCCTCGTCGCCGGGGGGCACGAGGAGTCCATCGAGCCCGTCCGTGAGCATCGCCGCCACGCCCCCGACCTCGGTCGCGACGACGCAGAGGCCGCCGGCCATGGCTACGGGTAGCGCGGGCGGTACGCCGGGGCGGTTGCTGGCGACGCGCGGCGCGATGAATGCATGGGCCCGCTGCATCGACTCGACCAGCCGCACGGGCGCGACGGCGCCGGGCAGGTCCACGACCTCGAAAAGGGCCAGGGCCGTGACCTGGCGCTCGAGGGCTGACCGCTCAGGACCGTCGCCGGCCATCGTCAGTCGCAGACCCGGGGCGGTGGGGACGAGGCTCGCCACGACACGCAGCAGGACGTCGAGGCCGCTGTCCGGCGTCAGATCCGAGACGGTGAGCAAACGCACCGGCTCTGCGGCGTGGTGCTGCGGCATGCAAACCCCCAGGCCGGTCCCCCGACCGGCCATGATCCTCTATCGCCCAGGCGCGGGTCGGACCTGAGCCTGGGCGCGGTAGGCTTGAGCCTCGATGGCAACCCCGCCCCCCCATCCTCGGCGCGTCTTGGTCACCGGCGCGGCCGGCTTCATCGGCAGCGCGTTCCTGCGGCAGCTGCTGAGCGCCTGGCCCGACGTCCAGGCCATGACGTTCGACGCGCTCACCTACGCGGGCCACCGGGAGAACCTCGAGGATCTGCCGGGTGCGGAGCGGCACACGTTCCGACAAGGCGACGTCGCCGAGGGCGAGGACGTCGCGCGCGCGTTCGCGGACTTTGCGCCGGAGGCCGTCGTGCACCTGGCCGCGGAGACGCACGTCGACCGGAGCATCCTCGATCCGGCCCCCTTCCTGCGCACCAACGTCCACGGGACCCAGGTGCTGCTCGACGCCTGCCGCACGGCGGGCCTGCGCCTTGTTCTGGTCTCCACAGACGAGGTCTACGGCGATCGCAGTGACGGCGTCCCCGCGACGCCGACGACCGCACTGCGCCCGAGCAACACCTATGCAGCGACGAAGGCGGCCGGCGACCTGCTCGCCCTGGCCGCGTGGCGTACCCACGGCCAGGACGTCGTCATCACCCGCTGCACGAACAACTACGGCCCGCGCCAGCTCCCCGAGAAGCTCATCCCGCTCATGAGCCTGCGCGCCCGCGCCGGCGAGCCGCTCCCCATCTACGGCGACGGGCTGCAGGTGCGGGACTGGCTGCATGTCGACGACCATGCCGCGGGCCTGCTCGCAGCACTGGCCCGCGGCGAGGCCGGGCGCGTGTACCACTTCGCCGCGAATCGTGGCCGCACGAATCTCGAGGTGGTCCAGGCCATCTGCGCCGCGGCCGGCGCCGACGAACGCTTGATCGAGCATGTCGAGGATCGCCCCGGCCACGACCGGCTCTACACGCTGGACGATGACGCGACCCGCCGGGATCTCGACTGGGCCCCGCGCCGGGCGTTCAAGGCGGGGATCGGCGAGACCGTCGCCTGGTATCTCGAGAACCCGGCGTGGTGCCGGGCCGTCGCCGGGGAAGGCCTGACTACCTTCCTCGAGGCGAACTACCGCGACCGTCAGGCGGCCGAGCGCCCTTCGTAAAGCCCTCCGCCGGGTTCCCGAACCACTTTCGCCTTCACCCGCAGGGGTGATCGGTTCGACAGGGAGTCCGAACCGGTGCATGGACGTGCCGGATGGAAGGAACAGCCCATGGCGGTGCGCGCTCTCGTCATCGAAGACGATGCCACCTGCAGGCGCAGCCTCAGTGCTGCGCTGGGGCGCCTCGGTCTCGAGGTGCTCGAAGCCGTCTCTGCGGAGGAGGGCCGTCCGCTCCTCAGCGAGAACGTCTCCGTGCTGTTCCTCGACCTGGGCCTACCGGGCATCCAGGGGGATCGCTTCCTCCAGCAGCTGGCCCGCAGCCATCCTGGCGTGCCGGTCATCGTCGTCACCGCCGACGATCGCTTGGAGCGTGCCGTGGAGCTCATGCGTGAAGGCGCGTTCGACTATCTCGCGAAGCCGGTCGATCCGACCCAGCTCGAGGCGGTCGTCACGCGGGCGTGCAATGAGTGGCACCGCCGACGCGAGATCAAGCTGCTGCGTGATGAGCGCGATCGCCGCGAAGGCCTCAAGGCCGTCGTCGGCTCCTCGCCGCCCATGCGCAAGGTCTTCGAGCAAGTCCGCCAAGCAGCCCGCTCCACGATCAGTGTCGTGCTGCTCGGCGAGAGCGGTACCGGCAAGGAGTTGCTGGCCCGCGCCCTGCATCACGAGAGCCCGCGGCGCGATGGGCCGTTCGTCGCCCTGAACTGTGCGGCGGCCCCCACCGACCTGCTCGAGTCCCTCCTGTTCGGCCATCGCGCCGGGGCCTTCCCGGGTGCGCTCGAGAGCCAGCGTGGCCGGATCCTCATGGCCGATGGCGGCACGCTGTTCCTCGACGAGATCGGGGAGATGCCCGCCGAGCTGCAGGCCAAGCTCCTGCGCACGCTCCAAGAGCGCACGATCCTGCCCGTGGGCGCCGAGGAGGAGATCGCCGTCGATGTGCGCATCGTCGCCTCGACGAACCGCGACATCCAACAGCAGGTTGCCGAGGGTCGCTTCCGTCAGGACCTGTTCTACCGCCTCGTGGCGTTCCCGATCTGCGTGCCCGCCTTGCGCGAGCGCCCGTCGGACCTGCCCGAGCTCGCCTACCACTTCCTGCACAAGCACCGCCGGGAAGCCGACCGTGCCGATGTCACGCGGATCAGCGAGGAGGCGCTCGGGATCCTGCAGCGTCACCCGTGGCCGGGGAACGTGCGCCAACTCGAGAACGCCATCTACCACGCCCTGCTTACGGCGCGCGTGGGGACGGTGCTCGGCCCCGACCTGTTGCCCGAGGACATCCTGCATCCGCATCGAGTCCCGCAGCCGGCTACGGAGTCGCCGTCCGGCGGCGCCGTCCCGACGCTCCAGGCGACGCCCGGCTCGGCCTTCCACGACCCCGAGACCGGGAAGTTGCTCCCGCTCCGGCGCATCGAGGAACTCGCCTTCCACCTCGCGCTCGAGGAGAACGACGGCAACACGACGCGAGCGGCCAAGGCCCTCGGCGTCGCCCGCGCCACCCTCTACCGACGGCTGAAGAGCAAGAAGGTCGGCTAGGGTCCGGCCTCGTCCGGCTCAGCCCGGACGCGCCCCACGTACCAGGTGCCCTGGGCTCGCCCCATGAGCTCGCCGGCGGCGTTCCGGCAGACCCCCTCCAGATAGGCGATCCGGTTGCCCTTCCGGGTCACCTCCCCGATCGCCTCCAAGCGCTCGCCAGGCCGGGCGGCCCGTAGGAACTGGATCGAGATCTGGGTCGTGGAGCAGAACTCCCCGGGCTCGAGCAGGCCGTCCAGGGCATGGCCCATGGCTGTATCCATGAGGGCCACGGCCACGACCCCATGAATGACCCCCTGGATGTTCTGGTGCTGTTCAGCAGCCTGGAGCCAGCAGCGGACCCGACCGGGGCCCAAGGCCTCCTCCCCGATCCCCAGCAGCTCGACCAGACCCTCGCGGCGCTTGTCCTTCATGCCCGCACCTTAGCCCCGGAACCGCCCCAGAGGCAGGGGGACGGTAGGCGCTCCCTCTTGCTATCCTGTTGGTATGCGCAACGTCCACTATCTGCCCTCACTCTTCGTGGTCGCCCTCCTGGGCCTATTCGCCTTCGGCGCCATCTCGCCGACCAGTGGCCCGGCCACGGCGGAGGAAGCCGAAGACGGCGAAGACGAAGACGATGGCGGCGAGTTCTTCGAGGAGGAGACCTCCTTCTCCGGACCGCAGGTGTCCAAGGCCATCGACAAGGGCGTCTCCTGGCTGCTGAAGAAGCAGGGCCGCAACGGCTCCTGGGGCGGCATCAAGGGCAACTCGACCTACGGTGGCGGTGAGGCCTCCGGCAACGAGCAGATGCCCGCAAGCTGCACGGCCCTCGCGCTCTATGCGCTCTTGAAGTGCAAGCAGCCGGTGAAGGACCCGCGCATCCGCAAGGGCTTCGCCTTCTTGATGAAGAACCACAAGAAGCCCGGCACGGCCTACGAGGTCAGCGCGTGCTTGCTGGCGTGCTGCGCCACCGCCGACGCCACGAAGATGAGCAAGACCTTCAAGAAGAAGGCCACCAAGCCCAAGCTCAGCGGGAAGTTCCGCGGCTGGGCTGGCAAGCTCGCTGCCCAGCTCGTCGACATGCGTACCGCGCGCGGCTGGCGCTACAACCACCCGGGCCAGACCACGAGCGCCGAGGCCGGCGGCGACGAAGACATCTCCAGCACGCAGCTCGCGCTCCTTGCGCTGTTCGCGGCCCAGCGCCTCGGCATCAAGGTCAAGAAGAACGTCTGGGAGGATGCCCTCGCCTTCACGCTCGAGCAGCAGGATGACGACGGCCCCGAGATCACCTACCAGGACCCGGTCGACCCCAAGAAGAAGCGCACGGCGAATGCGCGCGGCTTCGCGTACGTCAAGGGCCTGGCCAAGCCCGACGAGGGTGAGGCCACGGGCGGCATGACGGCTTGCGGCATCGGCAACCTGGAGATGTGCCGCTTCATCCTCAGCGACGCCGGTCGCAAGCGTGACAAGTGGAACGAGCGCAGCGACGCCAAGAAGGTCCAGAAGGCCCTCTTCGACGGCATCGCGTGGCTCGAGAAGAACTGGAGCCCCTTCAACAACCCGCGCAAGCGCAGCGCGAACATCTATCACATCTACTGGCTCTACGCGCTCGAGCGCGCCATGGACCTGCTGGACCTCCGCTTGGTCGGTTCGCACCGTTGGTACAACGAAATGGGCCAGGAGCTGCTCAACCGCCAGGCCAAGGATGGTCACTGGGACTCGAACAGCACGCACGCACCGGCCGACACGCTCGACACGTCGTTTGCGCTGCTGTTCCTCAAGCGCGCCACCAAGGGCTCGATCCCGTTCGGCTCCATCACCGGCGGCAGCGACGAACCGCCCTCCGACAACCGTTGATCGCTTTCGGGCGTTGATCGCTTTCGGGCGTTGATCGCACTCGGGCGTCAACCGCCTTCGAGCGCTAGCCGCATTCGGTCGTCAGGCTCTGGCGCTTGCGCGCGGAGGAATCGTCTCGGCGTGCCCGGCCTCCCACGACTTGGCCTGCGGGCGGTAGCCGTTGGCGCTTGGCTCCGGCCTGCGGGTCGTGCGTCTCCAGGGCTGCCGAGCCGCGGCGCGTCCGTCGGAAGCGGCCCGCGTGGCAAGCAAGGCCCGGATCCGGTACGCAGGCGTGCGGTGCACGAGCGGGCGGCGGCAGGACAGCTGCCGCTGGGCGCCAGCGGAGGCGCCACCGCAAAGCAGCTACTTCTTCGGCGCCTTGGGCGCGGCGTCCTTCGCGGGCGCCTTCTTGGGCTCGTCCTTGGGAGCCGGTGCCTCCGGCGTTGCCTTGCGCGTCTTGACGAGGACGTCGATGCGCGTCAGCAACGCGTCGCGCTGGGCGGCCTTCTCCTTGCTCAGCCCCTGGTCGGCGAGCAGGGCGGCCCCCTCGGACTCTTGCGCGAGCTGTGCGATGTCACCGCGCCCACTGGCCGCTGCGGCGACGAGCGCGCGCAGCTGGAACTCGGCGGGGCTCTCGGCCTCCTCGCCGCTCTTCAGCCACTGGTTCCAGCGGCGATGCAGCGCGTCGTAGAGAAGCGCCTGCATGTCGAGACGGTCGGCAGCGCCGGCCTTCGTGTCGCCGGCGAGCTCCGTGTAGAGGGTGATGACGCGATCGAGTTCGGCGCGCCGCTCGTCCTTGGTGCGGCCCTTCTGGATGCCCTGGTACTGCGAGGCCAGGGAGGCATGCAGGCGCTTGAGACCAAAGGTCGGGCTCTTGATCGCCGCAAGGATCGAGACGAAGGTGCCGACGTTCTCGACATCCTCCTCGGCCTGGTCCTTGATGGCGCTCTCGAGGCCGATCTGGAGTGCCTCGCTCGTGGCCGAGGCGCGCGCCACAGCCTCGATGAGGCCTCGGAGGTTCTGCAGCCACGCGGCCTGCCCCTCGCTGTCCTCCGGGGCCCGTGCGCGCCACGCGAGGTAGATGGGCTTGAGTGACTCGAGGTCGTAGAGCTTGGCCGCGGCTTCGCCCGCCTTGCGGCGGACGGCCTCGGAGACCGGGCTCGCCGCGTCGGCCTGCGTCAACAAGCCGCGGACGGCACTGCCCAGGCTCAGCCGGGCTACGTTGGTGGTCGGCATCTTGCGCGTCAGGATGATCTGCAGCGCGGCCTGCAGGCGCTCGTCGGACGGTCCGCCGCGGATGAACTCCGCGAGGGCCTGGGCCGCATCGACGCTGCCGCGTCCCAGCTGCAGGCTGAGGGTGGAGAGCGCCGCCGCGCCGACATCCCCCGCTTCCGCGGCGGCCTGTCCGAGCGCTTGCGCCGTCTCGGGGCCGGCGTGGAAGTTCAAGCTGTTGACCGCTGCCTCACGCACTGCGTTGGAGGCGTCAGGCGTGGCCGCTGCAAACTCGAGGACCACGGTGCCGCGGGCGAGAGCCTCCTTGGCCGCCTCGCTCTCCAGCGCCGCCTTGCCAATGAAGACGCTGCTGCGGGGCTCGCTGGCGGGGGTATCGCCCACCGCGGGCACGCCCTTGAAGGCGACGGCCACACCGGGCACGCCGTGCAGGATGTGCATCAGGAACAGTGCCGCCTGCGGCGCCTCGAGGTTGGCTGCCGCCCCGGCCGAGGGCCGGAAGCCCTTCTGGCCCAGCGTCTCGGCGACGGCAAGGCGCTCCCACTCCGGGCGCGCCTGCTCGGCGCGGCGGTAGTGCGGTCGCAGGGTAGCGACGAGACCGTCGCGGACGACGCCCAGCGCGCGAATCAGGCGGGCCCAGACGGCCTGCTGCGACTCCTCGTTCGTGTCGTCGCGAACGTCCAAGACGCGCTGCACCAGGCTCGCCGTGCCGATCTGACCCAAGGCGTCGGCCAGGCGCTGGCGTAGATCCAGGCGATCCGTGCGGGTGCCCTTGACGAGGCGGGCGGCGATGGCCTCGGCCAGCGGCCCCACGGCGGCGGCGAGCGGCGTGCCGTCGGCCGGGCGCACCGCGAACGTGTTCAGCAGTCCGACGGTCGCCTCGAGTACGGCCTGGTCCTCGCTCTGCGCGAGGGCCGCCGTGAGCAGCGCGGCCCACGGCGGGGCCGCGGACGGCTCCAAGCGGCGCGCCGCATCGAGCGCTTCCCGCTGCAAGACCGGCACGATGGGACGACCCTCGGTGAAGAACACCATGAGCGTATCGGGGCCCTTCGCACTGCGGATCAGGGCGCGGCCGTAGTCCAGGGCCGCCTCGCGGGCTTCAGTCTCCTGCGCGCCGCCTTGGGCGCCCAGACGCTTCACGAGTGCGCCGAGCAGTTCGCTCAGCACGCGATAGCGGTCGACGTCGGTCCAGTTCTCGCGTCCCTTGAAGCGCGACGATTCGTCGCTCAGGAACGTCGTCAGCTCGTTGATGTCCCGGAACCGGTAGCCCAGGAGGCGCTCGACGGCCGCGAGCATCTGCTCGGCGTCCTCGGCGGAGATCTTGCTCGTGGCGCGTAGGGCGTCGTGGATGGCCGCGACCGTGTCGGCCTTGTCGACGCACTCGCAGTCCGATAGGAGGCGGACGGCGCCACCGCGCACGCCGGGGTCGTCCGACGAGAGCGCTTGGCGGGCGCGCTCGATCAGCCGATCGAAGCCCGGGCGCACATGGGTGATCGGGTCGCGCCGAAAGCGCATCTCGATCAGCTCCTCGACCAGCGCCTCGTCCTGCGCCAACAGGGGGAGGAAGCTCTCGGCGAGCAGGATGACCGGGTTGTCGTCCTCGGGCTGGGTCTTGACGAGGTGCGCGATGATCGCGGCGAAGAGCGTGCGACGCTTCGCGGGATCGATGTCCTTGGTCAGCGCCGGATTCCGCAGAATCTTGCCGACGATGCGCGCATAGACGTCCGCGTGGGCCCCGCGGCTGGACTCGACCAGCTTGCGGAGGATGAGCTGGATGTCGCCCTCCACCTTCCAGTGGATCAGGTGCTCCCGATAGATCGGGTCCTGCGTGACCGGGATGCCCTCGCCCTTCGCGAGCAGGGGGCCGGCGCTGGTGATCGTGAGGATCAGTGCCGCGAGGAGGGCACCCGCGGCGCGCAGCATGTCCCCGGTACCCAGCGAACTTGCCAACAAGCGACGACGGTCCACCAACCAAACCCTCTCGGTTCACGAGATCCGAAGCGCAGCACGCGCCCGATCTGCACATCGTCGGCGGCCAGAGGCGAGAAATCAGGCCTGCGCCGCGACGCACCTACCAAGTCTAGGCCCCGCGATGGGCCGGTCAAGCGTCACGCGCGCAACTCCCAAGCACAACTTCACGGATTCATCGTGTCTTGTTCGGCTTCGCGCCGTCGGGTCACGATGCCGCCGAGGTCACCAGGGACACAAGCTGCGCAACCAGCGCATCGACGCTCTCGCGGGCGTCGAGGGAGTGATTGGCGACGGCGCGCCACCAGCCGTCGCGAGCCGCCTGGCTCCGCTCGGCTTCATCCAACGCGTCCAGCGCGCCCGGCAGGCGCGGGCGCAGCGTGGCGTCGCCGTCGACGCGCGCCGCCGCAACCGCGGGCGAGACCTCGAGCCGCACCACTGCCGGATGGGCGGTAAGCAGCGCTCGACTGGCCTCGTGCTCCACGACCCCGCCCCCGGTCGCGATGACGATCCCGCGCCGCTGCAGCGTCCGCTCAAGCAGCGCGTGCTCCGCCGCACGGAAGGCGTCCCAGCCGGGCCCTTCGATCCACGCCGCAGGCGCTCGACCGGTCGCGCGCTCGAGCGCGGCATCCAGATCGACGAACGGCCGGCCCAATGCCGCGGCCACCGCCCGACCGACGGTGGTCTTGCCCGCGCCCCGCGCACCGACCAGCACCCACGACGGGGCATCGCGCGCAGCCAGGGCCACCACCCGACGGAGCCGGTCCGGAGGCAACGGGGACGACGCGAACAGCCGCGCTTGGGCCTGCGCTTGCGCAGCCAGCAGAGCGCGGCCATCGATGACGATCGCGGCCCCCTGGGCTCGGGCCTGATCCACGAGCCCCGTCGTCAGCCCCCGGGATGCGTAGGGCGCGTCCAGCACGCGGAGTCCACGGAGGTCGGCCGCGGCGAAGGCGGGGACCGGCTGGCCGTCGGCGCCGGCGGGCGTGGCGTGGATGACCAAGCCGTCGCCGGGCCGGCGCTCGTAGAGCGAAGATCCCGCGAAGGAGACGCCGAACGCCTCCGCCAGCGTCAGGGCGCTCCGCTCGTGGCGTGCGGCAACGCGGACACGCCACCCGGCGCGCGTCGCTGCGTGCACGGCGGCGCGGGCATAGCCGCCCGCGCCATAGACGAAGGCGTCGGGGGTCTCCGGCGGGGGCGTTCCCGCGGCGGCCTGCAGCGCCTCCACATCCGTGTTGTGTCCGGCCCACCCCGTCGGCGTGCGTACCAGCGTGTTGACGACGGCCGTGGCTTGCGCCGCCTCGTCGTGCTCGTCCGCGAAGTGATACGCAGCCTGCTTGTCGGGCATGGTCACGCTCATGCCTTGCAGGGGCAGGCCGACGGCCTCACTCAACGGGATGTCGGCCAGGGGCACGTAGAGCGCATCGCGGCCTGCGGCCCGGAAGCACGCATTGTGGATGGCCGGCGACGGGGAGCGCGTCGGGGGCTGGCCGACGAGGCCGAACAGGGCGGCCTGCCGGGTGACCTCGCCCCCACGCAAGTCGTCCAGCAAGGTGCGCAACAGCGGCTGACCCGGCGCGCCCCGCGCGTTGTCCGCCGCCGCCCCAAACAGGAAGGCGCGCTCGTGCGCGAACAAGGCCCGCGTGGCGGCCAGCCGACCGTAGGGCACGAAGAAGCAGCGCGGATCCGCTGCGCGCGCCTCGGAGCACAAATCCTCGAACGCGCCCGGATCGTCGCAGGGTCGCGCAATCTTGATGCGCAGGAAGCGCGCGTCGCCCACGGCCCAGGTCGCACCGGCCTCGGGCACGCCATGGACGGACGCCAGCAGGCCCACGCCCTCCGGCAGGTCACCGAGCTGCGGCGCCACGTCGGCCTCCACATCGAGCCACGCCGCGCCGGCTGCTGCGGCCTCCCGCAAGCGCGCCGCCGCTTCGCTGGGGCTGCCGCGAAACTGGCCGCCTTGGGCCTTGCTACGCAGGGTCACGAGCACCGGCCGCGGCGAAGCATCGATCCACTGGGTGACGGTGACGTCATCGGGCAGGAGATCCAAGCGCAGCTCGATCAGGTCCGCGGGTCCCGCAATCACGCGCAGATCGTCGGGGACAAGAACAGCGGGCGGCGCTGCCGTCACGACGGTCTGGAGGCCCGAGCGGCTCAGGCAGGACGCGCTCGGCCGGCTCGTGCTCAGGCTGTCTCCAGCACGCTCTCGATCTGATTGCGCTCGTTCGTGAACACGACCCGCGGCTTGAAGCTGGCGATCTCGCGCTCGTTGAAGACGCCGAACGCCATCACCAGGATCCGGTCACCGACCTGGCAGTGACGCGCCGTGCCGCCGTTGAGTCCCATGACGCCCGAGCCCGACTTGCCCTCGAAGGCGTAGGTCTCAAAGCGCGCGCCGTTCTCGAGGTTGACGATGAGGACCTTCTCGTTCGGCAGGATGTCCGTGGCCTCGAGGAGGTCCCGGTCGATCGTGATGCTGCCGACGTAGTTCAGGTCCGCAACCGTCACCCGGGCGCCGTGGATCTTGGACTTGAGCATCGTGCGCTGCATCGCCGGATGATGGTACGCCCCGACCGAAGGCCCGCCACCCAGGAGCGAGCCGTGGGCGTATTTCAGCGCTCGTCGAGCCAGGCCTGCCACGCCGCCACGGCCGCGGCGCGGGCCTCCGGGGACGCGCCCGCCGCGAAGCCCCGCTTCGTGCCGGCGATCTGGAAGAGGCTGCCCGCTGCGGCCTTGCGGACCGCCTCCGAGGCATCGCGCAGGCCTGCAACCAGCGCGACCCGCGTCTCGGGGTTGTCGTGGTTCGCCAGACCCAACGCCGCCGCCACGCGAACCGAAGCGTCCGCATCGGCCGCAGCACCCACCAGGGCTCCGTGGAGCGCGCGAATGGCCAGGGCAGCGCGGGTGCGCCCGAGCACCGTGGCCGCGGTCGAACGGACCGCTACGGCAGGATCCTCGGCCAGCGACTGCGCGATACGGCGGCACAGCACGGCGTCCTCGTCGATACGCCGCCGAAGCCACGGTCGGAGGTAGACCTGCAGCGCGGTGACCCGAACGCCCTCATCCTCGTCCCCGAGGATGGAACGCAGCTGGGCCTCCGCGGCTTCGGGTTCGCGGGTGCGCCGCGCGAGCTCGTAGGCGAGCAGGCGTCGCGTCTCCGGGGCAGGGCTCCGACGGAGCGCACGCAGGTCGGCCACCTGCGGCGCGTTCGCGATCATCTCGCGCTCCGCCGCGCGCTGGGCCCGATGCAGGATCGGGTCATCCGCAAGGGCCTTGCTGTGGCGCATGGTGGCGCGCAGGACCTCGAGCGCGGCGTCGTAGTGCCCCGCCGAGACCTCGAGCCGCGCGAGGGCGGCGGCGACGCCCACGGCGTCCGGCCTGAGGTCGAGCGCGCGGCGCAGGTCGCCGCGCGCGCCGGCGGCATCGCCGCGTGAGGAGCGCGTCGTCCCGCGATGAAACAGCACGCGGACGTCGGTCGGATCCAGCGCGCGCGCCCGGTCGAGGACTGCCAGGGCGTCGTCGCGGCGGCCCGCGCCCAACAGCGCGGCAAACGCCGCCAGCAGCACCGTCGCGTTCGGACCCTCGAGCCGCTCTGCCAACAGGAACGACGCAACGGCCGCTTGACGTTCCTCGGCCAGCGCCTGGGCGGCACCGCGCAGGTACGCCTCGACGCCCAGCACAGGCGGCGTGCGCCGCGAGACGTCAGCGGCAGCGGCCGCCTCGCCAAGCAACGCGGCATTCGTGCGGCCCGCAGCGCGACGCTGCAGGAGCACGGCGTGATAGAGCGCCTGCACCGCGCCGCCCGGCGGCGCCTCGGGCCCGACGCGTGCGAGCGCCGAGTCGAAGTCCCCCTGATCCGCCAGGGCCAACGCCTGCGCAATCCGGAGCCCCACCTGCAGTGGCAGCGTGCCCCGCAGCGACTTCAGGAAGGCACGCTTGCCCAACGGCACGGCGCCCAGGATGCGGGCCTTTGTCGCGCCGGTCCGGAGGGCGATGTCGAGCGCACGGCCATCCGGCGTATCGAGGAGCCAGAGCCCCGTCGCCCGATCGTAGGCGTGCACGACCGAAGGCTGGTCCCGCCACGCCGGACCGTCCGGCGCGAGCCTCCACAGCACGAACGGCACCCCGGCCCGGAGCAGCGCATCCCCGATGCGCGGCTCGCCGGCCGCTTCGATCACCTCGTAGCCTTGGGCTTCCAGGAAGCCCCGCAGCGTGCCGGCGTGCCATGGCTCGCGGCCCGCCTTGCGCGCCCAGCGCGCGACCTCCGCCGCGCTGGTCGCACGCCCCAGC
>JAJDEM010000272.1 GCA_029259795.1 Planctomycetota bacterium
TCGGTCGTGCCCCAGAAGGACAACTTCTTCGCTGCGCTGAACAGCGCCGTCTTCTCCGACGGCTCGTTCGTCTACATCCCCAAGGGCGTGCGGTGTCCGATGGAGCTGTCGACCTACTTCCGCATCAACGCGGCCAACACCGGTCAGTTCGAGCGCACGCTCATCGTCGCGGATGAGGGCTCGCACGTCAGCTACCTCGAGGGCTGCACCGCCCCGATGCGTGACGAGAACCAACTGCACGCCGCGGTCGTGGAGCTTGTGGCGCACGACGATGCACAGATCAAGTACTCGACCGTTCAGAACTGGTACCCCGGCGACAAGAATGGCGTTGGGGGCATCTACAACTTCGTAACCAAGCGTGCGGCCTGTCGCGGGAAGCGGTCCAAGGTCTCCTGGACGCAGGTCGAGACCGGCTCCGCCATCACGTGGAAGTACCCGAGCTGCATCCTCCAGGGTGACGACTCCGTGGGTGAGTTCTACAGCGTCGCCCTGACGAACCACCACCAGCAGGCCGACACCGGCACCAAGATGATCCACATCGGGAAGAACACCCGCAGCACGATCATCTCGAAGGGCATCTCGGCCGGCAAGGCGCAGAACACCTACCGCGGCCAGGTCACGATGCTCAAGGGTGCCGACAACGCGCGCAACTACAGCCAGTGCGACTCGCTCCTCATGGGCAGCGAGTGTGGCGCACACACGTTCCCCTACATCGACGTGAAGAACCCCAGCGCGCACCTCGAGCACGAAGCATCCACGAGCAAGATCGGCGAAGACCAGATCTTCTATCTCAATCAGCGCGGCCTCGGCACCGAGGACGCGATCAACCTCATCGTCAATGGTTTCTGCAAGGAGGTCTTCCGCGAACTGCCCATGGAGTTCGCAGTGGAGGCCCAGAAGCTCTTGAGCGTCAGCTTGGAGGGCGCCGTCGGTTAGCGGCGCGCAAACACATCATGACAACTGACTCGAACTCCGCCGTAGGCAACTCCCTGCTTGACGTCCGCACGGTCCACGCCAGTGCGGGCGACAAAGCGATCCTCAAAGGCCTCGACCTCAAGGTCGGTCCCGGGGAGGTTCACGCCATCATGGGCCCGAACGGCTCCGGCAAGAGCACGCTCGCACGCGTCCTCACGGGCCAAGAGGGTGTCACCGTCGACAGCGGCGAGGTCCTCTACAAGGGCAAGGACCTCTTCGCCATGGCCCCTGAGGAGCGCGCACGGGAAGGCATCTTCCTGGCGTTCCAGTACCCGGTCGAGATCCCCGGCGTCACCAACAACACGTTGTTGCGCGAAGGCTTGAACGCCATCCGCGAGCACCGCGGCGAAGACGAGCTCGACGCCATCGACTTCCTGAAGATCGCCAAGAGCAAGGCCGACCTCCTGGAGATGGATCACGCGATGCTAGGCCGCGCCGTGAACCACGGATTCAGCGGCGGCGAGAAGAAGCGCAACGAGATCCTGCAGATGCTCGTCCTCGAGCCGACGCTTGCCGTGCTCGACGAGACCGACTCCGGTCTGGACATCGACGCCCTGAAGGTCGTCGCCAAGGGCGTCAACGCACTTCGCGACGCAGGCCGAAGCTTCATCGTCATCACGCACTACCAGCGTTTGCTCGACTACATCGTGCCGGACTTCGTCCACGTGCTCGCCCATGGTCGCATCGTCAAGAGCGGCACGAAGGAGCTCGCCCTCGAGCTCGAGGACAAGGGCTACGGTTGGATCGACGAGTCCCTCTCGGAGGCGTCTGCATCGTGAGCCAGGTCGCTACCCCCGCCACTCGCTTCGAAGCCGACCACGCCTCGTTCGTGGCTGCACACCCGGCAGGCGCCTGGGTCGCAGCACGGCGCGCCACGGGCATCGAACAGTTCGCTACCCAGGGCCTGCCCTCCTCGCGCCACGAGGACTGGCTCTACACGAACGTCGCGCCCATCGGGCGCGGGCACTTCCCGTACGCGCCGGCCGCACCCCAGCCGCCGACCTCTTTGGCGGCGCACCGCTTCGCCCTGGGCATGGAAGACGGGCCGCGGCTCGTCTTCTTGAACGGCCGCTACGAGCCGTCGCTCTCAAGCCAAGCGGGCCTCCCCGAGGGGGTCGAGCTGACCAGCCTCAGCCAGGCCCTCGCGAACGGCGCCGACGTCGCGCACCTCACGGACGTTGCCGACGCCAGCAAGCATCCCTTCGTTGCGCTCAACCAGGCGCACCTGGCCGATGGGGCCTTGGTCCGCGTCGGGGCAGGCGTCGTCGTCGACGAGCCCATTCAGCTGCTGTTCCTGCACGCGCCCACCGGGGAGCCGGTCGCGGCCTACCCCCGCATCCTGGTGATCGCCGGGGCGGGCAGCGAGGCCACGATCGTCGAGCGCTACGGCATCGACTGCATTGGCGCCGTCGCGGGCGGCACGTGCTTCACGGGCGCGGTGGCCGAGTACGTGCTCCACGAAGGCGCGAACCTCAAGACCGTGCGTGTGCAGCGTGAGAGCAGCAACACCTACCACATCGGGTTTAGCGGCGTGCTGCAGGAGCGCGACAGCCGCTTCGCCTCCACCTCGGTTTCGCTGGGTGGCGTGATCGACCGCAACGAGGTGCATGTGCGCCTCGCCGCGGAAGGCGCGGAGTGCGAGCTCAACGGCCTCTACGTGATCACCCACGAGGAGCACTGCGACAACCACACCGTGGTCTTGCACGACATGCCCCACGGCCGCAGCGCGGAGCTCTTCAAGGGCATCCTCGGCGGCAAGGCCCGCGGCTCCTTCACGGGTCGCGTCGTCGTCGCCGACGGCGCCCAGAAGACGCACGCCGATCAGGCCAACCACAACCTGCTGCTCTCCGAGGACGCTCTCGCGCAGACGCGCCCCCAGCTCGAGATCTACGCGGACGACGTGCAGTGCACCCACGGCGCGACGATCGGCAAGCTCGACGCCGACGCCCTCTACTACCTGCGCTCGCGTGGCATCGGAAAGCGCGACGCCCGCAACATGCTCGTGCACGCCTTCGCAAGCGAGATCACGCAGTCCGTCGGCGACGCACGCCTGACAGAGGGCCTCGAGGCCCTCCTCGCCGCGCGTCTCGCGCGAACACCCAAGAAGAAGGCCGTCGAGTGAGCGCCTCCGCCCCCCACAATGCGGCCCCGAGCCAGCCGGCCACCTACGACGTCGATGCCGTTCGCGCGGACTTCGCCATCCTCACCCGCGAGGTCTACGGCAAGCCCCTCGTCTACCTCGACAACGCGGCCTCCACGCAGCGCCCCAATCAGGTCCTGGCCGCGATCCAGGATTTCTACACGACCTCGAACTCCAACGTGCACCGCGGCGTGCACCTCCTCAGCCAGGAGGCGACCGACCTCTACGAGGGCGCCCGCCAGACCATGGCGCGCTTCGTCGGAGCCGACCTCGAGGAGATCGTCTTCACACGCGGCACGACCGAAGCCATCAACCTCGTCGCGTTCAGCTACGGCCGCGCCAACGTGAGCGCGGGCGACGAGATCGTCGTCACCCACATGGAGCACCATGCCAACATCGTTCCGTGGCAGCTGCTTTGCCAGCAGACCGGCGCGGTCCTCAAGGTCGCTCCCATCACCGACGACGGGGCGCTCGACATGGATGCGCTCGCGGGCCTCCTCGGCGACAAGACCAAGATCGTCGCCGTCACGCACACCTCCAACGCCCTCGGCACCGTGAACCCGATCGCCGAGATCGCACGACTCACGCACGACGTGGGCGCCGTACTGGTCGTTGATGGCGCGCAGGGGGCGCCGCACGGCCACGTGGACGTCAAGGCCCTCGACGCCGACTTCCTCGCGCTCTCCGGCCACAAGATGTACGGCCCCACCGGCATCGGCCTGCTCTACGGACGTCGCGAGCTGCTGGAGGCGATGCCGCCCTGGCAAGGCGGTGGCGACATGATCCGCTCGGTGACGTTCGAGGAGACGACCTGGAACGACGCGCCGTTTCGCTTCGAGGCTGGCACGCCCAACATCGCCGGCGCCATCGGCTTGGCGGCCGCAGCGGACTACCTCCAGGCCTTGGGCCCCGATGCCGTG
>JAJDEM010000273.1 GCA_029259795.1 Planctomycetota bacterium
TAGACCGCCGCTTCGCTGGTCGCACTGCCTGCGAGCACGCGCTCGGGAATCGTTACGCTGTGCTCGGCCACGGTCTCGAGGACGCCGCCAAACGCGTGCTCGATCGGGAACCCCGCCGGCAGGATACCGATCGTGCGTACGACCTGGTCGCTGTACGGCCCGGCATTGACCGTGACGCGCAGCGTGGAGGCTCCGCGGAACTCCCCCGCCTGCATCGGCAGGAGGACGCGCAGCGAGCTGTTCGCGGGCACGCTCACGGAACCGTCGGCAAGGCGACCCAGCGTGAGTCCCTCGGTGACCTTCGCGTCGATCGAGATCGGCAGTGCCGTCGCGGTGCTGTTGACCAGCACGAGCGGTACGTTGATCTGATCGCCCGCGGAGATCTCCAGCGGGAACTTCGGCTCGGCGTAGAACGGCCGCTTCACCTCGACGGTCGACTCGGCGCCACCGAGCAGGCCGTCGGCGCTGAAGCCGTCAGCGCGCAGCCGCAGCGTGGTGATCGCGTCGCTCGCGTCGAACTCGATGGTCGCGCGACCGTCCTTGTCCGTTTTCAGCCCCGCGTGCCAGTACACGGTCTCGGTGAAGTCGCGACGGACGCCGGGCTTGCGATCCGGCGCTGCCGCGTGGGCATACTCGCGAATCCAGCCGGCCATGAAGTCGTCGTTCGCTACGCGGCTCAAGGAGCGAATGCGCATGAAACGCACGACCCGCTTGCGCCGATTGCCCCTCCGGCGCGCGAGGCCTTCGGCCACCTCCTCGTCGATCTCCTCCAGCTCACGATCGGCGGCAGGGTCCATCACGGGCGCGGCCCCCGCCGGCGGGGGCGGTGCCGGCGGCGTGGGATCGTTCGGCTCACGCACGTTCGGCGGGATGGCACCGCCGGGCCCGAAGTAAGGCGCCTCCTCGCCCAAGCGCTTGCGGATCTCCTCGAAGCCCTGCTCCGCGCGTTCGCCGCCGTCCGCCTTGGGCTGGTTCACACCATCGTTGGGCTCAGCGCCTGCGTCGCCTCCGGCACCGCCGCCGGCGACGCCCATGCCGCCCTGCGGCCAGGCCCCGCGCATCGGGTAGACCGGCTTTCGCTGCGCGAGCGCCCGGCGGCCGTCCTGCCCGTAGGCCTTCGTAAACGCCTTGGGTGCTGCGAACGCAAACCGCCGCCAGCCCTGGGTGCCGAGCAGCAAGTCCGTACGTGCCGAGGCCTCGTCATCCTTGGCGAGGTAGACGTGCGCATCCTTCAGCTCACGGACCTCGGATCCAAGCAGGGCTTGGGGCGCGAGGCGCGGTGCCCGGTCACGCGGGTCGAGCGTTGCCAGCAACGCATCGTCCGTCGCCGCAAGCGCGACGACGGCGGGCACCGGCCGACCCAGGGCGTCCTTCGTGATCACCGTGTAGCGCACCGTCCCGCCGGGGACAGCGGTCTCGCTCTCCGGCGTGACCGTCACCTGAAGCCCAGCGCGCGGGTGGCGGAAGACCAGTCGCTCCGCGTGCGGCGTGCCAGCCGCGTCGTAGACAGTGACGCGCAGCACGCCGGCCGCGGCATCCTTGGGCCGCAGGGTGACGATCGCGGGCTGGCCGGCCTGCAGCTCGACCGGCTGAAGGGCCAGCTCGCGCTCGCGAACGTAGAGACCCACCGTCGCGGCCGTGTCGGCCGACGCGGCGAGCAGAACGCGCACGGGGCGGTCCGCAGCCACCGTCGTCTGGACGGCCCGCAGCGAGAAGCCCGCGCGCTTGATCGCAGGCAGTGCGAGCGGCGCCTTGATGCCCGCCGGCTCATCGAGCACGGCCTGATAGGTGCGGCCGCTGCGCGGCGTGAAGACCACGCGACCGCGGCCCTCGTGCGCGGAGGCAAAGGTCGCGACCTGCGTGCCCTGATCGTCGACGATGCGGCCGGCGATGTCTGCGGGATCCTGACGCACGGTGCGCGCCTCGAAGTAGAGCCCGCACGGGAGGTCGGCAACGAGCTCGCCGCCCTCGGGGAAGAAGTCCACGTCGACTCGCTGCAGCACGATCGGTAGCGTCTTCGCGGCCGTCTCGGTGATGCCCTCGTCGGCGATGCGAAGCGCGAGCGTGCCAACGCCATCGCGAATGGTCGCAGGCAAGGTGAACTTCACCGCGCCTCGGCCCTGCATGTCCAAGCGGATGTCCTTGCGGAAGACCTCCGCACCGTCGAGCCGTGCAATCGCGGTAACCAAGGCACCGGCCGAGGCGCCGCCCTCGGCGCGCGACGACTCAAGCGACGCCTGCACGACATCGCCCGGCCCGTAGGCCTTGCTCAAGAACTGGAGGTCCGTACGCAGGCGCGGGACGCGGTAGGCACGAATGTCGAAGTCGAGCTCTGCCTCCGGCGCCCCCATGCGCGGGAAGGTCGCGATGACCTTGTACTGCCCGCCGGCAAGGCCCGCGGGGATCTTCCAGTGAAAGCTCCCGACGCTGTCGACCGCGTTCGTGCGCGCCCGGTGGACGACCTCGCCGCGCGCGGACTTGACGACGAACATGCCTTCACTGGGCACGTTCTTCGCGATCGGCTTGTGGCTGAACGCATCCAGCACGACGGCGCGGGCAAACATGACCTCACCCGGTCGGTAGAGCGGCTTGTCGCTGCTGATGTGCGCGAGGTAACGCACCTCGCCGCCGAGATCGGCGCCCCGCGGGGGCGGCTTGACCGCACCGGCCGCGGCGGCCGGCGCCTCGGGGTACTTGGCATCGATCTGCTCGGAGCCATCAAGCGGCTCGGTGGCATGGGAGCCGGGATCCAGCGCCGGATCAAGGCGACCGGACTCCACCGCGGGAGGACCCGCCGGGGTCGGGGTGTCGTCGCTGGGCGCGACGGACCAGAGGGCCACGCCGAAAGCAGCGAGCAGGAGGGCCGCGACGGCGGCGAGGGGACGAAGACTGTACATGGGGCCTCCAATGGGCGCCGCTGCCTCGGTGGGCAGGCGTGCCGCAACACGGTCCGCCAGTCCGGCCGGGGTGGCGATACCACCCCCCGCGTCGCCATCCACCGCACCCTCGGCTGCCGCGACCGCCCAGACGAGGTCCGCGAGGGCCTCCCGGCAGTCGCCGCAGTCGGCCAGGTGCTGCTCCGCCCCAGCGCGCGGTGACTCCGACAGCAGACCGTCGGCGAGAGCCGCAAGCGTGCTGTCATCCAGATGCGCGGAGGACGATTCGTGGTTGATGGGTTCGTTCATGGCCGTTCCAGCTAGCCCGTTGGAGGCTTCTCAGGTCTTGATCCGTACAGGGGTCCTTGCGTGACTTACGCGCCCTGGCTCGCCAGGGCGGAGGCCAGTCGTTCCCGCGCCCGCTTGAGCAGCGGTCCCATGGAGTTCTCGCGCACGCCCAGCACGCGCGCCGCATCGCGGTAGCTCCAGCCCTCGGAACCGAGCAAGGTGACCAGCAGGCGATCGCGGGCTGAGATCGCCTGGAGCGCGTCCGCGACCCGTACACCCCCTTCCCGCTCGACGGCGGTGCTCAGCGGACTCGGAGCCATCGGCTCGCTCTCTTTGCGCTGCTCCTGGTACGCGGCCGTGTGCCGGGTGCGGCGGGCCCGGCCGCGGAGTCGATCCAGCGCCTCGCGGCGCGCGACGGCGGCAAGCCATGTCGAGAGGCGACTCCCGCCACGGAAGGTGCGCAGCCGGCGCCGATCGTCCTCCCACAGCTTGAGGAAGACCCCTTGCAGGACGTCCTCGATGTCGAGCGCGGGGCCTGAGCTGCGACCCAAGAGCCGAGCCACGACCGCGTGCATCACCCCGACATGGGCGCGGACAAGCTGATCCCAGGCAACGGGATCACCCGCGATGCAGCGCTCCAGCAGCTCGGTGTCGTCCACGCGGACAGGGCTCCTCTCGGGGACCACGGTATCCGAAGGAAGTTGGACGGTCCTCCCCGCTGGATCCGTACACCCGAAACCACAGGCCGGGCTGCCAAGCGCGAAACAGGAAGTTTCCCGGCAGCCTGCGTACCGTCAGGGGCATGCCCGACCAGCCGCTCTTGCCCGCAGTGCCCGACGAGAAGGCCTTCGAGGCCTTGCGGGGTGACGCCCTGCCTTGGCTTCCGGCCATCCGGACGATCTGCGCACGGCACGGGCTGAGCGCCGAGCAGGCCTTCGCCGAGCGCACGGGATCCAACGTCGTGTTCCAGGTCGAGCGCGGGCCGTGGATCAAGTTGTTCCCCCCGCTCTGGCCGGGGGATCACCTGCGCGAGCGAACCGGCCTCCTGGCCGCGCGGGCGGTCGAGGGGCTGGCGATCCCGCAGCTGCTTCACGAGGGCGAAGTCGAGGGCTGGCCCTATGTCGTCCTCTCGCACATCCCCGGTCGCCCCATCGGCTTGGTCTGGCCTTCGCTCGTCGAGACCGTCCGCGTCGATCTCGCGCGGCAACTCGGCGCACTGCTCAAGCGCTTCCACACCGAGGTGGAGGTCGCGAGCTGTGCTCCGATCCACGAGGACTGGCCGGCCTACGCGCGCGCGCTACGGACCGACGCGGTCGCGCGGCAAGCGAGCTATGGCCTCGACCCCGCCTGGGTCTCGGACCTCGAGCGCTTCGTCGCGGCCCTGCCTCCCATGGACGCGGGGCGTCCCGTCGTGCTGCACGCCGATGTGACCGATCAGCACGTGTTCATCCAAGAAGACGGGGGGCGCTGGAGCGTCACGGGGCTGATCGACTTCGGCGACACGATGATCGGCGACGCGGAGTATGAGTTCGCCGCACCCCTGGTCTTCCTCACCCAGGGGCAGCCCGCCGTCCAGCGAGCGCTGCTCGAGGGCTATGGTCACCCCTCGGCCTCCCTGACCCCTGGGCTGGGGCGGCGGCTGGCCGCGTGGGCCCTGCTTCACCGCTGGGGCCGCATTCCTTCGTATGGGCGCTTCGCGGCGGGCCCTCCCGCCCGGCACCTGGACGACCTGGTCGCGTCCATCTGGACGCCAGCCTGAAACGAGGCTCGCAACTTTGTAGACTGGGGGGCCAGGCCGCGCACGAACGGAGCCCCCCCATGAAGACTGCAACGTACTGGATCTCGGGCTTTGCCGCGTGTGCCGTCCTGGCTGTGTGCCTCGCATGGACCTGTGACTCGGGCGCCCGCGCTACGACAGCGCCGCAGCCTGCGACCATGTTGCCCACCCGCAACGCCCAAGGAGAAGTGATCGTGGAGAAGCTCGAGCGCAGTGACCAAGAGTGGCGCAAGCTCCTCACCGACGAGCAGTACCACATCCTGCGCGACAAGGGCACCGAGCGCCCCGGCACAGGCGAGCTCCTCCACACCAAAGACGCCGGCATCTACAAGTGCGCCGGCTGCGGGCTCGCGCTGTTTGAGTCCGACGGCAAGTTCGACTCCGGCTGCGGATGGCCGAGCTTCTTCAAGCCGCTCGAAGGTGCGCACATCACGGAGAGTCGTGACGCCAGCCTCGGCACCGTCCGCACCGAGATCACCTGCTCGCGCTGCGGCGGCCACCTCGGTCATGTCTTCACGGACGGGCCCGCGCCGACCGGCCTGCGCTACTGCGTAAACTCGGTCTCGATCGGCTTCGAGGCGGCCAAGGCTGGCGAGAAGCCCGCGGCTGCTCCGGACGACGAGTCCGACGAGCGCTAACCGGCCAAGGCAACCAAGGACCGCAGCTCGAGGAGTCCCCATGCCGCCCGCGCGTCGTTCCCATCGCTGGCTCTGCACCGTCACCTTCGCCGTCTTTCTGGGCACGGCCGCGTTCGTCGGTGTCGCCGCGCTCATGCTGACCGCCCCGCCCGAGCTGGCGGAGGCCGAGGGCAAGCCGATCGTGCTCGTTCCCCACGAGCTGATCCGCTACGACGACGGCGACACGATCACCATCGCCTGGCCGGGCAAGGACCCAGAGAACGTGCGCATCCTCGGCATCGACACGCCCGAGGTCATGCACCTCGAACACGACCTTCCCTACGCCCAGCCCTTCGGCCACGAAGCCGCTGGATTCCTGCGTGGTTGCATCGCGGCGTCAGAGAAGGTCGAGCTGCTCCGTGCGGCGACGAAGGACACGTACGGCCGCACACTCGGGTACATCCTTGTCGACCGCAAGAACTTCAGCGTCCTGGTGATCGAGGCGCGGCTGGCCTACGGCCCCAATCCGAAGTACGGCGACAACGGGCTCCCGGACGAATACGCAGCATGTGTCCGCGCCGCCAAGGACGCCGGCCCGCCAGCCTTCGAGAAGCCTTGGCTCTACCGCCGGCGCATGCGCGAGGTCAGCGCCTACATGAAGAAGCAGGGGACCTACCCGACGGCCCCCGCGGCGGAGGCCAAGAAGACCAAGAAGTAGCGGGCTACGTCTTGCCGAGCTTCAGGTTGATCTTGCGCTTGCGACCCGCGCGCTCGATCTCGATGGTCACCTTGTCGCCAGGCTTGGCCTTGCTCACGGCGCTGTTCCAGCCACCGGTATCTGCGATACGCCCCTGATTCCAGCTGACGAGCTTGTCGTTTGTCTTGAAGCCGGCCTTGCTCGCCGGGCTCCGTTTGTCGACATGCGCGACGTAGACACCGTCCTCCCGCTGTTCGACGGCGAGTCCCGTGTACGGACCCACCGCAAAGCCACCCGCATCACAGCGTGTGAACTGCGGGCGGGTCTCGAGTCCGGCCAACTCGAGCGCGACCGTGGCGCACAGGAGCGCGATGCGCTCCTGTCCCTTGTAGTCGAGCGTCTTCCAGTCATCGGACGGGCGGTGGTAGTCGCCGTGCAGCCCGGTGAAGAAGAAGAGAACCGGCAGGTTCGCGTCGTAGAACGACGCGTGATCGCTCGGCGCCTTGCCGCCGGGCCACTTCGTCATCTCGAAGCGCGCCTTCTTGTTGAGTCGCTCGAGCATGGCCGGCCACACCGGGGAGGTCCCCGTGCCTCCGACGAAGAGGCGGTTCTTCTCGAGCCGCCCCACCATGTCGAGGTTGAGCATCGCGACGCAGTCCTTCAGGGGCAGGACAGGGCTCTTGACGTAGTGCTTGCTTCCGAGCAGGCCGAGCTCCTCGCCGGAGAAGGCGATGAACAAGATGCGCCGGCCGAGCTCCGCACGGCGCGAAACGAGGTAGCCGGCAATCTCCATCAACGCTGTCGTGCCCGAGGCGTTGTCGTCGGCGCCGTTGTGGATTACGCCGTTGGCCTTGGCGAGTGAGCCGAACCGCCCCCGCCCCACGTGGTCGTAATGCGCGCCGATGATGACGGTCTCTTGCGTTCCTGGGCCGGACGCGCCGCCGGTGGTGACAGCGGACGTGCCCGGCGTCAGCAGCGCGCAGATGTTCTTCATCTTGCGGATGTCGGGCGCGAGGTCCGCCTGGATCCGGATCCGCGCGCCAGCCAAGAGCTCGCTGCGCGGCGTGAGCTTGCCGTCGATGGCGCGCTGCCGTCGCACGAACGGAAGGCCCACGCGCGTACCCAGACGCTTCGCAGCCTTCCATGTCATGTGGATGACGGGGAGCTTGCCCGTCGTACTGCCGCCCGGGAGCTGCAGGTCGTCAGCCGACTTGGGCGTCGACGCAGGGTCGTTCACGATGATCACCCCGACGGCGCCCTTGGCCGCGGCGGCATCGGCCTTCGCCTTGAAGGTGCCATGCTTGGGCATGACGCCGGGCTTGGCGAAGGGACTCTTGCGTTTGTCCTCCCAGCGCGGCGCATGGCGCAGAACGAGGACGATGCGTCCCTTCACATCGATGCCTGCGTAGTCGTCGTAGCCCATGCCCGGCGCCGAGATGCCGTAGCCAACGAAGGCGACCTCGCCCTCGACCGTGCCAGCGGCCGACACCGAGATCGGGGTGAACTCCTCCCCGAGCTTGAAGGAGGTCTCCCTGGCGGGGGCGCCCTCCTTGGTCGTGCTGCTCGCGACCAACGCGGTGCTCGGCAGCACCTTCGTCCCCTTGGGGCTCGTGAAGGGCTGGAAGAACGAGTCCTTGCTCCCCACGGGCTCGAGCCCAAGCCGGGTGAACTCAGCGGCGATGTAGTCGGCGGCCTTTTCGCTCCCCGGCTCGCCCGCCTCGCGGCCCTCCCACGCGTCGTCGGAGAGCACCTTCACGTGCGCCTTCAACTCGCGCCTGCTGATCTCCGGGAGGCCACCGTCCTTCGCCTCGTCCTCGGCCAGCGCGCGAGAGGGCAGGCCCGCACCCAGCAGGGTGAGCAGCAGCAGGTAGCGAAGCAGGGCGGGCGCGCGCATGGCTCTCATCCTAGCCCGCCGGCCGATTCTTCCGCGGCGTGGACGCCAAAACGAAAAAACGGGCGAGGCCCGCGTCCGTGCCCCGCCCGCTGTGTCTTGAGAGGCCGCTGTCCGTGCGACGCGCACCACGAGAGGTGGTTGCCCGCACGCTTGAAGATCCGGCCGATGATCGGTCGCTCTACGGAGACAGCCTCCAGAAGCCACGTTTACCCATCGATCACCTCCCTTCGCTCGGGGGCTCCAGCCCCCTTGGCCTGGTACCGCCACCCCGTCGATGTGGCGGGCCGCGACCACCGGACGTGCGTCCCGGCCGCGACGCGTCGAGTCTTGCACAGGCCCTCGCGATCAGGAACATCCAAATACGCGCTGCGCACCCCGCATGCATGCGTGAGGGCGATTCGAACCGCGCGCAGTTGCGACGATCGCGCGTCAGTCCGTGTACACGTCGTCCAAGAACTCGCCCTCACCCACGATCTGGGTCCGCGCCGCGGGTACGACCAGCGAGGCGACAACTCGGCCGGCCGTTCCGTCGAACGCCCAGAGCGTCACACTCGGACGACCCTGGGTCCAGGCACTGCGCCCGCGGATGGCGTAGGTGTGACCACCTTCTGCAGGGAAGCGCAGCGGAACGCTGTGCGTCACGAGCTGACGACCCTTCAAGTGCGGGGGCGTCTCACGAAACGCAACTTGCAACTCCGTGGCGCCCGGCAGGACCGTGAAGGCGTTGTGGGTCCCGCCAAGGGTCTGCCCGCCGACGCGCACGAGGACCGCGCTGTCGCCGTCCCGCGCCGTGAACGGTGCGTGGCGTGCGCGGTTGAAGGGGTTCTCCGGAACGATCGTGGCCGCGCCACTCGCTGTCGGTTCGTTGCCGCGGAAGGTCTGCACGGCGCGCTGACACCCGCCAACGGCCAAGAGCAGCGCACAGACGGCCAGTCGGCGGCACAGATGCGAACTCGCAGCGTGGGTCATGAATCCCTCCGACGGGCATTCTGCCACAGGCCCCGCTCGGATCCGCGCATGGACCCGGTCGCCGCCGTCTGGGAGGATGGCTTCATGGCCATGCCCCCGCCCCTACCCCACAAGACGGATTTCGACGCCGAGCCGGAGTTCGACGACGAGCCGAGGCCCAAGAAGAGCGCCTGGCGTACACCGCTGATCATCATCGGGGTGATCCTCGGGGTGCTGCTCCTCTGCATCCTCCTCGGCGTGGCCTATATCTGGTGGTTCTCCGAGGACATGCCCATTCGGCAGGAGGACCGCGACGTGCTCGTCACGGTCGCGTGGGCCCAAGGCCAAGGCTTCGAGGTGGACTTCGATCCTGCACTCGAGCTCGTCGAGAAGGTCCGGTACATCGACAAGAGCTACGAGCTGAGCTACGAGTACACCGGACTTGATGCCTACATCCTGTGCGAGGTCACCGTGGAGGGGTCCGTCAGCGACGCGAAGGCTTCGTACGTGGGGCTCAAGGCCGGCCAGTCCATTGTCTTCAGCATCGACGACACCGACGTGCGCGAGCGCAGCGATCTGCTCCGCTGGGGCGACGACTCCAAGTGCGCGCTGCTCTACGACGACGAGGGGATTCTCGTGGGGAACTACTTCACCTGCCGGAGTGGGAAGCGGCTCTTCTCGTTTGTACTCATCGGCCTTGTCATGGAGGAGCGCCAGGCGCTGCAGGACTTCCTGCTCCCGGTCCTGCACCGCTTGAAGGTCTACGAACCGTGACCCGTCGGGCGCTTGCTACGCGCCCAAGGTCTGCAGGGAGCCCACCATCATCCGCCTGCAGCTACCGGCCGTCGTCGGGCTGCCAGGGTGGTAGCGAGGCAATCGCGGCCCGCGCCTTCTTCGACACGGGGATCCCCCAGCGCTCGAAGAACGGACCAAGATCACGGCCGACCGTCTTGGCCATGCGCACCATCCACTGGTCGCGCTTCTCGGCATCGTTCTTGGGCCGCTCGTAGTCCGCAAGATCCCGGTAGGTCGCGAAGGTCCGCTTGTAGGCGTCCCACCCGAACGCCGTGCGCAGCTGCTGGTACATGATGAGCGCCGTGAAGGGCTTGGCCTTCCACAGCCCGAACTTGCGCTCACCCTTCTCGTAGGCCTGCGTGTTCTTCGCGATCGACGCAGGACTCATCGCCACGTGCCCGATGCCCTTCTCGCAGACGGTCTCCATGAGGTAGAGCGAATACAGGTTGCAGGTCACTTCGACCGTGCCGGCGAAGGTCCAGTCCTTGTGTTGATGGTTGTGGCCCATCTCGTGGAACATGCCCCAGTCGCCCTTGGTCTTGAGCGTCGGGAGATCCACGAAGCGCGGCGCGGCATCGAGATGCGTCATGATCGGGTAGCCGGCGTGCATGTAGCCGTTCGAGATCTGCACATCGGCAACGTAGCGCTCGGGGCGTACACGCTCATGCGGTCGCGCGGAGAGGTCGGCGCAGCCGTCCATCACACGGTCCCACCAGATCATCAGGGCTTCGGGATCGTCGAGCGCCCGGATCGTCGCGGAGGGGACGGTGATGATGACCTTCGAGGTCTCGAGCTCCGCCCACGGACCGGGGTTGGACCGCTGCCTCGCCAGCCACTCCTCGGTCGTGGTCATACCGAGCTTGAAGTGGGGTGCCTCGACCACGCCACCGAGCGCGACCCGGAGGGATCCCAAAGTGCAACCTGGGGGTACCACGACGTAGACGAGCCCGCCAAACGCGCACGCATGCTCGCTGCTCGTTGCATCCAGGGGGCGCTCGACTGTGATCTCCGGGACCCGGCTCCATGCACCCTTGCCCCAGAGGCGGTCCTTGTGGGCGCCAATGCGCAGAGCCAAGCCGTCGGCGATGGCGCGTCTCTCGATGACCGCGCTCACGAGACCACCGGGTGGCGCGTAGAGCCCCGTCGAGTGCCAGCCGGGAATCGCCGTGTCGATCATCACCTTGCGACGCACGCGACGTGCTGACTTGGCTACCGAGCCGGGGAAGGCCTCCGAGGCCGCATGGGCGCGGATGCGCGCAGGCTCCAGCAGCGCATCGCGCTGGACCTGCATGGTGAGGAGTAGCTTGCCCAGGCCGTCGGTATCCCCAAGCGGACGCGCAGCACTGGGGAGGTAGCGGGGGTCGGCCGCGTGCTTGAGAAGCTTGCCGAGGCGCGAGAGAAGGAGCTTGTCATCGGTCGGTACCTCGCGGATCGCCCGCGTCACGGTAGCAACTGCGAGGGCTCCATCGGCCGGCGCAAGCCGCGGCCCTCCCTCGTCCTCGGCGACCAAGGCGTCGAGCGCGATCCCTGCATGCGATAGCGCAGGCGCTGGTCCCTTGACGCGCAGCGTTCCGCTCTTGGGCTTCGTCAGGTACTCACCGCCCCACACGAGACCTGCCGGACCCAGCAGCCGGTTGCCGTGGTTGTCATCCGAGAGCAAACGCTTCGGGTTGAGTTGCTGCCAGCCCCAGCCGGGCATGCCTGCGACGACGCCAAGTCCGCCCTTGAGCCGCTTCGCGAGTACGGCAAGCTCGGCTTCGGTGATGTCTGCCAGCGGAACGAACACCGCGTCCAACGACGAGAGCTGCTTCGTCCACGCGGCGTCGTCGAGCGCGATGACCTCGTGGCCTTGCGCGGCGAGGGAGGCGCGGACCGCCTTCCACTTGCGTACGCCGATCTTGGACCTGGCCTTGCCTGCAACCCAGACCGCGACGTTGCGTACCAGCTTCTCGGTGTCGCCCACCTTGAGCGCCGCTTCGAAGTAGCCGTGACCAAACAAGACGGCGCGACCGCGGCCATGCCGCGTGGCACCCACCAGGGGTGCCGGGCGTCCCCCCGAGGTACCGGCAATGACCGGAAAGGCCTTCGGCCCGAAGACGGACAGCGTTCCGGGCACACCGGGCAGCGCAATCTCCTCGACCCCGACGAGCATGGCGGCCACGTCCGCCTGCTGCGGCTTGCCAAGCGCCGGTGAACCGGCGCTGGCAGCGGGCACGGCCGCACCGAGGCAGACAAAGAGGACAAGGACCCATCGGGCGTGGCGCATGCGGAAGCTCCCTGCGGCCTGGACACTGAGCAGTCAAGGTACCGAGCGGAGCCCCTGGCCGCACCGGAGTTACCGGTCATCGAGAGCCGCCGGGGTGGTGCGCAGCAGCGGGGCGTTGCATCGCCCGGATGGCCTCGTCCCGACCTACACCGACTTCCCACCCACGCATAGCAGCCAACCGACACGCCAAGTCTGCCACTCGAGGAGCGGATCGCGAGTCCGAGCCTCCATCCGTCGTCCCGCACCCACCCAGCACATCGACCAACCGCCACACCACGTGGGGCGGCGGGGTTGGCGGGAGGAGCCCCCGACAACAGAACACCCATCATTGGGAATCCCGACCAACCCCGCCGCCGGATTTGACTGGTAGGTGCTGTAGTTAGCGGGAGTCGCGCGGGTGTGTTTCGAGGAGCGCCCTCGCGGGTCAGGTACGCTCACGCGCCGATGAGTGACGATCCCGCCCTTGCACCGACCGAGACCCGCGCCCAGTCGCTCGCGGGCATCCTCATCGCCGGACCGGCGCCATCGCTCGGCATCCTCGCCGGGCTGCACCTCTGGCCGGGCCCCCTCGGCAACGCGCTCTACATGGCGGGCAAGGGCGCGCTCTACCTCACACCGCTTGTGTGGTGGTGGCTCATTCGGCGCCGAAAATTTCCCGTCGCCCGACCGCCCGCGGGGAGCCTGCGCGAAGGCGTGGTCGTTGGACTCGTCCTCGGGGGCTTGATCGTCGCGGCGTACTTCCTCGTTGGTCGCTCCATGATGGATGCATCGAGGCTGCGCGTGGCAGCCACGGCGAGTGGCTTCGACACGCCGATGCGCTACGTCGTGATGGCGACATGCATCTGCCTCATCAATGCCCTGCTCGAGGAGTACGCGTTCCGCTGGTTTCTCTACAGCCGCTGTCGCGCGCTGCTCGGCACGCTCGGCGGCGCGATTCTCGGTGCCCTGATCTTTACGACGCACCATGTGTTCGTGCTGATGGCGTACTTCGACTGGCCGATCGTGCTGCTCGGCTCGTTCGGTGTGTTCGTCGGCGGGCTCCTCTGGCAGGGGCTCTACGAGCGGCGCGCCTCCGTCTGGCCGGCCTACGTCAGCCATGTCATTGTCGATGTGGCGCTTCTCGGGATCGGTGCGTCCCTGTTGTTCGGCTGATTCAAGCCCTACAGAAGGGACGACACGGAAGGGACGGCGTGGCGCGGACGTCCAAGGCCTGGAGACGTCCACGCCGCGGAGGCGTTCCTGCCCAGGATGAAATGCCATGACCCGACCGACCCCCCATGCCGTGCGACGCGTGCTCTTCGGCCTCAATCTCGGCTTGCTCGCCCTGCTCGTAACGCTGGGCGTCAGCACCTTCGCCGACTACGGAAGCACGAAGGCCGAGGCTGCGCCTGCTACGGACGAGCTGCGGATCACTTGGATGACGGGACGCCAGACGGGACTGCGCTGGACCCCCACCCCGCCGGTCACGCCGAAGGAGGCGGACGCGGTGTTCGGTCGCTACGCGACCCTCAGGCCAGAACACTGGCCCTTCGTCGGACCGCTGCCGCCTGAGCCGGAGGCAAGGACAGCGCATTCGCACGAAGAGCCCAAGGGTCCGGCCGACCTGGCCTCGCTTGGGGCCGTGGGCATGCTCACGGTCGGCGAAGGTGTCCCCGTCCTCAGCTTCACCTTCCACAAGGCCCCGCGCGCCATGGCGCACGTGACGACCGGGGAGTTCATCCGCCGCTCGCCCGACGCCCCGGGGCGCTTCCGGCTCACCCGCATCGAGCGACTCTCCGACGAGCTGCACCACATCCACTACGACGTCCTCGCAGGCGGCGTCGTCGTACGGGAGGCCGTGCACGTACACGACACACGTTCAAGCCCGCCCACCGGTGGTCCCCTCCGCGTGCATGCCGACGCGTCCGAGAACACAGAGGCCCCGCCGCGCCACGAGGACAGCGCCGAGCCTGCGGAGCCTCCGAGCGCCCCGGACGTCATGCCGCGCGCGCCCAGTGTCCTCAAGCCCAAGATCCACACGAACCCAGGCAACCCGCGGGACCGGGTCATCGAGCTGGATGCCCCCACCCACCGCTGGGGCAAGGCCCATGGCATCGAGGCCCTGCTGAAGCAGCTCAAGACCACCCCCGCAATCGACACCACCACCGGACGGACGCTTGGGGTTCGGATCGCCGGCTTCGGTCAGGGGCTGAAGGCGGACGCCTTCGACGTGCGCAAGGGCGACATCCTCGTCAGCGTCGCGGGACGCGAGGTCCTGGACCGTGCCGACCTGATCGCCATCGCCAAGACCTTGGACCCGGACAAGCTCGTCCCCGTCGTCATCGACCGCCGCGGAACGAAGCACACCTACCGCGTCGACGCCCGCGACCCCCACACCAAGCGGAAGTTGCCCTACTTCGAGAACCTGAAGTAGCCGGCGCTTGGAGTAGCGAAACCTCCGGTCTGCCCGCCCCATGTAGGATCTCCGGCCCGGAGGTACGTATGGGCAAGCTGAACGTGAGTGTCGATGTGGCCGCGACCCCCGAGCAGGCGTGGGCGGTTTACTCCGACCTGGCCCATGCGGCCGACCGCATCAAGGGCATCGAGCGGATCGAGATCATCACGGATGGACCGATCGGCGTCGGCACCAAGTGGCGCGAGACCCGCATCATGATGAAGAAGGAGACGACCGAGGAAATGGAGATCACCGAGTGGGTCCCCAACTCCCACTACGCGGTCCACTCCGACTCGTGCGGCTCCGACTTCACATGCGTCATGCGCGTGACGCCGGCCGACGCTGGCTGCACTGTCACCATGGACATGGAGTTCAAGCCGCGCACGTTCATGGCAAAGCTCATGACGCCGCTGGGCTGGCTCATGACGGGTGTGATGAAGAAGTGCATCCTGGGCGACTTGGAGGACCTGAAGCGGCACATCGAAGCCGGCGGCGCGGTGGCGACCCACGCCGCCGATCCGGCCTCGGCCTGAGCGCCGGCCCAACAGACGGCATGCTACGGATTCTGTGGGTTCCGGGTACGCTCCCCCCCATGAGTGATCACGGCAACGACCTCGTTCTCGTCGAGCATCGGGACGGCTGCCACGTCGTCCGCTTCCTCACGGAGTCCCTCTTCGACCCGCTCATCGTGAGCCAGGTCGACAAGGAACTCCACGCGGTCGTCGCAGAGGCTGTGACGCCGAGGCTGGTGCTGTCGCTCGACACCATCGACCACGTCGCCTCGTCGACCATCAGCACCGTGATCTCGCTGCGCAGTGCTTGCCAAGGCAAGGGCGGCGACGTCGCCCTCGCGGCAGTCCCAGCCGGCGTCCTGCAAATCCTGAAGATCGCCCGCCTGGACAATGTCTTCCGCATCTACGACTCAGCGGATGAAGCGATCGCCGCGCTTACCGCCTAGATCGGCACCCTAGCGAGTAACGGCGTTGGCCATGAGCAGCAGCATCATGCCCAGTGCGTAGGCATTGAGTTGCATGAAGAAGCGGCGGGCGTCCTTCGCCGTGGGATCCAATCGCAAGTAGCCAATGGTGGCGAGCCCGATCGCGATGGAAGCCCCGAGCGCCAGGAAGTTCCACGGCAAGTGGATGCCCTGAGTCATGGTGAGCACCAGCCCGCAGACAATCGTCATGAAAGTCCACGACACGGTGATGCGCTTGAACTGACCGCGGGTGATCAAGGCGGTGGCAGCGGGCAGGCCGGCGCGCTCGTACTGCTTGCCGAAGATCTGGACGAGCAACCAGAAGTGCGGGATCTGCCAGATGAAGAAGAAAGCGCCGACTTCGAGGATCCGCCCATCAAGCGGGTGCCCCCCCGCCGCACACCACCCGAGGATCGGCGGCACGGCGCCGATGATCGCGCCGGGCACCACGGCGAACGCCGTGAGGCGCTTCAGGGCGTAGTAGATGCCGTTGTAGAAGACGATCGAGAACACGCCGAGGCCCACGACGATCCAGACGTGGTGCTGCACGTAGCCGACGACGTTCAGCCCCGCGACGATGAACAGCACAGCGACGACCAGCGCGCCGGTCGCGGAGATCCGACCCGAGGGGATGGGCCGGTTCTTGGTCCGATCCATCTGCGCGTCGACGCGCCACTCCTGCACCTGATTGATCGTGGCCGAGCCGCACGCGATCAGGAACACGCCGAGGACAGGCACGAGCATCTCGAGGTCGAAGGACCCGGTGAAGAGCACCCAGCCTGTCATGACGGAGAAGGTGACGGCGAAGGTGATGCGCGCCTTGCCGAGTTCCAGCAGCATGCGCACGACCCGCCAGACGGTCGCCGCGGCCTGCCCGATCGAGTTCTCGTAGAACGTCGGCGGCGCGGAAGCCACGTGGATCGCTACTTGTTCTGAGCCAGCTCTTTGATGGCTGCCTCGACGCGCTGCTTCATGTCGATGACCACGCTCTTCTGCTCATCCAACTTCTGTGCCTTGATGAGGGCAGCGAACTCCTCCTCGGTCGTCGCCGAGCGATCAGCGCCTTCGCTCGAGAAGGACGCGACGTAGTGCGCGAGGGCGAAGCGCTGCCAGGCCGAGAGGTTGGCGAACGACTTCATGCGCGTGCCGTCGAGGCCCGTGGTGAGCGTGTTGAAGATCTCGGTGATCTTCACGCCCTTCTTCCACTTGGAGATGGGGTCATCGCGGAAGCTACGGGCGCCCTCGACGAGGCCACCCTGGCCCTGCGCGCCGTGGCACGACTGGCAGTAGGTGGCGTAGAGCTGCTTGACGTCCGGCACCTTCTCGAGCATCGCCGCCGTGTCGCCGGTCATCAGGTCAGCGGCGTTCTTGACCGGGGCATTGAGCATCTCGGCCTGCGTACGCAGGTAGGCGTCGAACTCCGCCTGGGGCAGAGCGCGCAGCTTGGTGATCATCTTCGCGTGATCGGTGCCGCAGAACTCAGCACAGAAGATGTTGTACGTCCCCTCCTCGGCCTCGAACCAGAGGTAGGTGTCGAGCCCGGGGACACAGTCTTCCTTCACGCGGTAGGCGGGGATGTACAGGCTGTGCAACACATCGTCGTCCGGGGACGAGAGGTTGCAGCGGATCGGCACGCCGGCAGGGACGACGAGTTCGGAGTCGCTGACGCCGGCCTGCGGGTGGGTGAAGGTCCAGGACCACTGCTGGGCCTTGACCTCAACAACGTACGCGTTCTCCGGCACCTTGCGCATGAGCTCGAATCCCTCGAGCCCCACGTAGAACATCCAAAGTCCGATGAGCGTCGGAATGATCGTCCAAATGACCTCGAGAGTCATGTTGCCCGAGATACGGGCCGGCTTCGGGTGCCGGCTGCGGTGGTACTTGAAAGCGAACAGGACGAGCGCTGCCATGATGCCGACCATGAGGATCAGGCAGGCGACCGTCAGGGTCCAAAAGGCCCCATCGACGGCATCGACGATCTTCTGTGAAGCGAGGTAGAGCATCTTGATCTCGTGGGCTGTAGGCCGATCTACCTGAAGGAGTAGTCAGCGAACGTAAGGATGACGAAGGTGACGTACGTCAGGATCGTGGCGATCAAGAACCACCAGATGGCGCGATTCTCGAACTTGACGTGCATGAACCAGAGGACGACGAGGGTGCTCTTCGCGCAGGCGATGAGGAGCGCCACGATGATCGTCATGTGCCGCATGTCGGCGTACGAGACCCCGACCGTGACCAGGGTGAGCATGCAGAGTGCGAGCCAGATCCCAATGTACGTCCCGTACGGGATGAGATGAGGCTCGTCGGCGTGATCTTGCGTATGTGACATGCTCGCTCCTAGGCAACCAGGTAGATGAGCGGGAAGAGGAAGATCCAGATCAGATCGACCAAGTGCCAGTAGAGCCCGATGTTGTCCAGGAACGTGATGCGCTCCGTACTGACAGCGCCGGACTTGATGCGCGCGCGGACCCAGAGGATCAGCGCGGCGCCGATGATGACGTGCAGCGCGTGGATGCCCGTCATCGTGAAGTAGAGACCGAAGAACATCTGCTCCCCGCGGGCCATGGCCAGCAGGTGCTCCGAGCCCGGGTAGATCCCGTGCTCGAACTTCGCGCCCCATTCGAAGGCCTTGACCACGCAGAACAGGCCCGCGCAGGCCACCGTCATGTCGAGGAGCTTGATCGAGAGCTCCTTCTTGCCCCGCTGCAGGGCTGCAATGGACAAGGCCATCGTCAACGAGCTCGTGAGCAGCACCAGCGTGTTGAACGTCCCGATCGGGATGCTGAGCTGCGCCGAGCCCACCGTGAAGTGCCACGTGTAGGTCTCGAGGTACACCGCGTAGGCGATGAACACGGCTCCAAAGAGCAGAAGCTCTGTGAAGAGGAACAGCCACATACCCATCTTCCACGCGACCGGGTCATAACCCGGCACACCGTAGTGGGCATGGTGGTCGTCGTGTGCGGCTGCGTTGCTCATGCCTGCACCTCGGCCGGAGCGGCCTTGCTGTCATCATCACCGAGGTGAGGAATGTCGTAGTCGTAGGGACCGTCGGTAATGATCGGCTCCTCGTGGAACTGATGGACCGGCGGCGGCGAAGGCACGCGCCAGTCGAGCGAGGCGGCGTTCCAGGGGTTGGTCTCGGCGTCACTGCCCCACCACTTGGCCCAGCGCATGCAACCGATGAGGTTGAGCACCAGCAGGATCAGTCCCGTGGCGATGATCCAGGAGCCGTAGGTCGAGAGCTCGTGATAGCCCTGGTACTCCGCCAGGTAGTCCTGGTAGCGGCGCGGCATGCCCTTGAGGCCGGCGATGAAGAGCGGGAAGTACAGCGTGTTGAAGCCGACGAAGAACAGCACGAAGCCGATCATGCCGAGCGTCTTGTTGTACATCCGGCCGAACATTTTCGGCCACCAGTAGTAGAGGGCGCCGAAGAACATGGTGCCCGTGCCACCGAACATCGTGTAGTGGAAGTGAGCCACGATGAACGACGTGTCGTGAATGTGGATGTCGACGGAGAGCGCCGCCTGCTGAAGCCCCGTGAACCCACCGATCGAGAACAAGAACATGAAGGCAAAGGCGAACAGCATCGGCAGTTCGATGCGGATGGAGCCCTTGTACATGGTTGCGAGCCAGTTGAAGATCTTGACCGCGCTCGGCACCGACACGAAGAACGTCAGGAACGAGAAGATGATGCGGCCCTCGTCGGCCATGCCCGACGTGAACATGTGGTGCGCCCACACGAGCGAGCCGATCGCTGCGATGGCGATCGACGAAACAGCGATGAACCGATAGCCGAAGATGCGCTTTTGGCTGAAGACGGGCACGATCTCGGAGACGACCGCCATGGCCGGCAGGACCATGATGTAGACGGCCGGGTGCGAGTAGATCCAGAACATGTGCTGGAAGAGGATCGGGTCGCCGCCCATGGAGGCGTTGAAGATGCCCACGCCGAAGAACTTCTCGAAGAGGACGAGAACGAGCGTGATGCCCACGACGGGCGTCGCGAGGACGGCGATCCAGGACGTAGCGTAGATGCCCCACACAAAGAGCGGCATCTGGCGCCAGCCCATGGTCGGTGCCCGCAGGCGGTGCACCGTCGTAATCATGTTGAGGCCGGTCAAGATCGAGGACCAGCCCAGTAGGAAGGCCGCGAGCATCGGCAGGACGACGTTGGCGTCCGTGTTGCCCGAGTAGGGCACATAGAAGGTCCAGCCCGTGTCGACACCACCGGCGCCGACCGACCAAAGCGCGAGGACGGCCCCTGCGACGTAGAAGTACCAGGACGCGAGATTCAGCCTGGGGAACGAGACGTCATTGGCGCCGACCATGATCGGCAGCGCGAAGTTGCCGAAGATGGCGGGGATGCTCGGGATGATGAACAGGCAGATCATGATCACGCCGTGGAGCGTGAGCACGCGGTTGTAGGCGGCGCCGTCAAGGAACTGGGTGCCCGGCTTCAGGAGCTCGGCGCGCATCAACAGGCCAAGCGTCATGGCCACGAAGAAGAAGGCGACGATCATGAGCAGATACATGATCGCGATGCGCTTGTGGTCGGTGGTCTTGAGCCACTCCCAGGACCACGGGCCCCCGCCAGCCCGGATGTAGTCGACCTCACCGAGGTCGGGTAGCGCTTGGGTGGTCATCAGGCCTTCCCTTTCCTTCGCTTCCTCAGCGCAACGCCGAAGAGGAAGATGGCGGCGCCGAGGAGCGTCACGACGAGGATGATCTTGTTGACCTCCAGGACGTAGGCCTTCCCCTCGGCGTCGTAGCTGTAGCAAAGCTTCTGGATCTGCTGGAAGAAGCTGCGGGCGTTACCGTCGCGCGCATCGTTCAAAGCCAGTTCCAGATGGAAGGGGAGCATCTCGAGCCCCCCGAGGTAGCGGACGATCTTGCCTTCCTTGGAGAGGAAGATGACCGTGCCCGCGTGCTTGAAGTCGTCCTGCTTGTCCTTCTGATAGAGGAACCCGACAGCCTGGGTGAGCTTGTCGATGTTCTCCTTGTCGCCGGTCAGGAAGCGCCAGGCGTCGTCAGGTACGTCGGTCTTGACGCGCTTGAGGAAGTTCGTCCTGCCGGTCTTGGCGAGCTCGGTGGTCTCGCGCGGATCGAAGCTGACCGTGATGAGGTCGTAGTCCTTGCCGGGCTGGAGGGTCCCCAGCTCGTCGATCGTGTTGCCGAGCTCGTTGAGGAGCTCGCCGCAGATGTTCGGGCAGCGGAGGTAGACGAGCGTGAGGATCGTCGGCTGGCGAAGCAGCGACTTCAGCTCGACCTCGCGGCCCTCGGTGTCCGTGAACATGAGCCCGTCGGGGATCACGTCGCCGAGCTTCTCCTCGACGCCGACCTTGCCGTCCGGGCTGAGGTCCTTGTTGGGTGTGGCGGTCGCCTTGCCCCCACACGCGGGCAAAGCCAGCGACAGCCCAGCGCACAGCGCCAAGGCGGCGAGCGAGCGGAGCAGAAGCGAGGAGCGGAGGGCCATGGGACGTTTTGCCTTGCTGGAGACAGCTCTCTTGAGCCTGGTTAGTGGAGGTGGAACTGACGCGACGCCTCGAAGGCGGGATCCTTGGAAGCGACCATCTCGTTGCGGCGCATGAAGCGCGCGATGGCCACCAACACGGCACCCCCGAAGAGCAGGACCGGGCCGAACTCCTGGTAGCCAAGACCGGGGCCGTCGGCACCGAAGTAGTTCGGCATGACGAGCCAGTAGAGGTCCAACAGCTGTCCGAGGAGAATGAACACGGAAATCTGGGCGAGCTTGCGCTCGTTCATCTTGGCGTGCCGTGAGAGCAGGAAGAAGAACGGGATCACGAAGCGCACGAAGGCGAGCGCGACGGTCACCGGCCCCCACCCGTTGCTCAAGCGCTTGGTGAAGTAGATCGTCTCTTCCGGCATGTTCGCGTACCAGATCAGCATGAACTGGCTGAACGCGATGTAGCCCCAGAAGCAGGTGAACGCGAAGAGCAGGCCACCCAGGCTGTAGAGGTGATCCCCGCGGATGAGCTCCGGAGCGATGTGCCCCGAGCGCTTCAAGCCGACGACGGCAAGCGTGATCGCGGCAAGGCCCGAGAGCGTGATGCCTCCGAAGACGTACACACCGTAGATCGTGCTGAACCAGTTCGGCTCGAGGCTCATGAGCCAGTCAAACGACGCGAACGTCGCCGTGAAACCGAAGAGGATGATGAACGGACCGGACCACTTCTTCATGCGGGCGGCGACGCCCGGGCCGGCACCGGCGTCCTGCTTGAGCGAGCCACGGACGAAGAACCAGGTGAAGAAGATCCAGATGGCGAAGAAGAGCGCCATGCGGATCATGAACCCGGACTCGCTGAGGTACGTGCCCTTCACGTGCACGGCGTGCTTGGCCATCTCCGTGGTGGGGTTTCGCCAGGGGAAGATCGTCGAGTCGGGATGCAGGATCGCGACGAAGAGCATCGGCACGAACATGAGCCCGATGAGCAGCATTGGCGAGGCGAGCATCTCGGCCACGCGCCGCAGGACGACCGACCACACGGAGCTCGTTGCGTGCTGCAGGGCCACGAAGAAGAGGCTGCCAAGCACGATGGCCCATACGAACGTGAAGCCGATCATGTAGCCAAAGCCGAAGCGGGTGCGGCTGTCTTCGTCGAAGAACGCGATGGCGCAGAGCACGACACCGATGCCGAGCAGCGCGAGCCCGATCTTGGTCAACGTGCCGCCCCGGGCCGCGCCTGCGCTGGCGTCCGGCGTCGGCAGGGGTGTGGGGGTCGTAGCGTCGGTCATCACTTGGCCTCGGCGTTCTTCTTGGCGGTCTGGAGCGTGCGCAGGAAGTTCACGACGTCCCAGCGTTCCTTGGGATCGAGCACGTTCGCGTACGAAGGCATCTTGTTCTGCCCGCGGGTCATCACATGCCAGAGACGGCCGTCGGGGTACATGCGCGCCTGCGGCGTGTGCAAGGACGGCGGAGCCGGGAAGAGGTCCGGGCCCTGGATGCGGCCATCGCCGTCGCCCCACGGGCCGTGGCAGGTGATGCAGATGCGGTCGAAGATGGCCTTGCCGCGACGCGCGGAAGCCTCCGTGAGCTCGACCGGGTTGGTGAGGGTCTCGCCGGCATGCTTGGCGGCCTTCTCCTCGTCCTTCTCGCTCACGTGGTACGGGAACCAGCCCTGGGGGATGGTGCCCGCGACCGGCGGGCGCTCGGATGGGATCTGCTCGTCGCTGAACCAGCCGTACTCGCCCTGGGGCTTGGCCTTCGCCTGCACCGCCATGTCGTTGAGGATGTCGAGGTAGGGCAGCGCGAGGAAGAGCAGCGGAATCAAGAGGATGATGATGGGCAGCGCGACGAGCGTCGCGCGCCAGGCGCCCTCATTCCACGCGGGCTTCCAGCGGCCGAGGATCTGCTTCAGCATGATCTAGACCTCCCCGTGTTCGGTGGCGGCGTCATCGTCTTCGGAGGCCTCGTCTTCGGAGGCCTCGTCTTCAGGGGCATACAGGACGCGGATGTCCTGGCAGCCGGTCTCATCGAGGAGCGCCTGGGCGGCTTCCTGTGTGAACTTCGGGTCCTCGGCCTCGAGGACTACGCCGAGGCGCGTCGTCGTAACTTCGACCATGACGTCGTTGTCGTGCAGCGGCGAAGCCCAGCGGCCGAGCTTCGTCAGCTTGATCATGCCGCCCATCGTTGCGAGGCCTGCGAAGAGCACGAACGCCTCGAACGTGATGGGCACGAACGCCGGCCAGCTGAAGTACGGCTTGCCGCCGATGCGGACCGGATAGTCCACGGCGCTCATCCAGTACATCATGTACATGCCCAAGCACCCGCCGATCAAGCCGGCGGTGAGCGTGATGTAGGGCATCGGCGAGGGCTTGAGGCCCATGGCGTCGTCGAGGCCGTGCAGCGGGTAGGGCGTGTGGCAGTCCCACTTCGTGTAGCCCGCGTCGCGCACCTTCTCGGCCGCTGCGATCAGGGCGTTGGGCTCGTCGAACAGCCCAATCATCCCGACGACCTTGCGGTCCTGATCATGCATGGTGACCTCCCGTGGGCTGGGCGCCCGGCGCAACGGCCTTCGCCTCTGCGACGGCGACCGTGGGCAGGAAGCGGCAGAAGAGGAGCAGCAGCGTCAGGAAGAGCCCGAAGCTTCCGACCAGCAGACCGTAGTCCACGATCGTCGGCGTGAAGTCGTGCCAACTCGACGGCAGGAAGTCTCGGTGCAGCGCCATGATGATGACGAAGCGCTCGAACCACATGCCGATGTTGACCGCGATCACGATCGGGTACATGTACTTGATCGTGCGCCGGATCTTCTTGAACCAGAGCAGCTGCGGCAGGATCACGTTGCACGTGACCATGATCGCGTAGGCCCAGCCGTAGGAGCCGAACGCCCGGTTCATGAAGGCGAAGCGCTCGAACGCCACACCGCTGTACCAGGCGATGAAGAGCTCCATCATGTAGGCGTAGCCCACCATCAGCGACGTCACGAGGACGATGCGGTTCATCACATCGAGGTGATCGATCGTGATGATGTGCTGAAGCTTGAAGTACTTCCGCATGATGATGATGAGCGTCGCGACCATCGCGAAGCCGCTGAAGATCGCGCCCGCCACGAAGTAGGGCGGGAAGATCGTCGTGTGCCAACCCGGGATGACCGAGGTCGCGAAGTCGAACGAGACCACCGAGTGCACCGAGAGGACGAGCGGGGTGGAGAGGCCGGCGAACAGCAGGTAGGCCTTCTCGTAGTGCTGCCAGGCGCGGTTGCTGCCCTTCCAGCCGAGGCTGAGGATGCCGTAGACGAGCTTCCGGACCCGGTGCGTCGCACGATCGCGCGCCGCAGCAAGGTCGGGGATGAGGCCCGTGTACCAGAACATCAAGGACACCAGCGCGTAGGTCGAGACGGCGAACACGTCCCAGAGCAGCGGGGAGCGGAAGTTCACCCAGATGCCATTGGCGTTGGGCAGCGGCAGCAGCCAGTAGGCCGCGAGCCACGGACGCCCCGTGTGCACCATCGGGAACTGCAACGCCACGATGACGGCAAAGATCGTCATCGCCTCCGCGAAGCGGGCGATGGAAGTACGCCACTTCTGGCGCAAGAGGTAGAGAATCGCGCTGATGAGGGTGCCGGCGTGGCCGATACCGATCCAGAACACGAAGTTCGTGATCGCGAAACCCCAGCCAACCGGGTTGTTGTTGCCCCAGCTGCCGATACCGACGGCGATCGTGTAGACGAACGAGATGCCGAAGATGGCCGCGCCGATCTTGGCAACGGTGAAGGCCGCCAGCCAGCGCGTCGTCGGGAACGACTCAAACGGCGCCGCAATGTCGTCGTCGATCTTCTGCAGCGTGGCTTGGGGCCCGCTCACACCGCCGACGACTTCCGTCTCCTCAGGAGGCGTCATTAGTGACCTCCCTTCACCGGATGGTCAAGGTCGGGGTGCACATTGCGAATGCGCGCCGCGTACGTGACGTTCGGCCGCACGTTGATCTCCTCGAGAACGTGGTAGGCGAGGTCGCTCTTGCGAGCGCGGTCGATCTTGCCGCCCTTGATGTTGGCATCACCGAAGACGATGGCGTCGGCCGGGCAAGCCTGCTGACAGGCCGTCGTGACCGCGCCGTCCTTCAAGCGCTCGCCGCGATCCGGCACGGCGAACTTGGCCGCGTTGATGCGCTGGATGCAGAACGTGCACTTCTCCATGACGCCGCGGGTGCGGACGGTCACGTGCGGGTTGGCCCGCAGCTCCTGCACGGGGCTGGTGGTCTGCTTGCCCGTGTAGTTGAAGAAGTTGAAGCGCCGCACCTTGTAGGGGCAGTTGTTGTTGCAGTAGCGCGTGCCGACGCAGCGGTTGTAGACCTGCTCGTTGAGGCCTTCGGGGCTGTGCGTGGTGGCGTTGACCGGACAGACGGTCTCGCACGGCGCGTTGTCGCAGTGCTGGCACAGCATCGGCTGGAGGAGGATCTCGGGGTTGTCCTCCGGGCCGGCCTCGTAGCGGTCGATCCGGATCCAGCTCATGTCGCGACCCTTCGCGACCTCTTCCTTGCCGTCGATCACGATGTTGTTCTCGGTCTGGCAGGCCAGCATGCAGGCGTTGCAGCCCGTGCACTGGCCAAGATCGATCGCGAGACCCCACTTGGCGCCCTTGGAGTAGTCGACGGCTTCGTCGATCTGGGTCAGGGGGATCTTGTGCTTTTGCGTGTCGGGGAAGCTGAGCGTGCCATCGGTCGGGTCGAGGGTCGACGGGTCCGGCCGGGGCGGCTGCGCCTTGTACTCGGCGTACTCCTTCGGGGTGCCGCTGAGCGCGATGTGACGCTTCACCGGGGTGTCCGTGTGGGAGTAGTCCTGGTCGAACACGTGCTGCGTGCGCGAGATGAGGTACTTGTCGCCCGAGGCCTTCACGACCTTCGCCGCGAGGAGGCCCACGCCAAGGGCTGCGACGTTGACGCCGACCCCGTTGCCGTGGCCCGCCCCCTTCGTCCGGCCGTAGCCGACATGGGTGACGATCGTGTTCTTCTGGACGCCCGGCTGCGGGAGTACGGGCAGCTCGACGCTGGCTTCGCCGACGGTGACCTTGATCCAGTCGCCCTCTTCGACGCCCAACGCACTCGCGGTCGAGGGCGCCATGGCGGCGACGTTGTCCCAGACGACCTTGTTGCAGGTCTCGGGCGTCTCGAGCAACCAGGCGTTGCCCTGCCAGCGGCCATCACCCGTGTTCGGATGCAACGCCAGGACGACGTCGTAGCCACCCTCGACGGGATCAGCGGGCTCCGGGAAGCCGGCGCCCTTCGGCGCCGGGAGCGTGGTCTTCGCAGCCGAGCCGACGTAGCCCTTGCGAAGCGCGCCCTCCCAGGCGGTCTGGCCCAGGCCCCACGCCGACTTGAGCCAGGCGTGGAAGTCCTTCGTCTTCGCGAGGGCGTCGTCGCCCGTGGCGAGCGCCTTCGTCCACGCGAGGAGTGAGTCACCGATCTGACGGCCGCCGAAGAGCGGCGCAATCATCGGCTGGGCGAGGCCCTTCACGCCGGGGCTGACCGCGGCATCGTTCCACGACTCGAGAGCGTGAGCGCTCGGCAGCGCAATCTCGGCGGCGGCGAGCGTCTCGTCTTCCGTGAGCCCCTGGGCCACGGTGAACTTGGCCTTGCCGAGCGCGTCGGCGAAGCCGGCGCCCGGGAAGTCGTGCATCGGGTTGACGCCGAGGAAGATCGCAACGTCCGGCCCCGCGTTCAGTGCCTGCAACAGCTCGGCCGGGTCGGTGGCAATGGCTGCGGCGGGCGTGGGGTTCCAGCCGAGGGTCTTGCCCGCAGCGCCGAGCGTGGCGTTGAGGCTCGCGACGGCCGAGTGGACGAAGGCGGGCAGGTGCGGACCGGCCAGCACGGCGGCCGCGCCCCGGTTGGCGTTCAGGTCCTTGACGAGCGCCTCGAGCACCTTCGGATCCCAGCCAAAGCGGCCGGCCGAGGCGCTGAGCGTCTTCGAGTCGCCGCCAAGCGCCATCGCAAGGCCCACGACGAACTCCTTCGCCGCGGAGGGGCGCAAGGGAATGCGATGGTCGGCGGAGGTGCCCGTGCCGGTCATGCCGGACTCGGCGACGTAGAGCCGCGAGAAGACCTCGCCGTTCGGATCACGCGTGGCGGAGAAGCCGCGCGTGTTGCCGAGGACGTCGCCGTCGGTGCCGAGGAAGTCCGAGTCGATGCTCAGGATGACCTTGGCGTTCTCGAGCGAGGTCGTGACCTCCCCGGGCGCCCCGTAGACCTGCTTCCAGACCTCGCGGCGGACGCGGTCCTGCGCTGGCTCGTAGTGCATGTGCAGCGCGCCGGGTACCGCCTTGCGAAAGCGCGCGACGAGCGCCTTCTCGGCGGGGCCCAACGTGGAGCGCGTGACCAGAAGAACGCGCTGGGCGCCCTTGAGCGCTCCGACCACGGCCTTGTCGGCCGCGGACCAGCTGACGTCGGCGCCGCCCTGCTTGGGGCTGCGCAGACGCTCGGGATCGTAGAGCGAGTAGAGCGAGGCCTGCATGGGCCCGGTGGACTTGCCACCGGGATTGAGCGGGTGCCCCTGCAAGCCCTCGAGCTTGATGGGGCGGCCGTCGATCTGCTTGACGAGCAAGCCGTAGGGGTGCGCACCCTCGAGCCAGGTCGAGGCGTAGTAGAGCGGCATGCCCGGCTGCTGGTACTCGGGACGGTCGTGCATCGCGATGATGCGGCGCTCGGGCTTGCGGACGCAGCCGGAGACCATGCCCACCATGGCGGTGAGCGAGAGCATCTTCATCGCCGTCCGGCGCGTCATCTCGGACGCGCTAGGCGCGTCGACATGGTCGTCGTGGATCGGCACTTCGGACCGGCCGAGGACGGCAAGGCCCTGGTGCATCGCGTCGGCGCCCGCGGGGGCGCCTTCGGCGTACCCGGTCGGATCGTTCGGCGTGGCGTCGTTCGAACTCATCGTGTGCGCTCTTCCCGTTGACCTTCTAGCGGTGACACGTGGTGCAGTGAATGGGTGCCCGCGTGGTCCACCCCTCGGGCGTGTTCTTCTGCGGGGCCTGCATGTGGCAGTCGAGGCACCAGCCCATCTTGAGCGAGTTCACTCGCGTCACGCGGTCCATCTTCGCGACATCGCCGTGGCAATCCGCACACTGGAGGCCGGTGTGCGGCTGGAGGTGGCGGCTGTGGTCGAAGTACACAAAGTCTGCGAGGTCGTGGACCTTCACCCACGGAATCGGCGTCTTCGCGCGCCAGTACTCGTTGAGCTGCGCGAGACCTTCCTTCAGATGGCCTTCGCCATCCTTGGTCTGGATCTCCTTGTGGCACTTCATGCAGTCGGCGACCGTCGGGATGCCCGCGTGCGGGCCCTTCAGCGCCTGCGTGTGGCAGTAGGTGCACTCAATCTTGTGCGTGCCCGCCATGATCGCGTGGTTGAAGGCGAGCGGCTGGGCGGGCGAGTAGCCCTGCTCCATATTCGCCTGCCAGAGGGTGTGGGTTCCGAATGCCCCGCCCACGACCACGGAGATGCCCAGGACGGTCAAAAGCGTCCGTACCCGCCGGTCGAAAGCACGCGTGAAGATCGTGGAGCTCATGGGCCGGGAATCGTAGCCCTCCCCCCCCCTGGGCTACAGATGATTCGCGGCCTTCGCAGCGAGATTGTCGCGCGCGGCTCTGGACCTGCTCTGCCGGATGCGCTGGGGCGCGCAGCGCGGGAGGCCCCACCGCCCCACCGACGGCCCGTGCAAATGGCGGTAGCCTTCGTCTGACGGAGCGACGGCGGGTTCCCGGCCCCGGTACGAGCCCCCCACGGGGAAGCTGCCATGGCACACGAAGCACGGGGCCCTAGGGGCCGAACGGTACAAGCGAGAGGCGGGATCCGGCTGGGGCTGCTGGCCCTGACCCTCCTGCTAGCACCCGCCTGCATGCAGAGCCGGCTCGCGAAGCAGGAGCGGGTGCCCTGGACGCGGGACACCACAGTGGCCGAAGACGCGCTCTGGACCCTGGAGAGCGCAGCCATCGGGGTTGTCGTCGTCGGCGGCCTGCTCGTCACGCTCCCCTTCCGGAAGGAGGAGCCCGCCTGGGACTACAGCACGGGGGCGCCGCGCAAGGCCGAGCCTGAAGAGGAAGACGACGGCGACAGCTGGCCCTTCGACGGCGACAACGACGGCTCGAGCGGGGGCTCTCGGGCCCGTGGAGGCCATGGCAGCCACGGGGGCCGGCGCAGGGCGGTAGGCACGCGCTCGAGCCGCCGCCGGAGCGTCCGGGGAACGCGCAGCCCGCGCTAGCGCTGGGCCAGCGCCCGTCGCCAGGCTCGGCGCTCGGCGGGCAACGCCTCCCCGGTGAGCTGCACGAGGGCCCGCAGGGCTGCCGCCTGGACGGCGGCGTCCTTGTCCGCAAGGGCCTCGACGAGCGGCGCGGTCGCCTCGAGGCGGCCGAGGCGCCCCAAGGCAGCACACGCGAGCGACCGGACGGCGGGCTGGCGGTGCTGGGTGAGGTCGGCCACTGCGTCGATGAGGCCTGCGGCAACCATCCGATGCCGAACGACTTCGCCAAGCGCCCGGGCGATCAGCCCCGGATCGGCCGCTTCGAGACGCTCGGCGATCCCGGACGCCTCCAACCAGTGCAGCTCGGCCTTGTGCCAGGTACGCCAGGCCTCGGCCCGGCCTCCGGCCGTCGTCCCGGCGAGTGCCTCCAAGGCCTGACGCCCGGACCGCCGGACCTGGGGCTCCTCATCGTCGAGCAGGGCCACGAGACGCGGAAACACACCCTCGATCCGGGCGCGGGCCGCCAGGGAGGCGGCTGCGCGGCGGGCCGCGGGGTCCTTGGCGGCCAGCCACTCGCGGACCGCGGGCTCGACCGCCACGCGGGCGAGCGCCAGGGGGCGCGCCCGAGCCATGGCGCTCAGGAAGACAGGCGCCTGCCGGGGCGCGGCGCCGAGCAAGGCCAGCAAGCCCTCCAGGGCCTCGGCGTCCCCTCGCTCGGCCAGCACGGTGGCGGTCGGGCGGTAGAGAGGACTCGGCAGCCCGTGCAGGGTCCGTACGAGGGTGTGGCGCCCGATCCCGTCCGCGAGGAGGCCCCGGAAGGCCTCCTCCCAGGCGCGGCCGACGCGCGGCACGGGGAGCCAGGTCGGATCGATGGCCTGGGCGATGCTGACAGCAACCGGCAGGGCATCCGGCTTGCCGAAGCGGCCCAGGATCCGGAGCGCGCGCAGCCGCTCAGGCCCCAGCGCCTCGCCGGCGATGCTCTGGAGAAGGTGGCTGCGCAGCCGCGGGGTGCCAAACAGGTCGACCGCCCCTTCGAGGACGTCGGCCGCCGGACTGCCGGGCTTCGAAGCCTCCGCCGCCGCGAGGACGGCGGGGAAGGCGGACGTACCGAGGGACCGCAGCCGCTGGCTGACGTCACGGGGCAAGGTCTGGGGCTTGGCCTCCCACGCTGCGAGCACGGCCGCGACCGCCTCTCGGTGGGCGTCGTCGGGCTCAGGCTCGTCGGCGTGAACCGTCGGCGTGAACCCCAGGAGCGCGACGAGGAGCAGGGCCCAGCGGGGGGCGGAAGCCATCACTTGCTCCTCCCCTTGCCGCTCTTGGCCTTGTTGCTCTTCTTCTTCTCGCTCTTCTTCTTCTTCTCGCTCTTCTTCTTTTCGGGCTTCGGCGCCGGCGTCGGAACGGGCGTCGGCGTCGGAGCGGGCGTCGGCGTAGGAACAGGTGCCGGGGTGGGTATCGGCGTCGGTCCGCCACCGCCGCCCTCGGGGGAGACGGCACCGAGCGGCACGATGGGGGACTCGACCCACGCCTCGAGCACGGCGCCGCCGCTCGAGGACGGCAGGTCGGTCGAGATGAATGGCAGGCTGGCGTGGCCGGTCTGCAGCCGCTTGTCCCAGTCGACGGTGAGCTTGGAGTGTCCACCCGCGAAGGTGCGCTCGATGGCGACGTGGTTGCCCGCGGTCATGGAACCGAGCAAGCGCACCGCCTTCGAACCCTTTTCGTCGAGGTTGATGTCGACAAAGTCATTCTCGGCGTAGAGGTAACCGTGCAGTTCCTTGAGCGTGCCGTACGCGGGATCGCCAACGTAGATGTTGCCGCTATCGGCGACGTCGGGGTCCTTCAAGGCAATGAACCCGACCGCGTCGAGCGCCGTGTTTTCGAGGCGAAAGCTGTCGCTGAAGGTGATGTTGCCGCTCACGATGAAGCTCAGCTGCGTGCCGGAACCAGCCGCCGAGGCGATCATGAAGGACATGGCTCCGGTGTTGTGGACCCAGAGGTTGCCATCGATGAAGTAGGTCTGTCTCGTTGCCCCGGAGCCATTGTCGATCGAGATCATCGGCGGGGTCGAACCATCGTCGTCCGGGTCCGTGCGCCAGACCTCGTAGGGGTCCTCGAGGAAATAGTCGTCCTTCGCCGTTCCGGAGGTCTCGTCGGTCCGGTCACTCGGATTGCGGCGGAAGATGTGCGCGGCATGAGACTCCGGCAGCTGATCTGCCGTGCCGCCGGCGTCGGCCGACTCACGCGTGCTCCAACTCGCGAACGCAGAGGCGACGTCGACGATTGCGGGGTTGCTCCAGTCGACAGCCGAGAAGTCGAAGCCCGCCTGCGAGACACCGGTGTCGCCCTCCATGCCGTCGATGAGCGTGGTCGCGCGCGCCGCACCGCTGACGTCGGCGTGCCCGTCCACGAGGATCCCGCCGCCGCTGAAGATGTCGCCATTGATGTCGTCGGCGTGGCTCCCCACGCCGCCGAACTTCATCTGATAGTCCGGGTCGCCGGAGGAGTTGCCCGCGAAGATCGCGTGGTGAAAGACCGGCTTGGAGCGCCGAATACGGGCTCGAATCACGCGATTCCCGCGTGAGTGGACGCCCACGGCGAAGACAGTGACCGTGCCGTCACCGCGGTCGGTTGCGATCGTGTAGAAGGACCCACTGCCAAGTGCGATGGGCGCGTCGGCGTTCCCGAGCGTGCCGGTGCCGCCTCGCTTGAGGTCTTGGTACGCCGCATCGAGCCCCGACTCGGCAAGGAAGATACGCTGCTGATGATCGCCGGAAGACGTGCTCTCGTCCTTGGCCGAGGTGACGGCCTCGACCATCGAGAACCCCGAGACCGCCAAGAGCAGGATCACCAGTACCGCCACCAGCATGACGGAGCCTCGCTGCGTGTGGGTTTCTAGTTGCGTGGCCATACGGGTGTCTCCGCGGTTCGTGTCGCAACGCGACCCTGCGGGTCGCGTCCTTGAAGAGAGAGGCGCACGTAGAGCACGCCTTCTTGAACAGAAATGCTCAGGCCCGCCTCGTCGACGAGCCCGTTGCCGTTGTCATCCAGTGCGTTGGCGGCCTCACCCTCGAGGCGCGCTGCGACGTTGCGCACGATCACTGTCGCGCGCTCTGTGATGAGTCCGACGTCGTGCACCAAGCGGAGCACATGTTCGTCGGTGAGGCCGTCGCGATCGTTGTCGATACCGTCGAGGGGGTCGGTATCCGAAGGGACGAGTTCGAGTCGGCGGTACTCACCCCAGACGATCTGCTCGTCGTCGGGAACTTCGGCACAGACGTAGCTCAGCGTCGAGGCGCCGAACGGCGCGCTCGGCTCCGGCATCAGGGACTCGAGGCGGGCGTCCTGCAACTCACGCACGATACGTGTCACGGCGCGGTGCGCGCGCTGATCGAGGTCGGTCTGGAACACAGTCGCGGCCGACGCCATGCTGGTCATCTGGATGGCCTGGTAGCCGATGCCGCCGACGATCATCAAGATCACGAGCACCGCCATCATCTCGAAGAACGTGAAGCCGCGCATGCGGTCGCGGGAGTCGGCGCGATTCACTTGTCGTCCCCCGGGCGGGTCCGACGCGTGAGCAGTCGCACGTGTTCGATGGTCCGAGTGCCCTTCGCGCCCGACCAGCGGACGCGAACGCGGACGGGGAGCATGACGTAGCGCGTGTTCAGCACGTCGGCGCTGAGCGTGCCATCGCCGTCGAAGTCCCAGCTGCGATCACCCCAGTCCGCCCCTTGGGCGGACTCGCTGAGGTTGCCATCCGCATCGACAGGAAAGCTGATGCTGACGTCGAGGGGCACCTTGCGGTAGGCGATCGTGCCCTTGCCGCCCGGAAGGCCCACGCCCGTGCCCAGGTCGAGGAAGTCCGCCTTGCGGGTCGTCTTGATGACGAAATCCCCACCGGGGGCCGTTCCGGCGCCGTTCGGGTCGTCCTCCGGCAGGTGGTTGAACCTGGCGAAGACCTCCTCGAGCGGGACGCTCTGGAGTTCCTCCAGCAGGCCGCGCATCGCGTCGTGCGCGTCTGCCGTCTCGCGATTGGCCGCTTCCAGGCTCATCCCGGACAGGGTCCAGGACACGCTGCCGAGCGTCGCCACGGCGATCACCAGCAGGGCCAGCGCCACCTCGATCAGGGCAAAGCCACCCGAGGCAGAGCCCCTCCGCGGGCAGGGACGGCGGGGGTCGCGCCGATCGGACCGGCGAGCGTGATCATGCACTGTAGGTAGTCCGCGGGTAGAGAGGATCCGGCGCCCTATCGACCGACTGGGGTCGGCACCTTCACTGTTTCCTCACATTGGGAAAGGCAGAAAGTCCCTTGGGCCGACAGCCCGCGTGGGAAGCGGTCGGGGCGGGTTTCGAGCCCCCCCAGCGGCCAGCGGCCCGTAGCCTGCCAGCCGGACTCCGGAGCCCCGCGTGCCCCACGCCGTCGTCGCCACCTCGCTCTACGCCGCCTATCGCGCGGGCCCGAGGGAGGTCACCGTCCTGGCCGACGCCTCGTTCACGATCGCCCGCGGCCGCTTCACGGCCCTGACCGGGCCCTCGGGCTCCGGCAAGACGACCTTGCTCTCGCTCATCGGCGGTCTCGACGCCCCTACCCAGGGCCAGTTGGTGGTCGACGGCCAGGAACTCACCCGCCTGAGCCGCCCGGCACTCAGCGAGTTCCGCCGCGCGCGCATCGGCTTCGTGTTCCAGGGCTTCAATCTCCTGCCCACCCTCACCGTCGCCGAGAACGTCCTCGCCGGACTCGAGCCCCTGGGCGTCGCACGGCGTGCGGCCCGGGAGCAAGCGGACGCGGCCCTGGACCGCGTCGGCATGCTCGGCCTGGCCCAGCGCTTCCCCCACGAACTCTCCGGAGGCGAGCAGCAGCGCGTCGCCGTCGCGCGGGCCTGCGTCAAGAACCCGCCCTTGCTCCTCGCCGACGAGCCCACCGGCAACCTCGACGAGGACGCGGGGGCTCAGGTCATGGACCTGATCCAGCAGGCGACCCAGGCAAACGGCGAGGCACGCACGGTGATCGTGGTCACGCACGACGCCGCCGTCGCCGCGCGCGCCGACGCCCGCCTCGGTCTGCACGATCACCGCGTGATCGAGGCCTGACCATGTCCTGGCTCCTACGACTCGCGCTCCGCGAACTGCGCGCCTCGTGGGGACCGGCGCTGTGCGTCGCCCTGCTCACGGGCATCGTGGTCGTACTCGTGGGCGGCGGCGAGCGCACGCGGCGCATGATCATCGAGACGAGGGAGGCGACCTACCGCACGCTCGGTCACGGCGACCTCGAGCTCCGCTTCGCGCCCACGCATCCCGGCGTCGCCGAAGCCGCCGCCGCGGTAGCCGGCGTGGGCGCCGCCGAGGAGCGGCTGCTGCTCTCCGGGGTCATCGAGATGGCCGGAGAGCGCCCGCTGCCCGCGTTGGTCCGCGTGCTTCCGGTCGCGGGCACACCGCGCCTCGAGCGACTGAAGCTCCTTGAAGGACGACTCCCCGATGCCGCGGAGCTCGGCGTCGCGATCGACCGCAGCCTCGCCGCCGACCGCCACCTGGCCCCGGGCGATACGCTCGACCTGGTACTCGGGGACGCGCGCCACACCCTGAGCGTCACTGGCGTCTTCCTTTCCCCCGAGCATGTCCTGCGTCCCGTTCATCCCGAGTACGCCTTCCCCTTGCGCGGCACCGTCGGCGTCGTGGCGATCACCGCGCGCGCGGCGGCGACCTCCAAGCACGCGGGCCGGGTGGACTCGCTCGTCATCCAGCTCGCACCCGGCGCCAGCCCGCGCACGGTGGAAGCGGCCCTGACCAAGGCGGTCCCCGTTTCCGTAGTCGAGACACTCCACGCGCGCGAGCGCCCCGGCCATGTGTTCACGGAGCAGATCCTCGCGACGTTCGACATCTACCTGCCGTCCACGGCCGCGATGGTGGTGGCGCTGGCCCTTGTCCTGCTGGTCCTCACCGTCGGCCGCATCCTCCGTCGCCAGCGCAAGGCGTTCGGCACGCTCACCACGCAGGGCCACACGCCGAGTGCCATCGCACGCGCGTTCCTGCTCGTCG
>JAJDEM010000274.1 GCA_029259795.1 Planctomycetota bacterium
AGCAAGTCGCTGATCATGATGGCGGCCGCCGAGCAGGGCTACGACGCAGTCTGGTACGTCTTGCTCTTCGCCTCCGCGGGTGTCCTCGAGCATGCCGGGATCAAGATCCCGTACTTCTCGTTCTTCGCCCACGACTCGGGGCTGCGTCCCAAGGAGGCCCCGCGGAACATGCTGGCCGCCATGGCGATCGCCGCGGTCCTCTGCATCGGGCTGGGTTGCTTCCCGGACGTCCTCTACTCCATCCTGCCCCACAAGGCTGCAGGCATGGGCTTCGCCGAGATGTACTCGACGACGCACATCATCACCCAGCTCCAGTTGCTGGCCCTCGCGGCCGTGGCCGTCTTCTGGATGATGCGCTCGGGGGTCTACCCGCCGGAGCTGCGCTCGGTGAACGTCGACTCGGATTGGGTGACCCGCCGAGGCGGCCGGGCGTTCTACGCCTTCGTGGCCGGGCCCTTGATGGCCTTCTTTGGCTACATCAGTCAGTTCGTCCACGAGCGCGTGCCGGCGGGCCTGCGCTACATGGCGAAGAACCCGGCAGGCGCCACCCGGCTGGCCTATGACCGGGTCCTCTTGGGGCTGGCGGGCGCCTTCGGCTCCATGGCCGCCATCGACCGGGCCCAGGCCCGCCTGGTCGCCGACCAGCACCGCTACGAGGCCACCCGGCCGGGGGCGGCCTGGCCCATCGGCACCACCGTCCTCTACTCCGCTGTGGCGTTCTTCATCTTCCTGCTGGTCTATCTGTTCTAAGCCGCCCCCGGGGCAGCCCGGCGCTCCGAAGTGGCTCTACCTTTGTTCCGGCGTGAACACGCGCTCCCGTACACTCCCGGCCTAGGCCCCGGATCCGCGGCAGGGCAGCCACGGAGGGCCAAGGAGGACATCGATGCAGCTTCCCCAAGAGGCGATGTACGCCCTCGTTGCGGGCGCCGTGGGCCTGCTCTTTGCCATGTTCATGGCAAAGAAGGTCATGAAGGCGGATCGCGGCAATGAGCGCATGATCGAGATCCAGGACAACATCGCCAAGGGTGCGATGGCGTTCCTGCGACGGGAGTACAAGGCGCTGTCGATCTTCGTGGTCGCCGTGGCCCTCATCCTCGCGGTTGCGCTCCAAGGCGACATTGCGGGGCTGGGTTGGAAGACCGCCATCGCGTTCGTGATGGGTGCCATCTGCTCGTCGCTCTGCGGCTTCGGCGGCATGAAGATCGCGACCGCGGCCAACGCCCGCACGACGCAGGCGGCAACGCGCAGCTTCAATGAGGCACTCGGCGTCGCGTTCCCCGGCGGCGTGGTCATGGGCATGCTGGTCATGTCCCTCGGCATCCTCGGGCTCACCGGCCTCTTCTACCTCTTCACCAGCATGAGTGGTGAGGGCGGCATCATCGACGCCTCCATCATCATGGCCGGCTTCTCGATGGGTGCTTCGAGCATCGCGCTCTTCGCCCGCGTCGGTGGCGGCATCTACACGAAGGCCGCAGACGTCGGCGCCGACCTCGTCGGCAAGGTCGAGGCCGGCATCCCCGAGGACGACCCCCGCAACCCGGCGGTCATTGCCGACAACGTGGGCGACAACGTCGGCGACGTGGCCGGCATGGGTGCCGACCTGTTCGAGAGCTTCGTCGGGGCGCTGCTCAGCTCCATCATCCTCGGCATGGCCGCCTTCACCACGAAGGATCCCGTCAGCGGCGACCTCGTGATGGACAACGTCGGCGCGAGTGCGGCTGTCGGCTTCATCTTCGCGTGTGTCGCAGCCGGTGTCCTGGCCTCGATCCTCGGCGTCTTCGCCGTGCGCGTGAAGGAGGGCGGCGATCCCCAGTCCGCGCTCCGCAACGGCACGATCGTCTCCGCGGTGCTCTTCTGTGTGCTGGTCTTGGTCATCGCCAACGTCCTGTTCGGCGACGTCGAGGGCGTCAACGCGATGAACTGGGCGTGGGCCATGGTGGTAGGCCTCGCGTGCGGCATGGGCATCGGCTTCACCGCCGAGCACTACACGTCGGGCAAGACCGTCGAGGCGCTCGCCGAGCAGAGCGACAACTACGCGACGAACATCATTGGTGGTCTCGCCCTCGGCTTCAAGTCGGCCGTGCTGCCGCTGCTCATCATCTGTGTGGCCATCATCTCCGGCTACCTGCTCGGCAAGGACGTGACCAGCAGCATCCCCGGCGGGATGTTCGGGATCACCCTCGCCGCCGTCGGCATGCTCGGCACGCTGGGCATCACGGTTGGTGTCGACGCGTACGGCCCGATCGCCGACAACGCCGGCGGCATCGCCGAGATGGCCCACCTGCCCCCGGAGGTGCGTGAGCGCACCGACAGCCTGGACTCCGCGGGCAACACGACGGCCGCCATCGCAAAGGGTTTTGCCATCGGCTCGGCGGCGCTCACCGCGCTCGCCTTGTTCGTTGCCTACGGTGCCGCGCTCGATGTGCTCGGCACGACCCTCGACCTCGACATTGCCGATCCGGTCGTCCTGATCGGGTTGTTCATCGGTGGGGTGGTGCCGTTCCTCTTCACGGCAGACACGATGAGCGCTGTGGGCCGCGCGGCGCAGGCCGTCATCCACGAGGTCCAGCGCCAGTTCCGCGAAGTGCCCGGCCTCCGCGAGGGCAAGGAAGGCGCCGTCGCCGACTACGAGAAGTGCGTCGACATCACGACGGCGAGCTCGCTCCGGGAGATGATCAAGCCCGGCATCCTCGCGATCCTGATCCCGCTGGCCGTGGGTTGCCTGCTGGGCCCGAACGCGCTGGGTGGCATGCTCGCGGGCTCGCTCGTCGCGGGTGTCCCGCTGGCGATCATGCTCAGCAACGCCGGCGGTGCCTGGGACAACGCCAAGAAGCACATCGAGAAGACCGGTGGCAAGGGCACGGATCGCCACAAGGCGTCTGTCGTCGGCGACACCGTGGGTGACCCCTTCAAGGACACCTCCGGCCCCTCGATCAACATCCTGTTGAAGCTGATGGCCGTCATCTCGCTGGTCTTCGCGCCGCTGATCGTCAAGGTCTTCGCGATGCTTCCGTGGGCCGGCGCGCTCTCCTAGCCCGCGGCGCTCTTCCCCCCCAGAAACCCAGGAGTCGGGCGCGTTCGCCCGGCTCCTGTTCGTTTTGGCGCGCGCCACACGGCCGTGACGCGCTCGGCTCGGCGGGCCCTGCTCGGAGCAGTCGTTCGTCCCGCCGCTCTTCATTCGGGCTGGTGGGGGGGTGCCTGCCGACCGATCCATCCCCTGGATCGCCGGCTGGGAGAGCCATGCTTCGTCCTTTGTTTGCTCGCGGCACCGTCCGCAACCTCAACGTCCTTGTCCTTGCGGCCCTGCTTGCCGTGACGGCCTTCGCCCTGGGGCGCGCGCAAGCCGAGCGAGGCGGCTCGGCTCGGCGACGTACCGAGGTCGTCGACGTGGTCGATCACGCCGCGCCTGCGGTCGTCAGCGTGTTCGCGGAGAAGCGCACGAGCCGCAACGCCTGGATCAAGTCGGCGGGCTCGGGCGTCATCGTCCACCCGTCGGGGTTCATCGTGACGAACAGCCACGTGATTCGCGGCGGGGGCTCGCTGCGGGTCGAGCTCTGGGGGGATGGCGGGAGCCTGCCTGCCGAGGTCGTCGCGAATCTGCCCGGCAACGACCTGGCCTTGCTGCGGATCCGTCGGGCGCGTCCGTTCCCGTACGTCTCCATCGCGCCGAGCGGCGCGGCCATGCTCGGCGAGACGGTGATCGCCATCGGCAACCCGCGCGGTCTGGGTGACACGATCACGGTCGGGGTCGTGTCCGCGTTGGGCCGTGACGCCAAGCTGGCGCGTGGAGCCGCCCTCTACAACTTGATCCAGACCGACGCCTCGATCAACTCCGGCAACTCCGGGGGCGCGCTGCTCAACCTCGATGGCGAGCTCCTGGGCGTTGTCGTGTCGATCATGCCCAGCAGCCAAGGCATCGCGTTCGCGATCCCCGGCGAGCAGGTTGCGTCGCTTCTGCGCCGGGCGCTCGGCAAAGCGCCGGGACGCAAGCCGATTCCGGTCGAGCAGGCGCCGCCGGTCTTCGTTCCGACGCCCAGCCCCACGCCCCGGCGTCCGCGCGGCGAGGTCTCGAGCATGCGCGCCGAGCCCGGCGCGCTGCCTCCGCCCGCGCTTGCCCGCCGTGGACGTACCTCGGCCCTGAAGACCCGACCGCTGCATGCCGAGGACTTCGGCTTGACGCTCCGCAACACCGGCGACTTCATTCAGGTAACCCACGTCGCGCGCGCGAGCGCCGCCAGCCTGGCGGGGGTCCGCGTCGGGGAGGTGGTGATCGCCATCGATGGTCGGGAGGTCGACGACGAGCTCGATCTCGTCCTGGCCTTCTCTGCGGCCCGCCCGGGGCGCGTCTATCAGCTGCACGTGCGTCGCACCGGCACCGAGCGGCACGCCGCCCTCGTGACCCCGCGGTAGCCCGGGCGTTCCCGGAACACAGGCTGCATCGCACGGCTCTCGCTCGTGCTCGCGCCCGGTCGCTTCGCCCTCGCCCGTCCTCGGGCTCGGGCCCCGCTGGCTCTATGCTGCTACGCAGCGGCCCGCGCGCCTGCGCGGACCGAGGGAGCGGCTTTCATGACCCCGATCGGTGATCGCTACAAGGACGGCGGGATCGCGACCCACCTCGACCGCTGGCTGCGCTTGGACTACGGCCAGCTCGAGAAGCTGGCCGACCTGTTCCCGACGACGGGCCGCATCGTGGATCTCGGCAGTGGCCCAGGCCTGCTGGCCCACGTGCTCGTGGATCGGGCGCCTGGGCGCGAGGTGCTCTGCATCGATCGCGCGGCCCGTCAGATCGAGTCCCTGGAGGCGAGCGCTGCGGGGCTGCCGATCGAAGGCGTGATCGCGGACATCACGCTCTGTCGGCTGCCCGCCTGCTCCGGCATTGCCCTCATGGACGTTCTCCACCGCTTTCCTGCCGACGTCCAAGAAGTGCTGCTGAACCGCTGCGTCAAGGCGCTCGAGCCGGGCGGCGTGCTCGTCTTGTGCGAACCCGACCCGGACGGTCGACTGCGCTTCGACCTCACGCAGGGCCCGCGGCGGCTACGCGCGGGCCTCACGCGGGGGGGAGCGCCGCACGGGCACTACCGTCGTGGCCAGGCATGGTCCTTCCTGCTGCGGCAGCGCGGCATGCGGACCGTGGTCCACCCCATGCGCGCGCTTGCACCCCACGCGCTGCGCACCATTGTGGCAACGAAACCTCAACGCTAGCGCACGCGCTCGAGCGTGAAGCCCAGGCGCGCGGCGCCGTCGATCTCGAAGTGCTCGATGCGCAGCGCATGGGAGCCCGCAGGGAGGTCGAGCTCGACGACGTCTTCGGTCGTTGCGTGATGCGTCCAGCGCTCGAGGACGCGCTTCGATCCGACGAACAGGCGTATGCCATCGTCGCTCAGGGTCCGGAACCGGTAGCGACCGGCCGGCAAGCGCAGCGTGGTTGTCGCGACGGTGCCGAACCTATCGGGGGCGACGCCTTGGGGCCCACCCGCGCCCCAGGGGAAGTCGATGGCCGAGACCACGCTGCGCTTCCCGTCCTCGCGCATCGCCGTGAGCGTGGCGTCGACCTGACGCTGCCACGCCTCGGCGGCGGTGCGCGGATCCTCGGTCCAGCCAAACCACGCGACGTTCCATACGGCGGCCAGCAGATGGCCGCGGATGGTCTCGCGGCGCCCCGCCATGTCGATCACGATCACAAAGGGCCGAAGGTCCGAGCCGGCGGTTCCGCTCGGCCGCTGCTTGGCAGCGACCGTCAGCCGTGCAGGGAGGTTGCCCACGGCGTTGCCTACGTCGACGTCGCCGTCCACCGAGACCACGCGGTACGGTCCTTGGCCCAGCAACTCGGCCGAGACCTTCGCGCCGCTCACCCGCAGGACGCGCGGGTGGATCCCCGGGAGCGAGGGGTCCAGCGGGCCCCAGGTCCCGACGCGAATCTGGTGCTTGCCGCGAGGCTGCTCGGGCGGGCGGCTGCGGGGCCCCGACCCGGGCACCTTCGGCGACTCGGGCAAGCGAGGCGGTGGGCGCACGAGCGCCATGGCCTCTTCGACGGACGCGAGATCCCAGCCGCTCGGCGCGGTCAGCTGGCCGCGGCGTTGGTTCTTCGGCGGCAGGGCCCAGTCGGCGACGCCAGCTCCCCGGGCGAGCACAGGCGCAGGGCGCGCGGTGCTGCGCATGCCACGGAAGAGGTTCTGTTCGACGGCGCCCAGGCGCGTCCCCGCGCCGAGCTCGAAGAGCGTCTGGTAGGCGTGGAGCTGATTCCAGCGGATCGTCGTCTCTGTGTCCCGTACCAGCTTCAAGGCGGTCTGGGTGCTGGTGATGTCATTGCCGAGGATCACGTTCTTGGACGAGGACGTATCACGCTTGGCGCCGAAGACCCCATCCACGAAGGCCTTGTCGTGATCCCACCAGAGGTGGATGCCGATCCCCCCGCCCGTGATGGTGTTGTGCACGATCCGGTTCGCCTGGCCGTGCTCGATGGAGATGCCTGCCGTGGTCGAGCGGGTGATGAGGTTGCCGCCGAAGAACGAGCGCGCGCTGTAGCCCGCCCAGATCCCGTGGTCGCAGTGATCGCAGCGGTTGCGTACGAACACGTTGTCTACGCTGAACGTCGCCTCGATGCCGTTGGCTACGGCATACGAGAAGTCGTTGCCGTGCACGACGTTGCCGTCGCAGCCGCCGGTGCCCGTGCGCTGCGTCGTCTCGTGGCCGGCGTAGAGAAACAGTCCATCACCCGAGTGCGTGGCGGAGTTCCCGACGATCAGGTTGTGGGACGACTGCTCGAAGAGGAGGATCCCCGCACTGTCCTGGCCGCGGCGGTAGGTGCCGTAGCTGAAGCCCCGGACGCAGAAGTCGCAGTGGTTGCTTGCGATCACCGCATGACTGCTGCGGTAGAGCCCGATACCCCACCCGCTGTTGAAGGAGAAGTCGTTGTCGTAGATCCGGGCCCGCTTGCAGCGCGTGAGCAGCAGACCATTCTGGCCGTCGCGGACCCGGCAGCGCGATACCTGTGCGCCGTCGCAACGGGTGAGGGAGAAGCCTGCGCCGTAGCGTCGTTCCCACTCGCCGCCGTCGTTCGTGTGGGGCCAGAGCCAGTCGGAGGGGTCCTCGCGCTGCGGGGTGCTGCCGAGCCGCTGACGGAAGTTCTCGGAGGCGTCGACGGCCTCGATGACGAGCCCAGGGGCGTTGATCGCCTGGATGGCGATCTTGTAGCCCCGAATGACACCGCCGCGGATTCGGACGTTCTTGGCACCTTCGATCCGGATGCCGACGCCCGCGTAGCGATCGGCCGGCGTGTCGTCATCGGACCCGATCAGGGCGGCGCCACGTAGATCGAGGGTCGTGCCGTCCTCTGTGATGCGCAGTGCGCCATCACCCTTGGCATCCGGGATGGCATAGGCGCCCCTCAGGAGCCGCACGGTGCCCGAGACCGGCGTGTCATCGGCCTTGGGCGCGAGGCCGGTGGGCTCCTCGGCTTGGGCGCGCGGCGCGCGGCGCAGGTCGGCGCCGAGCAGCAGGAGGAGCACCAGGGGGAGGGCTGAGCGCTGCGGCATGGGGGCGCGCCAGCCTACCCCGTTGCTAGACTCCCGGCCATGCGAGCTTTGGGATTGCGAGTGCTGCGTCGGGCGGGGCTGCTTGGCCTTCTACTGCCCCTGCTCGCCGCAGGCGTCGCGCGCGCGGACGATGATGCGGCGACGGCTGCCGCCGCGGTGGCCAAGCGCAAGGCCTACGCTCGCGAGCTTCTCATCCGGCACGCGCTGGAGAGCGTGCGCCCCGCGTACATGGAGGAGGATGGCATCGCTCGCGATCGCCAGGACCTCGATGAGCGCCAGGAC
>JAJDEM010000275.1 GCA_029259795.1 Planctomycetota bacterium
CCCGGTAGTTCGAGGTGTGCACGCGCATGATGAGTGCGGTGCGCTCGTTGATCGCGTTCTCGTAGTCCTTCAGATGCACGCGGTTGGTCGTGCCCACTTCGCGCAGTACCGCGCCGGACTGGCGCATGACGTCGGGAATGCGGTACGCACCCCCGATCTCCACGAGTTGCCCGCGCGCAACGATGACCTCGCGGCCCTGGGCCAACGCGGCGAGCGCGATCATCGTCGCGGCCGCGTTGTTGTTGACCACCGTGGCGGCTTCGCAGCCCGTGAGCTGCTGGAAGAGCTGCTCGAGGTGCCGCTCCCGGGGCGAGCGTTCCCCGGCGGCCGCGTCGGCTGCCAGCAGCTGGTAGCCGGGCGCCTCGCGCGCGAGCGCTTCGTGCGCAGCAGGCGCCATGGCCGCACGGCCGAGGTTTGTGTGGAGCACGACCCCGGCGCCGTTCACGACGCGGACGCAGCCCGGGTCCCGCTTGCGCTCGATCCGGCGCAGGGCGGCGGCGCGTAGCGCCGGCGTGCCGCGGGCCTTCGCGAGCACGACCGGGCCGAGCGCACCGCTGAGGACCTTGGCGCGCAGGTCGGCGAGGGACTGGCGGATCTCCAGGACCCACTCCTCGCGGGGCGCGAGCCGCAGATCGTCCTCGCCGACGTCCTCGAGGACCTCGTTGACCGCGGGCAGGCTCCGGAGCAGGGCCTGGATGTCGCCCGCGCCGTCCGGCGGGGTGGGCGCCGGCAGCGGGGCGCTGGGATCGGGCGCCCCAGCGGCGGCGGGTGTTTCGGCGTCGGGTGTTTCGGCAGGCATGGGCGGGGCAGGATACCGTGGCGGGAGCCTCCCGGCCCGGCCGGAGCAGGCTCCCGCCCCGCTCTCGGAGATCCCATGCGAACGACAGCCCCGCTGCCCTACCGCTGGACCCCCAAGGCCTGGCCCTGCCTGCTTGTGCTGTTGCTGCTGTTCCCCCTCGCCGCTCCCTTCGCCGCCGCCGAGGACGGGGACGGCGAGGCCAAGGCCCCGGAGCGCCCCAGCACGCCGACCACCCAGACCACCCTGGGCCTCGAGGGCAGCGCAGCCTTCAAGGACCTGGGACGCCTCGGCCAGTTCCTCTTCCGCTACGACGCCGAAGCCGACAACCGCGGCGAAGACGTCAACGAGATCGGCGCGGCGAACCTGCTGCTGGCCCACCCCGGCGGGTGGCTCATCCCTCTGGATCCCGACACGGTCGACGGGACCTTCTTCCGCGGCCCGCTTGAACTCCCCGCGGGCAAGGTCTCCGACATCGCCGGCCAGGAGTACGCCGCGACCACCCCGGCCAGCCACACGGTCCTCGCGCTGGTAGCGAAGGACGGCCATGCGGAGTTGGTGACGCCGATCGTTCGGCTCGGGTTCGAGCGGCCCCGCGCCTACACGGCGCCGTGGCCGTTCGGGATCGGCTTTGTGGGACCGCTCGAGGTCGTGAAGTTCTCCGACGGCTCCTCGTCCGCACTCGTCATCGGCCAGCATCAGGTACTCGACGGCAACACCCCGACCGACGTCGAGACCGTCATCTCCATCGGCAGCGACAAGGGCTCTTCGGATCCCGTGCGCTGGAAGGGACTCGACGCCAAGGGGGATCGCACGGCGCTCTGGCCCTTCGTGCGGCGCGTCGACGTCTTCGAGAAGTTCAGCAAGGGGCGCATCCACATCACGGCGAGCGCCACCCTCGCTGGCAAGAAGCACGACTACGCTGGCACGTGGGACATCGTGCGGGTCGAGCCCGAGCCGGTCCGCTCACCGTTGCTCGGAACGTGGCAGTCGAGCAATGGGCCCGGGCAGGCCGGCATGCACCACAACTACGCGCGGCCTCAGCACCGCTACGCCTACGACTTCGTCGTCCTCGAGAAGGGTCGCACCCATCGCGGGGACCCCCACAAGAACGAGTCCTACTTTGCGTGGAACCGCTCCGTGCGTGCCGCAGGCGACGGCGTCATCGTCGCGTTCTGCGACGCGGAGCGCGACAACCCCGGCTACCGCGGCGCCGCAACGAACTGCTACACGAACCACATCGTCATCCGGCACCCGAACGGCCTCTACACGGCCTACCTGCACCTGCGCCAGCGCAGCATCGCGCGCGGGCTGCAGCTGAACACCGAGGTCAAGGCAGGCCAGGTGATCGCGCGGGTCGGCAACAGTGGCGAGTCCTCCGAGCCGCACCTGCACTTCATGGGGTTTCGCATCGACACGACCGGCCGCTGGCGCTCCACGCCGGTGACGTTCACGAATGGCTTCCACGACGCGCAGGGCAAGCGTCCGCTGGAGGGCGTCGCCCTCGGCGGCCGGATCGCGCATTTCAGGAACCAACGCTGACGCAACGAGCGCTGACCGAACGCCGGCGGACGGCCCCCCAGAGACTCCACCGGGACTCCACAGGATCTCCACAGAGGTCCATCGATTCGGCTCTCGCGCCCAGCAGCGGGGTCACTCGGGGCTGCTACGCTGCGCCCCCGCCGCACAGCCGCCCACCACCCCAGCGAGATCCCCGCGTGGCCAAGACCTCTGCCATGGCCCAGTACGCCGACGCCAAGCGGCGCTATCCGGATGCGCTGCTGTTCTTCCGGATGGGCGACTTCTACGAGATGTTCCATGACGACGCGAAGCTCGCGTCGAAGGAGCTCGGGCTCACGCTGACCGCTCGCGACAAGGAGCGCAAGGTGCCGATGGCCGGCGTGCCCGTGAAGGCCGCCGACGGCTACATGCAGCGCCTCTTGCAGCGCGGACACAAGGTGGCCATCTGCGAGCAGATGAGCGACCCCAAGACGACCAAGGGGCTCCTCGCGCGCGAGGTCGTCCGTGTCCTCACGCCCGGCACGCTCACCGAGGATGAGTCGCTGCACCCGAGCGAGAGCAACTTCCTGCTCGCCGTGAACCCGCCGGCGAAGTCGTCCCGCACCAAGCGGGCGGGCCTTGCATGGGTCGATCTCTCCACCGGTCGCTTCCTCGTCGCCGAGCTCGACGGCGATGCGCTCTACGACGAGATCGCGCGGATCCAGCCGGCGGAGCTGCTCCTGCCCGAAACCGAAGCCGGCACGCAGGTCGGTGCCTTGGTCGGCAACCACGTGCAGACGGCCGTGACCTACGTACCGCCGTGGACGGCGGAGACCGAAGGCGGCAAGCGCGCCATCAAGGAGCACTTCCGCGTCGCGAGCCTGACCGGCTTCGGTATGGAGCGCATGGCGGCTGCCCAGGGCGCCGCCGGCGCCATCCTCGAGTACCTCAAGGAGACGCAGCTCACCTCCCTCGGGCATGTCACCAAGATCGAGCGCCACGATCCGGAGGGCATGCTCATCCTCGGCAGCACGACGCGCCGTCGCCTTGATCTCGTGCAGCGCTCCGACGGCAGCCGCGACATGACGCTGGTGTCCGTCCTCGACCGCACGGCGACGCCCATGGGTGGTCGCATGCTCCGCGAGTGGGTCATCGCTCCCCTCGCGCGCAAGGACGCCATCGAGCAACGCCTGGACGGCGTCGAGGAGCTCGTCAAGGACGGCTTCCTGCGCCGGGACCTGCGCGACGTCCTCGCCCAGGTCCGCGACGTGGAGCGCATCCTGGCGCGCGTCGCCGTCAACCGCGCCAACGCCCGCGACCTCCTGAGCTTGGCGCAGAGCCTCGAGACACTACCGCCGCTCAAGGCGCTGCTCGGCGACGTCTACAGCCGCACGCTCGGCGACCTGCGTGAGCGCATCTTCTGCTTCGAAGAGCTCGCTGCGCTGCTGACCGGCGCCATCGACGACAACCCGCCGACCACCATCACCGACGGCGGGATGATCCGCGCCGGCTACAGCGCCGACCTCGATGAACTGCGCAGCCTCAGTCGCAACGCCAAGCAGTGGATCGCGAACTACCAGGCGGGCGAGGCGGAGCGCACCGGCATCCCGAAGCTCAAGGTCGGGTTCAATCGCGTCTTTGGCTACTACATCGAGATCACCCACGCCCACCGCGACAAGGTCCCCGACGACTACACCCGCAAGCAGACCCTCACCAACGCCGAGCGCTACGTCACCCCGGAGCTCGACGAGTACGAGAAGAAGATCCTCGGCGCCGACGAGCAGGCGCGCGATCTCGAGCAGCGCCTCTTCGTGACGCTTCGCGAGAAGGTCGCCGAGTCGATCGCCGGCCTGCAGACCACCGCCAGCGTGCTCGCCACCCTCGACTGCCTGGCCTCCCTCGCGGAGGTCGCCTCGGCCAACGACTACGTGCGCCCGGAGCTCCTCGAAGACCGGACCCTCGAGCTACGCGACGCGCGGCACCCGGTCGTCGAGGCCGCGCTCGAGGGCGGCGATCGCTTCGTGCCCAACGACACCGACCTCGACGACGAGCGCCGCATCGCACTGATCACCGGGCCGAACATGGCCGGCAAGAGCACATACATCCGCCAGACGGCCATCGTCGTCTTGATGGCGCAGATGGGCTCCTTCGTGCCGGCGTCCAGGGCCCGCATCGGACTCTGCGATCGCCTCTTCACCCGCGTGGGCGCCGAAGATGACCTCGCCCGCGGCCAGTCGACGTTCATGGTCGAGATGAGCGAAGCCGCCTACATCCTCAATCACGCGACGGACAAGAGCCTCGTGATCCTCGATGAGGTCGGCCGCGGCACGAGCACGTTTGACGGCATTGCCATCGCGTGGGCACTGACGGAGTACCTGAGCGAGGTGGCGGGTGCCCGCACACTCTTTGCCACGCACTACGCCGAGCTCACGCGGCTCTCCGACGAGCTGTCGTCCGTCCAGAACCTCAACGTCGCCGTGCGGGAGTGGGGCGACTCGATCGTCTTCCTGCGCCGCATCCAGCCCGGCGCCACCGATCGCTCCTACGGCATTCACGTGGCGCGGCTCGCCGGCGTGCCCGAGGCGGTCGTCGAGCGCGCGCGCGGGATCCTCTCGGGCCTCGAGAGCGATCGCGACAGCACCGTCGACCGCATCACCTTCGGCGACGCGCCGGAGCGCAAGCCGCAGGATCTGCAGCTGGGCCTCTTCGCGCCCGCAACGCCCGATCCGGTGCTCGCCGAGCTCGCGAGCCTCGATGTCGACGGCATGACGCCGCTCGAGGCGCTTACGGCCCTCGCCGCGCTGAAGGAGCGCGCGCGCCGCGGCGACTGACGGGCCTACTTGGCCGCTTCGGCCTTCTTGGGGGCCTCGGGCTTCTTGGGGGCATCGGGCTTCTTCGCCTCCGGCTTCATCTCGCCGTCTGCCTTCTTGGCATCGCCGTCTTTCCCTTCGGCGTCCTTGCCCTCGGGCGTCTCGCCGCCGGCTTCGGCGCCGCCGCCTTCGTCCTTCTTCGCGGCGGCCTTGAGCGCCGGGGGCTTGCCCATGAGGCGCTGCGCCAGGCGCATGACGTCGGGGGCGGAGGCGAACGGCTTCAGCTTGATGTCGTCGGCCGTCTCGAACACGATCGTGAGTCCAAGGCCCTTGCCCTCGAGCACCTTGTCGTAGGTGATCTCCATCGTGGCCGTGCGGCCATCGTCGGCCTTGGTGCCGTTCGTCGAGAGGATCGTGCCCGGCACCGTAAAGGCGAGCGTGATCGCCAGGCCCTTCTTCAGCTGCCCCTCGAACATCGGGAGCATCTGCGTCGGGTCCATGCCGCCGGTCTGGCTCGGGTCGAGGCCGGAGAACGCGTCCTTGACGACGAGCTTCCACGCGCCCTTCGGGAGCTTCTCGGTCTTCTCGACCTTCGAGAGCGTGACGGAGGTGATGGCGAACGCGTCGGCTTGGGCAGCCGCGGCAAGGGAGGTGAACGTCGCTTCGACGCGCGTCGTGCGCGTGGTGCCGGCGTCCTTCTTGCCCTCCTCCTTGCTTGCGATCTGCTGCGTGGCACTCGTGATCGAGTAGCCCTCTGTCTTCGCCGCCGCAGCCTTGAACCAGTTCGGATGCTCGAAGTTGAGGAGCTCGATGTCCTTCATCTTCGCGATCTCTTCCGGACTGCCCTGGCCCATCAACATCGACGCTGCGGCTGCAAGCTCGCGCGCCTTCGTCATGTCGACGGCGTAGGTGGAGACGATCGTGCCGGAGCCATCCTTGTTCAGGGTGACGTGGTCCTTGGACTTGAGGCAGCCGGCGAACGGGATGGCGGCTGCGAGGACGGCGAGGGCAATGAATCGGCGCATGGCGTGAGCTCCTGAGGGGGCCAGAGGATACGCGGGAACGGCGGGGCTGCCGGTGCGGGGCCGTGGCCCTACTTCTTCTCGGTCTTCTTCTCAGCCCTTGCGAGCCAGGTGACGAGGTTGCCGCCGAACGCGGCCCGGATGGCCAGCCGCTGGGCGCTGCCGGGCAGGCTCCAGCCCTCGGGCGCCTTGGCCAGGTGGGCGGCGAGCTGCCGCGCGAGGACAGCCCTGTTGGCGTCAATCAGCACTGTGGGAGTCGACCCCAAGGCCTCCGCAACGCGACGGTGCCCGGCCTTGTTCAAGCCGGTGCGAAAATCGTAGGCCAACGCCGCGGTGTCCTTCGGCGCCTTGGCCGCCGTGGCAGGGGTCACAAGCACGGGGTAGTCGCCCAGGGCCTTCCAGAGGGCCGCCCAGCCCGCTTCGCCGAGCGGTGCTTCAACGAGCAGCAGCACCTCGGCGGCTTTGGCCGCCGCGACGACCGCTGTGATCTCGGCGATGCTAGGAGGCGTGTCCGCCGGGCGCTCGTCGTTCCAGGGCGCCATCACCCGGTAGCCGAGTGCCGCCAACGCGGCGATCTGCTTCGGATCCCGGGGGGTTGTTCCCGCGGGCCAGTGAATCGCTGGAAGGAGACCAATCTTGCCCGCCGCGGCAAGACGCGCGACATCTGCAGCGCGCCGGATGATCCCGTACTCGCCGCGCTCTGCTTTCTCCAATGTGGCGAGTTGGGCGGCACATGCCTTGGGTTCGCCAGCGACTCCGGCGTCGGCCCACGTCAAGTAGTTTCCGGCGCCAATAGGATCGTGCGCTCCTGCGGCTCCACCCAACGCCATCTGAGCGATCACCGGACCCTGCGTGGCCCACAGCGAGGCCCAGCAAAACGTCGGACCTTCACGTGCGAGGAAGTGATGGATGCGTGTAGCGTCGTGCAGCGACTCGGGATGCATGGCGAGCGCGAGCAGGAGCCGGCCCGCGGCCTGGGCACCTGCGTTCAAGCATGCCGGCTTGATTGCAGACGCTGCGTCCTTGGGCGTACCGAGGTTGGGGTGCTCCCCACGCGTCGACACGGAGAAGGCAGCCACGCCGCGTTCTTCGAATGCGGAGTCATCCCCGACGGGCCCCGCCTTCCGGCTCGCCTCGACGCTCTTCTTCATCCCCGCCGGGATCGCCGCCTCGAGAATCGCGCCAACCTTCGGAAACGAGCGCGCGCCACGCACCAAGGCGACGGGCTCGCCCTGGCCGATCTTGTTGATGTCGAGCACGGCCACGACGTCGCCGCGGAAGGGGTAGCGTGCCGCCAGCTCGCGGCTGCCGATGTGACCCGCTTGCGAGGCACCGAACCCGCAGAAGATCACGGTGCGCTTCGGACGCAGGCGGTTGGTGGTGAGCACGTCCGCGAGGTGGATCAGCACGGCGGCGCCCGACGCATTGTCGTCGGCGCCGGGCAAGACCTTGCCGTCGGCGGAGAGGCCCGGACCGTCCATCGCGGCCGTCACGAGGATGATCTCGTGAACGAGGTCGGCGTCACGCCCCTTGATGCCGCCGAGTGCGTTGTGGCCCTTGGCGCGCTTGCCGTCGACCATGAGCGCGAACGGCTCGAGGTAGGTACCGCCGGCGTCCTCGGGATGCAGGCCGAACTCGGCCATCTTGTTGAGCATCCAGTTCTCGACGGCTTCGCCTCCTGCGGTGCCGGTGCGACGGCCCTTCATCGCGGGGGCCGAGAGTTCTTTCACCAGCTCGAGTGCCCGCTCACCGGAGACGCCGTCAAGGTGCTCCTTCGCAAACGCGTCGGGGTCTTCCTCCTCTTCGGCCCGGAGGATCGGGGCGGCGCACACAAACAAGAGCAGCAACACGGTGAGCCGTTTGATCATCAGACGTCCTTCCGATAGCGGTGGAAGTGGATCGTTCGACCCATCGCCCGCCAGCGTTCCTCGAACACGGTCGGCCGATCTCCCGCCACGCCGCCGACACCGGGCCGGGCGTCGGGCACGGCCACGAGGTCGCCGATATCTGCGAGCGTAGCCCGAATCTCCGCGACGTAGTCGTCGGAGTCCGTCGCGAGGTCCAGCGTGCCGTCCGGCGCCAGGCTGTCACAGAGCGACTGGATGAAGGCCGGGTCCATCAAGCGATAGCGGGCGTGATGCGCCTTCGGCCACGGGTCGGGGAAGTAGACGTGGAACGCGCTCACCTTGCCGGGGGTGAGGAAGGGCCCCACGAGATCGGCCGCCGGTCGCCAGATGATGCGGAAGTTCGGCATCGCCTGACCGCGACGCTCGAGCCGACGAATCGCCCGGCGCACGCGCTTGCGGCTGTACTCGATCCCAAGCCAGTTGCGCTCGGGATGCTCGGCCGCCGACTCGTAGAGAAAGTCGTCGTCGCCGCAGCCGATCTCGACCTCGAGCGGCAGCGACGGATCCTCGAACTGGGCGCTGGCGCCGCCGCCGAGCAGCCACGCTTCCCAGGTCGTCTCGTACGGCAGGATGGGTTCGGGCCTGGGCATTGCGGTCAGACCCTACGGCAGCCCGCGGGCTGCGGCGAGGCCCGGCCACAGGCTTGGGCTCTGGCTGAGGCTCAGGCTGAGGCTGAGGCTGAGGCTCTACGAGCCTCGGCTACACGGGCCGGCGCTGGTCGAGGCCGGGAATCGGCGCGTCGAAGGCGCGCAGCGCCAACTCCACCCGATTGCGCACGCGGCACTTGGTGAAGACCGACATCAGCACGTTCTTCACCGTCTTCTCGACGATGCCCAGCTTGCCGGCCACCTCCGCGTTGGTGTGGCCTCGAGCCACGCCTGCCGCGACCTGCGCTTCACGCAACGTGAGACCAAAGCGCGACTGCAGGCGCCGGACCGTGGGCATGGCCCACGGGATCTGGGCCTGCACGCGCACGATCACGTGCGGGACATGGTCCCGCGTGATGGACTCCAACGAGATGCGCAAGCGCGCCTCGGTCTCGTCCGGGTAGTAGGTGTCCGCCGTGGCTGGACCCCGCTGGCTGCGCAAGCGCTCGACAAACGCGCCGATCCACGCGTCGACCGTGGCAGGCAGCAGGCTGTCCTGCCCGCGGGGCGTGCCATCGCGCAGCATGTTGCTCGCAGCGGTATTGGAGAAGAGAACGCGGCGGTCCATGCCCAGGAGGGCCACCCCGCGGTCGGGGTCGCCGTCGAGGAGTTCTTTGCCGATGCTGAGCAGATCGCGTTCGCTGAGCATGCTCGTCGCATCCCTGCTGGTCTTGGGAACCACGGTGGTCTTGGAGATCACGGTTGTCGCTCCAGTCGGAGGCGCCCCCCAGCGCCCCGAATGATGCCGGACTGTATGTCCCGGTGAGGCCGACTTCGGACACCTGGGTGTCCGCGGCTGGCCGCCGGTTTCCGCAGGTCCAAAGCCCCCTGCTGTTGTTCCTGACGGCGTCCAGCCCGCCTGTGTTCCGGAAATGCCCGAGATCGTGCGGATCAGCCCCGATCCGGCTCGCCCACCGTAGGGGCGCTGCTTTCAACGTCCCGGGGAACCCAGAGAAGCAAGAAAGCCAGCGAAATTGCCCCACATAGGGCTACGACCCCGAACACGGGAAGGTAGCCCCAGCCGCTGATCACCACGCCGGCGAGCGCGGGCCCAGACCCCTGAACGAGCATGATCAGGGCCACGGCGATGCCGATCGGCGCGGTGCCGTCCCGACCCGGCGCCAGCCCCATCACCAGCGGCGCGTGGCAGATGGCCCGAACCCCCATGTAGATCCCGGCACCGGCCGCCGCGACGTCGTAGACGTAGTGGAGCCCACCGTAGGACGCAGCCAGGCCCGAGCTTCCGTAGGCGGCGGCCAGCGTTGCCACCATCCCCGCAGCCGTGCCGACGACGAACCATGTCTGCGGGTGGATGCGCCCCCCGCGCCAGGCGACGAGGCCGCTGACTACAACCTGGGCAACGGCGCCGACGGCCACCCAGTGGCCTGCCCAGCTCCGCTCGAAGTCGTTCTCGTGGATCGCCGCGTCGGCATAGAAGGCGAGGGTGATCATGGCCGTGATGCCGATGACATCGGCCAGGATGAACCGACGCAGCGGCGGCAGATCGCGCAGGACGGCGATCAGGCTGCGCAGGTAGGGCGCGAAGCGCTTGCGCGTCGGGCGCGGCCGCACCACCTCGACAATCCACAGGAAGGGGAAGCTCCCGATCAGCGCCGCGACGCCGGCGATCGCAAAGAGGAGGGACCACTCATCCACGGGAGACCAGCCGCTCCCGAGCACGGCACGAACGATCAACTGTCCGCCGATGACCGCCGACGCCTTGTTGCACAGGAACGTGAGCCCCAACACCCGCGCCTGACTCCCACGCCGGAAGAGTTCACCGATCAGGCCGAGCCATGCCGGGATCAGCAGACCGATCGTGAGGAAGAACGCACTGGTCCCGACCACGTAGATCGCGCAGGCCGCGGTCGCGCTGTGCGCAGCGCCGAGCCAGATCGCGACGGCGGTCAGAAGCAGCGTGACGCTCGTGCCGATGTGCCCCCAGAAGATGAAGGCTCGCTTGTGCTGCAGGGGCTCGACCCACAGGGCGCTGAACAGGCCTGCGATTCCGATCGCAAGGGAGCCGGCCAGCCACACGAGCCCCACGAACTGCTCACCCCCGCCAAAGGCATCGCGATACGCCGCGACCATGGGGCCCTCGATCGTGAGCGCGAAGGTCATGCCGTAGAACAGCTCCGGGACGGCGTAGCCAAGGCCATTGCGGACGGGGGTGGAGACGCGCAGCACGATCAGCGGTGTATACGCGCACGCCCCATCCAAGCCGCTCGGAATCCGCCGTATCGCGGCTTCACGCCCCGCCCGACCAAAGCTTGGCCCCCCTGGGTCAACGGGTACTCTCTCCCCCCCACCAAGCGACGCGGGGTGGAGAAGTGGTATCTC
>JAJDEM010000276.1 GCA_029259795.1 Planctomycetota bacterium
GATGGTGATGGTCGATGACTCGCACGCCACGGGCTTCATCGGCAAGACGGGCCGTGGCACGCCGGAGCACTGTGGGGTCCAGGACCGAGTCGACATCATCACATCGACCTTGGGGAAGGCTCTCGGCGGCGCGTCCGGCGGCTTCACCGCCGCGCGTCAGGAGGTCGTCGATCTCCTCCGGCAGCGCTCCCGACCGTACCTGTTCAGCAACACGGTGGCCCCGCCCATCGTCGCCGCCTCGCTGGCGTGCATGGATCTGCTCAGCTCGACGACGGAGCTGCGCGACACGCTGGAGGCCAACACGATGCGCTTCCGCGAAGGCATGGCGGCCGCAGGCTTCGCCATCCGGCCCGGAATCCACCCGATCGTTCCGATCATGCTTGGTGACGCGCGCCTCAGCATGCAGATGGCCGACGCGCTGCTGGCCAAGGGCATCTACGTCGTGGGCTTCTCGTTCCCCGTCGTTCCCCGCGGCCAAGCCCGCATCCGCGTGCAGCTCTCCGCAGCCCACACGACCGCGGACATCGACAAGGCCATCCAGGCCTTCACCGAGGTCGGCCACGACCTGGGCGTGCTCACCACGGCGTAGCCCGCGCCGCTTCCCGGCCCCCGCACGCCGATCCTGCACGGGGGTCCTGCACGACGCCACGTGTCCACCTGCGTCCCTCGCGCGAGGGAAGGGTGGCCGGAGCGCGCGGACCGCCTCGTCGCTCCCGCCATGGACCTCGCAACAAGCAGGCCGCAGGAGCACTCCCATGAACCGATGCAAGGCGCTTGGCGCCGCACTCGTGCTGACACTCGTGGCCGCAGCCACCAACCTCCCGGAGGCCGAAGCCGGCGTCTGCACCTGGCAGATCCAGCAGACGCTCAAGACCGACCCGGATCCCCGCGACGTGAAGAATGCGTCCGGGTCCTACACCGCGCTCTACACGACCTCGTTCAACTCCTGGATCCTCGACAAGAGGGTCAGCGCGCCCGAGTGGGCGCCCGAGTGGGCGTGGCGCTACGTCCTGGACAGCGGCCCGTGGGAGATCAGCGCGAAGTGCAAGGCGGTCTCCGCCTCCTGGGGCTTCAGTTCCGTTTCGGCTTCGTCGGTCGGTGCAGGTCAATGGGTCATCACACGGATCACTGCGTGTTCTGCACCCGTAGAGGACATTGAAATCGTCGTGCGACAGCAGTTCCACGCCGAGGCCGCGCTGGATGCCGACGAGAAATGCGAGGTGCGCGGCGCACTGAAGTTCTGGTGCGCCAAGACCAAGAGCGCCCGGGAGGACAGGAAGGGGACGATCTACTCGGTCGCGGCAGGCGGCGTCTCGATCGACGACGACTACGACGCCGAAGACACCTCGATCGGGATCGACTGGGGCGGGGTCAAGTTCAGCCTCGTGGCCGGTTCCGGCGGCTCGGGCACGGACGACCCCGATGGCTTTGACCACGGCACCGGAGGCACATCGCCCGAGGTCATCAACACCTCGACGATGGTCGCCATGACCATGGACCTGGACTCCGGTGATCGCTGCTACGGCTACATCAACAAGGTCTGGTGGTACGTCGACGTACGAGGCACATGCGCTGGTCTCTGCCAGAACAAGCTGCCTATACTGGCCAAGAACACCTACCCGGCCCCGCCGCCGGCCCCCCCGCCGGCACCTCCGGCGCCGGCCGCGCCCGGGGCAACGAAGTAGGAAGGCACAGGGGAACGTGCAGTCGACCATGGCAACACCTCGCGCTCGCACCCGAGGCTTCCTCAAGCGGGCGTGGCTTCCGATCCTGATCGGGGGCCTCGCTCTGCTGGCCTTCCTGTGGAACGGAACCGAAGACGAGCGCCGTACGCTTCCGGATGACGACGCGCCCAAGGGCCAGAAGCCTGCCGCGGAGCCCGGCCTGCGCGGCAGTGAAGGCGCGGCTGCCGCGGGCGCCGTCGTCCCGAGCTTCGCAGTGCGCATCGTGACGCCGGATGACCGCCCCGTCCGCTGGCAGCTCCGCATGAACGTCGAAACGGGCTGGCGCGCCAAGCGCACCGGCCAGGGCTCTTCCACGGTGCGCATCCCCCAGGTGCCGGACCGCCCACTCTGGCTTGCCCTGTGGGCGGAGGGCAGGCCGGACCTGCTGGTCGTCGAGCGCCGTATCGCGTCGGCTGCGTTGGTCACAGGGCCGCTCGAGCTGCGCCTGGCGCCCGCCGGCCGCTTGCACGGGAAGGTGCAGGACCTCGCCGGCGAACCGATCGCAGGAGCACACATCGAGGTGGCGCGAAGGCAGCCGCGAGACAGGCCACGCTGGGCCATCGCCGTGGATCTGCCCGCACCGACGGCGACACGAACGACGACAGACGCTGGAGGCGCGTTCGCGGTGAGCGGACTTGATCTCGGCACCTACGCCGTGCAGGCGCGTCACTTCGACTACTGCCCACAGACGAAGCGCGACATCCTGCTTACGCCCACAGCCGCGGTCCGGGAGATCCAGTTCGCCCTGGAGCGGGGATTCAAGCTCAGGGGTGTCCTGCTCGATCGCACGGGTGGCCGCTTTGGCGGTGCCCGCCTGCACTTCCTCCGTGAGGCTCGCACGAACACCTTCGCTGTCGACTCCTGGGTGAAGACGGCCGAGGACGGCTCGTTTCTCTCCCCGACGCTGCCGTACTCACCGACCTACATGATCAAGCTGCAGACGGTCGACCGCAGCGTGATCAGCGTGGTGGAGCATCAGGTGACCGTGCCGTCTCCTCCCCCCGCAGAGATCAACGTCGGTCTGATCGGCCCCATGGGAACGGTTGCACGCTTCCGCTTGCCCGAGGAGCGGCCCCCAGGGCGCTACACACTCGTGGTGAGCGCCACGGGGCACTGGCAGGAAAAGCCCCGGTCCATGGCCATAGCCAACGCCACCTTCGACGCCCAGGACGAGTCGAGCATTGCCGGCCTCCCGCCCGGCACGCTCAGCTGGTCCCTTCTGCGGGCGCTACCCGACGGGCGCGAGGTTTCCGTGGGTTCCGGGACGGCCAAGCTGACGGAGACGGAGGCGCGCGTCCCGCTGAGCCTGGATGCGCCGCCCGACTACAGCAACCATGGCGTGGTGCCGCGCGTGCATGCGCCGCGCGGGGGCCCCTCGCCCGTCGACGTCGTCCTGCTCCTCGACGGCGCGATCAAGTACGCGACGACGGCCCCGGCAGACGGCGAGGCGATCAAGCTGCCGTCCAAGCTGCCGCGCGGCGCCTACGAGGTGCTGCTGCGCCAGGGAACCCGCTTTGGGCGCTTCCCGCTGCCCGTCCCAGGAACAGCGCCTGTGTTCTTGATCGCAGACCAGGCCGGCGAACCCGTAGCCATCCATGTCGTCCGCGACGCGCAGGGCATTCCGGGCGCCACGATCACGGTCCGGGGTCTGGATGTGGTCCCGGGCGCGCGCGCGCGCCGGGGCTGGACGATCGCCGCGGACAAGGACGGGCGCGCCGTCCTGCACGTGCCGCCGGGGTGCAAGCAACTCTTCCTCGGGGTCGTGGACCCGAGGACCAGGGCGGGCTCGCTCAAGACGGTCGAACTGACCCCGAACGAGGCCGTGACGATCGAGCTGCGCTAGCCGCAGACGCGCGGCGCGCGTGTGCCTACAGATCGGCCTGTTCGTCGCCGTGGTAGACGGGCTCGTACGCCTCGGCCAGGAAGCCCTGGCGGTGCGACTCATCGAACAACTGGCGCGACGCCTGCCGACCGCGCTCGCCGCAGTCGAGCGAGAGGTCATTGACGTAGCGCTGGATGTAGCGGTCGACGGTCTCGCGCGGCGTCTTGCCCGCGAACTCCATGACCCACTCGAGTGCTTCCTCGCGATGGCCGAGGGCGTAGGCGATCGAGCGCTTGAGGTCGAGCGCGATCTTCGTCCGCTGCTCGGCATCGATGTCGCGACGGATGACGTGCGCATTGAGCGCGAGCGGCAAGCCCTCGGTCCGGTCGCCCCACCAATGCCCCAGGTCGACGACCTGGACGAGGTTGTTGTTGCGGTAGGTGAGGATGTCCTCGTTGACGAGCAGACCCGAGCGCACATGGTCGGCGCGCACACGCAGCGAGATCTCGCGCGTAGTCATTTCCTTGAGCGTCAGGTTCGCCTTGGGCAACCAGAGCTGGAGGGCGAGCGCCGCGGCCGAGTTCGTGCCGGGGACGCCGACTTCGAGGCCGTAGATCTCCTCGGTTCGGATCGGCTTGCGCGCCACGAGCACGGGCCCCTGGTAGTCGCCGTACGCCCCGCCGCAGGGCAGGAGGAGATAGCGATCTCGCAGCGCCGGGTAGCCGCCGAACGAGATGGCGGTCACGTCGTGCTTGACGTCCGCTGCGCTGCGCTCGAGGTCTTGGATCTCGGAGCGAACGAGCTCGTACTGGCGGTCCTCGGTGTCCACCTTGTCGGTCGCGAGCGCGAAGACCATGAACGCCTGATCGGCTTCGGCTCCGTAGCCGAGACTGATGACGCCATCGGCCCGGCGCTTGGGCATCTTCGGCATCGGCGGCAGAACCGGCTCGATGACCTCTTCCTCCTCGGCGAGTTCCTTGGCCAAGAGGGCCGCGATCGCTGCGGCACCCGCCGGGTCTGCCGCCGGCTCAGCGGCGGGTTCAACGGCCGGGTCGTCCGCGGCCTTGGCCGCCGACTTCTTCGCGGCGGCCTTCTTCTTCGCTGACTTCTTCTTGGCGGCCATGGAAACTCCCGCGCGGGGCGCAAGGCGAAAGGCTACCCGCGTCGGGGGGCTCGCCAAGTCCGTACGACGACCGGGATGAAGGCCCGAGCCCCCCGATGGGCGCAGAAGCGGCACGCAGCCGGGGTCGTCGTAGGATTCCGGTCCGGCGCGCCCACGGAGGGTGGGCCGGATTTGGAGTCCAGCATGCTCGACGGCATCTACCTCGCGGGGGGCGTTCGGACCCCGATTGGCAAATTCGGCGGCTCCCTCGCGCGCCTCTCCGCGCCCGACCTCGGTGTCCACGCGGCAACCGCCGCGCTCGCACGCGCTGGGGTCGCCCCCAGCGCTGTGGACCAGGCGATCTTCGGCCACGGCCGGCAGGCAGGCCAGGGCCCCGGCCCCGGCCGGCAGGTCGCCGTCCGATCCGGCGTGCCGGTCGAGTCGCCGGCCTGGACCGTGAACATGGCGTGCGGGAGCGGACTGAAGAGCGTCATGCTCGGCGCGGACGCCATCCGCCTCGGCCAGGCCGAGATCGTGCTCGCCGGCGGCATGGAGAGCATGTCCAACACCCCCTACTACCTCCCCCGCGCGCGCTTCGGCTATCGCCTCGGCAACGACCAGGTCGTCGACGGGATGTACCGCGACGGCTTCCACTGCATGCTCGCGGACCAGCTGATGGGCGCGACGGCGGAGAACCTCGTCGATCGCTACGATATCTCCCGCGAGGAGCAGGACGCCTACGCGGCCGAGAGCCAGAACCGCTGCGAGGCCGCGCGCGGCCGCGGACGCTTCGACGCCGAGAAGGTCGGCATCCCGCTGAAGGACCGCAAGAAGGGTGAGTGGACCTTCGACACCGACGAGCACGCCCGCGATGGCGTGGTGGCGGCGAAGCTCGCCAAGCTGCCGGCGGTCTTCCGCGAGAACGGCTCCGTGCACGCTGGAAACTCCAGCGGCATCACGGACGGCGCGGCGTCCATCGTCGTGCTCTCCGAGAAGGCCCTCGAGGCGCAGGGCGCAACCCCGATGGCCAAGCTGCTGGCCTACACCGAGGCGGGCGTCGAGCCGGACGTCATGGGCATCGGCCCCGTGCCGGCGGTCAACAAGCTCCTCGCCAAGACAGGTCTCACGATCGAGGACATCGACTTGTGGGAGCTGAACGAGGCGTTTGCCGCGCAGGCCCTGGCGTGCAACCGTGAGCTGAAGATCGACCCGGCGAAGCTGAACGTCGATGGCGGCGCCATCGCCCTCGGCCACCCGATCGGCGCGACGGGCTGTCGCATCCTCGTCACGCTGCTTCACTCGCTTGCCGAGCGGGATCTCAAGCGTGGCGTGGCCAGCCTCTGCATCAGCGGCGGCCTGGGCGTCGCGGTCCTCGTCGAGCGCGTCTAGCGCCCGAGTCGGGACGGTCCAACCAAGCGGCTACTTCTTCTTGCCGTGGCCCTTCGGGGGCTCCGGCGGCTTGAAGTCCGCCATGAGCTTGCTGAAGCGAGGGTCGTCACGTAGCGACGCCATGTCCGGGTCCTTGTCGCGGATGTTGATGTACTGGGGACGGAACGTCGAGACCCGCATGGACTTGCCGGTCTCGAGGGCGCCCTTGAGCATCTTCAGGGCCTCATCGACGTCGCCCGCGCGCGCGTAGCAGCACGCCAGGTTGTAGCGATTGCTGAACCGCTTGAAGCCGTTCTTGCCCTCGATCTCGTGGGCCACAGCGACCTTCAGGACGCGCGTCGCCTCCTCGAGGACGGACTTCTCCTTCTTCTCGAGGAGCAGCTGCCCGTACTCGCCCGACGCAAAGACGAGGACGCTCTTCTTCGGCGGGAACTTCACGCCCGGTGCGAAGGCCTTGCGCCACGCGGCGGCGCACTTGTCGTTCTCGGTTGCATCGGGCTTCTCGCCACGCTTCTTGCCCTTGCGAGCCTTCAGCCAGTGGACGACGCCGACGACAGCATGGGCAACGCCCGTGTCCGGCGCCACGCGACCAACGGCCTCGGAGTAGCGGATGGCGGCCTTCTGGCCCTCCTCCTGCATGCCGCCGTGGCCGCGGATGCGCTCCATGGCGAGGTGACCGAGCTGGTAGACGACATGCTCCGTGAGCTTGTCGACGACGACGGCCTGCTTGGCACCGGCGCCGACGATCAGCAGGCGGCCCTTGGCGCCAAGCTCCAGCACGCGCCAGCCGTTCGTTGCGGCAGCGGCATCGACCTTCTGGCGAAAGGCCCAGACGCTCTTGTCCATGTCGACCATGGCGAATGCGATCTTCGCGCCATCGCCCTTGAGCACGGCGGTCTCGACGTAGAAGGTGTCCTCGTCGAGGTCGCACTTGCACGCCGCGCTCAGGGCCTCGAGTACGTCCTCGGTCGGGGAGCCCGCGGGGCCGCCACCGTCCCGGAGCTTCCAGCCCTCGGGCGCATCATCCTCACCCGGCATCAGGAACTCGATGCTGTAGACCGGGACTTCGGGATCCGGCTCGGGCTTCGGCTCGGGCTTGGGCTCCGCCGCCGGCTCGTCCGATGTGGGCTCGTCTGACTTCGGCGTATCCGACTTGGGCACGTCAGGCTTCGGCGTCTCTTCCTCGGCGAACGCAGGCAGGGCGCCCAGCAAGGGAAGCAGCAAGAGCAGGAGCAGGGTGGTGCGGGCGGTTCGCATGGCGAGTCCTCCAGGTCCCCCGAAGGTACTGCCAAGCCGGGGCGGGGTGAACCGAAGCAGCAGAGCGCCCGGAAACGCCGCCCGTGTGCGATCCGCCGGGGCTTGCGCCCCGCCCCCTGTGGCGCCCGGGCGACTACAGGAACTCGAGGGCTACGATCGTGGTTACGGCCATGACGAACGACATCACGAGCCCCACGCGAATGAAGTCCCGGGCGCGATAGCCACCTGGCGCCATGACCAACAGATTGCACTGGGAATAGGGCACGATGAAGTTGCACGAGCATCCGTAGGCCATCGCCAGGAGCGCGGCCTTGGTCTCGATGCCAGGGACGTCGAACGCAATCTGCGCCGCGACCGGCGCCATGATTACGGCAGCGGCCGCGTTGCTCGCGAGGTTGCTGAACACCGCAGCAAACAGGAACAGCAACGCAAACAGCAGTGTCGGGCTGTCGGTGGCGGACGTCATCCAGGTTGCAGCCTGCGAGGCGATCCCCTGCTTCTCGAGCGCGTAGCCCAGCGGCATCGTCCCCACCAGAAGGCATAGGACGTTCCAGTCCATGCAACGACGCAGCGCGGAGCGCGAGATGCAGCGCGTGAGGATCATCAGGATTGCCGCCCCCATGGCACTGATCGGCAGGGGGAAGTCCCACATCACGGGGGGCAAGAGGGCAAGCAGCAGGATGCCGAACGCGAGAGGTGCGCGCGTCACATCCTCGACCTGACTCTGATCGGTGAGTACGACGAAGTCGGGATGCCGTGCGAGCGCGCGCACATCGCGCGGGGTACCCGTCGCGATGAACGCATCACCAAGCTGCAGCGGGATCTCGGAGAGCCCCTCCCGCAGCACCTCGTCGCGCCGGAAGAGCGCGAGTACGTTGACGCCGAAGCGCTTGCGGAAGTCCATCCGCCGGAACGTGCGTCCGATCGCGGGGGAGTGCGGGGTGATCGTCACCTCGGCCAGCGTGGCGCCGTGCCCAAGCAACTCCTCGAGGGCACTGGGCTCGGCGAGGCCGAACTGGAGCAGCTCTGTCTCGCAAAGGGCCCAGGCATCCTTGTCATCGCCCGACACGTAGAGCACATCACCGGCCAGCAACTCGAGGTCGGGCTCGGGGTGATACCACTTCGGACCGAGGGCGCCCGACCGCCGGACCATCACGATCTCGAGGCTGTACTCGCCGCGCACCCCGGAGGCCGCGATCGTCTTGCCGCAGAGGTCGGAGGCCTCCGCGAGGCGGAGGGTAAGCAGCGTCTCGGGGACGCCGTAGTGGGAGGCGACGTTCGTCGGCAACCGGGCGGCCGCGATGCGATCCGACGTGCTGATGGTGGGCAGCATGCGCCGACCGATGAACACCATGAACAGGATGCCCGTGATGGTGATGGGGATTCCGACGAACGCA
>JAJDEM010000277.1 GCA_029259795.1 Planctomycetota bacterium
CCTCCCGCTGGGGCGTCGTCCGCTGAGACGCGCCTCGGCACGGCCGAGTGGTAGGCTGCCTACGGTCGAACGGCGCCGCCTGCGGCGCAACCTTGGTTCGGCCAAGGGGTTGCAAGCCCTGGAGCCTCCACCGCGTGACCGCCGATCCCGATCCCGACCCGGACAGTGCCCCCGACCCGGGCCGTGCCCCCGACCCGGGCCGTGCCCTCGAAGCGGACCGCAGCCGAGCCTCCCGCGCTCCGGATGCGGACCAAGTCTTGATGCGCCGCTTCCAGGAGGGCGACGAATCGGCCTATGAGGTCCTCGTCCACAAGTACCAGGGCTTGGTCCTCTCCCTGACCCGGCGCTACCTCGGCTCGCGCTCGCCCGGCATCGATGATGTGGCCCAGCAGGTCTTCATCCGCGTCTTCCGCTCCAAGATGACCTACAAGCCCAAGGCGAAGGTCAAAACCTGGCTCTACTCGATCACCGTCAACGCCTGCCTGAACGAGATCCGGCGCCTGCGCGCCCAGAAGAACCAACGCATCAACTCGTTCACGGCCGTGTTCGGCGACGCCAGCGGCGAGGAGGGCACCCCTGCCTTCGAGGACGTCGGCAGCCCCGCCCCGGACTCCGATCTGGCCGGCGCGGAGGTGGCCGCCGAGGTCCGGGCGGCCGTCGATCGGCTGCCGGAGCAGCAGCGCCTGGCCCTGGTCCTGACGCGCTTCCATGGCTGTTCGTACGAGGACGTGGCCGAGGCCATGACCACCACCGTGCCGGCCGTGAAGTCGCTTCTGACGCGGGCTCGCCAGAATCTGCGCTCCCATCTGGAGCGATTCGTCGAAGCACAGCAACAACCTGCCCCCGAGAGGGGTTCATGACCTTGCGAGACGCACCATGACCCATCCCACCGATCTCACACTCCTGACCCTCGACGAGCGCCGCGAGCTGCTCGTGGCCTACCTCGATGGCGAACTGTCCGCCGAGCAGGCGCTCGGCGTGTCCACCTGGCTGGACGACAACCCCGGCGCCCTCCGGGAGCTCGAGCACCTGCGCCACGCCTGGGACCTCCTCGACCACTACGAGGACGAGCCCGTGCCGCCCGAGTTCGCCCAGCGCGTCTTCGAGGCGGTCGGCCTCCAGCGCGAGGAGCGCGCCGGCAAGGTCCTGCGCATGGCCTGGTACCGGCGTCCGCTCGCTACAGCGGCGGCCGTTCTCGTGGCCGTGGGTGCGACCGTCTTCGTGATGCGTGCGGGGCCCGACGACGGCGTCACGGCGCCGACGCGGAGCGTCGATGTCGTCTCTGTCCTGAAGGACGTTCCCGAGGGGCAGCTCCGTGAGCTCCTGCTCAACGCCGATGCCTTGCTGAGCGTCGATGCCGAAGCCTTCGAGGAAGACCTCGACGACACCACCTTCGGCGATGCCTCGCTCAGCGATGAGCGGGTCCTGGGCGGCTGATGCGCTTCGCGTCCACCCAGCCGCTGTCCGCTGTGCGCGGTTTCGCTGCCTTCGGGATTGCTGCCTTCCTTGCTCTGGCGATCGGGGGGGTAGCGCGTGCCGAGGAGGGTGAGACCTCCGCCAAGGTCAAGCCGGCCACGGCAGGCAAGATCTCGAGCAAGGACTTCGTCGCCCAGCTCTCCCCCGAGGAGCTGGCGTTCCTCACCAAGCGCGTCACCGACTGGAAGACCCTGGAGCCCGGCAAGCAGCAGCGCATCGCTCGCAACGTCGTGCGCATGCGCAGCATGACCGAGGAGGAGCGTCGGCGCCTGGGCGAGCACATCAGGCGCCTGCCGCCGAAGCGTGGCGCCCCGGCCGGCCACGGCGCAAACCGCAAGCGCTTTCGCGACCACGCAACGCGTGCCCTCCTCAATCGTGCCCTCGCGCGCGATGCCCGCAAGCGCCTCGGTCGCGACTTCGAGCGGCGCCTGCGCGGCCAGGAGATCTCCGACCACGCCTTCGAGACGAGCTTCGCGCAGGTCTTCTGGGGCAAGGTGAGCGCGCGTCGGGCGGCGACGGGCGATCCCATGGCTCCGTCGGCCTTGCCGGCTGATTTCAATCCGCGCTGGCGCTCGCATTACAGCGAGGCGTACGCGAAGTGGACCGCCCTGCCGAGCGATAGCAAGGAGCGTGCGAGCCAGGCCCGGCGTCTGCACGGCAAGCTCGTCATGCACCAGGGCGAGAAGTTCCGAGCCACCCTTGTGAAGACCGAACTCAAAGGCGATGCGTACGTAGCGGCCGTCGGCACGGCCGTACGCAAGCAGTGGCCCGAGGCGTTCGCCGAGACCCTGAAGGACTCTGACGCGCTGCTGCGAGCCGCCGACAAGTTCGAGCTGCGTCGCAGCATCCAGCGCATCGCCCGCCGCAGCGGTCGGCTGGAGCGCGATGAGTCCGGCCTGCTCGTGTCCCTGCTCAACCGCCTTGCGCTGCACCACCGCAAGGGAGACACGCAAGCCCAGCAACTGGACGACGCCGTCCTGAAGCAGGTCCTGGTCCGCGAGCTTCGCGTCCCGGCGTCCGCGCTGAAGGATCTCCCGCCGCCGTCGGAGACCGAGGCACGCGCCGCGTTCTTCCGCAAGCTGCTCGGTGGCCGGCGGCTGCAGGGTTTCGGTCGCCAGCAGGGCTTCGGTCGCCAGCAGGGGAAGCGTGGCGCGAGCCATGGCGGCAAGGGCCGTGGCCGCGTGCCCAAGCTGGAGCGCCCCTCGGGGCTCTCCGATGACGACTGGGCTGCCTGGCTCACCTACCGCGAGGCGCTGCAGGCGGCCATGGCGAAGAAGGACATGGCGACGCTGAAGCTCCTTCGCGGGGCGCAGCCGGCTGCCATGAGCGACGAGGGCTATGCCCTCATCCGGGCCGCCCTCAAGGCGAAGTTCGGCCAGCGTGGCGAACGCGCGCCGGACGGTCCGCGCGGCCGCTGATTCGCAGCGGCGCTCGCCGCGGGTAGGCTCGGAGCCATGACCGAGCCCCGCACCCTCTTCACCGTTGCCGCGCTGCAGAGCCAGCCAGTCTTCGGGGACGTCGCGGCCAACCTCGCGACGCTCGACGCCCAGCTGGCCGGCCTCGAGGCCGACCTGATCGTGCTGCCCGAGCTGTGTGTCAGCGGCTACAGCCTGCGCGATCGGGCGGAGGCCTTCGACCTGGCCGAGTGCTTCCCGGACGGTCCGCTGAGTGAGCGTCTCCTCGCGTTGAGCGAGGTCACCGGCGGGATGATCGTGGCGGGTTTCGCCGAGCGCGACGGCGACCGCATCTACAACGCAGCCGCGGTCGTTGCGGCAGGGCGCCCCCTGGGGACGTATCGGAAGCTCCACCTGTTTGGATTCGAACGCGAGGTCTTCGACGTCAGCGAGGGTCCCCTGAGGGTGTTCGAGCACGCTGGCCTGCGCGTAGGCACGATGGTCTGCTTTGACTGGATCTTCCCCGAGGCCGCGCGCTCCCTCGCCTTGCAGGGGGCCGACGTCATCGCGCACCCCAGCAACCTGGTTCTGCCGGGGTGGTGTCAGCAGGCGATGCTTGTCCGGGCGCTCGAGAACCGCGTCTATACCGTTACAGCCAACCGGACCGGCACCGAGCACCGTGAGCCGCGGCCGGCGCTCCGCTTCACGGGGCTGAGTCGGATTGCCGCACCCACGGGGCAGGCGCTGGCCGACGGGCCCGAACAGGGCACGACGGTCCTTTGCGCCGATGTCGATGTGACTGTCTCAAGATGCAAGGTCTTGCCGTCAGGCAACGATGTGTTTGCGGAGCGGCGTCCCGATCTCTACGGCGGAGGCCCCGCGTAGGCCCCAATAATGAGCCTTTTGCGGGGAGCGACGTTTCTGCGTCTGGACTTGAGCATTTTTTCGGCCAACCCGGTTGCCGCTCCATGCAGTTGGGCTAGTCTTCCGATGTTGCGGGTGCGCGAAGCGCTCCCAAGGCAGGCGGGCGGGTTGGCCCGTAACGTTCTTTTCCCCAGCGACCGTGGATGAAGGGGCAAACCCGGCGAAAGCCGGGGGCGCAAAGCTATAGGGCCTTCGACAGGTCTCCCACCCCGGGAGAGTCACCTGCCGATGGCAGCCAGTTGCCAAACCATGGGGCAGCAGGGACGCGCGAAAGCACGTCTCCGCTCTCAGCCCGGAATCCAGAGTGCGGTCAGCACACGCCGTTTTGAACGGCAAGGACACACCAGGGCTCGCCCGTTTTCGGGCGCTAGAGAGATGGAGATTCGGATGCGCAAGATTCGCGATGCAGATCACAAGCACCTTTGGGACGCTTACGAGAAGAGCGGTTCCAGTGCCGACAAGCAGAAGATCACCGAGGCCTACTTCCCCCTCGTCAAGTACCTCGCCGAGCGCATGGCCAGCACGCTCCCCGCCAGCGTCGAGACCGACGATCTCGTCAGCATGGGCACCTTCGGCTTGATCGAGGCGATCGATCGCTTCGACCGTTCACGCGGCTTCCAGTTCAAGACGTACTGCACGGCTCGCATCCGCGGCGCCATCCTCGACAACTTGCGCACCAACGACTGGGTGCCGCGCCTGGTGCGTCTTCGCACCAACCTCGTCGACAAGACCCTTCGCAAGCTCTGGGCCGAGCACGGCCGCGAGCCGACCGACATCGAGATGGCCGAGTCCTTCGAGATGTCCATGGAGGAGTTCGAGAAGCTCCGCAAGGAAGCAACGCCGACGGCGGTGCTTTCCCTCACGGATGACTCCGGTGGCGACGACAGCGAGACCGGCGGTCGCATGGTCGACCTGCTCGGTGACAAGAAGGCCGACAGTGCGCCGCGTCACGCCCAGCAGCGCCGCGACGTCCGCGAGCTCTTCTTCAAGTCCCTCAACGAGAAGGAGCAGATCGTCGTCCAGTACTACTACTACGAGGGTCTCTCCATGCGTGAGATCGCCAACATGCTGCGCCTCACCGAGAGCCGCGTGTGCCAGATCCACAGCAAGGTCATCCGCCGCCTGCGTGACCTTCACGAGAGCCGTCGCGCAGAGCTCTTCGTCTAAGGGACTCACGCCAACCGATCGATCCTCGTGGGCGGCCTTCGGGTCGCCCACGCGTCGTTTTGCGGCTACCGCGCCAGGTACTCGCCGTTGTTCTCGTTGGCAAGCGACTGGAGGAACCCGATGTCGTGGCCATCGCCCACGCCGATCGTGTGGATGGTGATCTGGCGTTCGCGGTTCATCTTCTTGACCATCTCGCGAATGAGCACGGGATCCATGATCTTTCCGGCGGTGGGCTTGCCATCCGTCATCAGGAAGATCGTGTCCGCGCCCTTCTCGAACTGCTTCTTGGCCTTGCGCGTGTTGATGATGTCGAAGGCCTGCTCCAGGGCGTCGGAGATGTTGGTCGCTCCGTTGGCCTCGAGGCCCTCGATCCACTTGAAGGCCTTCTCCTTCTCGCGCTTTGTCGCCTCGACCATCTTGCCGGTCTTGTAGACCTGCACCGTGGCAGCGTAGGCCACGACGTTGAAGCTGGCTTCGCCGCGCTCGTCACCGTCCTCGGCTTGGAGCGTCTTGACGGCATTGATCAGCTCGCGCTTGGCGACGTCGATGCGGAAGTGGCCCTGGGCATTCTTGCCGCCCTGCTCGCCCATCGATCCGGACACGTCGAACACGAAGATGATGTGCTTGCTCTCCGTCCGCAGCCCATAGAACGACGTGCCGCCGCTGTTGCCCTCGCTCTTGATCGAGACGGTGGGCAGCTCCTCTTGATCGGGCCCGCTGCGATCCTTCGTGGCCCAGCGCTTGAGGAGGTCGACCCGATTCGACTTCCAGAAGGAGATCCAGGCCTCCTCCGTAGCCGCGAGGTTCTCCCCCAGGATTCGCGCAAGGGCGGTGTAGTAGTGTCGCTTCAGGACCCCATCTTCGGCCGAGAGCCGGCCGAGGAGGGCGTCGACGACGCGCTCCTCGCGAAAGTGGCTCAGGCCCTTCAGCGCCGCCACGCGCAGTTGCCAGCGGGGGTCGTCCAGCCGGGCGAGCAGCGTGTCGATGCTCCGCGGACACTGCTGGCGACCGAGCGCTTCCAGGGCGGGCTGCGCTACGAACGGCGACACATCCTTGGCGAGGCCTTCCAGTGCGGTGGTCGCGTCGGGACTCGCGAGGAATCCGAGCAGGCGGATGAACTCACGTTGCGCTGGCTTCTGGCCCTTGCCGGCCGCGCCGACGAGCAGCTGCACGGCCGTTGCCTGCTCCTTGCCTTCCACGGTGTTGGCCACGCGGGCCATCGCCTTGCGGATGTAGTCGGCGATCTCCTCTTCGTTGGAGATCTCGCGCTGCAGCGTGGCGAGCTTCTGGGGCTCGTCGATCCACGCCTTCTGGCTCGGCGTGACGGAGATCGGCTTGCCAGGCCCCACGACCTTCTGCTTGGCGGTGATCATCTTGCGCATCGCCGGACCGGCCTTTTCCCAGACGTCGTAGCGCTTCGCCCACTGCGACTGCAGATCGTCGATGAAGCCGAGCTGCTTCTTGTGGGCCTTCAGGAGTACGGGGACGGCGCGACCGTCCTTGGACTTGCGGAGCCCCTTGACTGCCGAGCGCTTCTTCGCCCGCAGGGAGGAGCGCACGCCAGGCTTCTCCAGCCCGTCGATCTTGAAGGTGTCCTTGAACACCCTCTGGAGCGTGGGCCATTCGGCGTTCTCGGCCGCGGCGCGAGTGCAGAGCAGGGCGAGCAGTACGATGGCGATGACGGTTCTCACGCCGCCCAGGGTATCGCCCCCGCGATTGGTGTGCAGCCCCTCGGCGCCGGGATGTCCCAGCGCCGGGGTCTACCCTGCCGGCGGCAGGGCGCCCTGCCCGATCAGTCGGACTTGCCCTCTGCCGGAGGCGTCTCGTCCGACGGTGCTTCCGGGGTCGCGTCAGGGGCCGGCGCCTCCGCAGGCGCATCGGCAGCCGGTGCATCCGCGGCGGAGGCCTCCTCGGCAGCGGCGTCCTCGGCAGCGGCGCCCTCGGCAGCAGAACCCGCTGCCACAGCGCCCTCGACGGCCGGGCCGTCCTCGGCCAACGCCTCGAGGTCCTGGTCATCCTCCTCGAGGAAGACTTCGTCCTCCTCGGTCCCGTCGACGTCCGCCCGGAGGTCGGCGTAGACGGAGCTCGAGGCGCCGATCAGCCAGTAGAGGGCGTAGCCGGAGACGCCCAACCAGATCAGGTTGAGCAGGAGCCAGTAGACGAGGACGTTGAGCTTGTAGCCCCACGGCACCTTGGTCACGGTCGCGAAGTTCATCGCCGGCGGGTGCTTGCGGTTCTCGGCGAGGTCGAGGTCGAGATCCTTGTGGATCTGCTGGGCCTCGGTCGAGAGCGCCACGAAGTCGGGGTGCAGCTTCCCGGCCGAGACACCGTCCTTGATCGTCCGCGGCGGCGGGTTGAGCGCCACGGTCATCACGTCGCTCATGTTGCCGGAGTCCAGCGAGGACGCGTAGATCGTCGTGAACCAGCTGCCGACGAGAAGGATCAGGCCGGTGAAGAGGAAGATCAGGAAGTAGTTCCAGAAGTACTGGAGCGGACGCGCGAAGAGATAGCTGAACGCGCGGCTGATGGCGTCCAGGCTGCCGTTGCACTCCCAGGAGGCCGCCGCGCTGATGAGCGGCATGCCGAACACCCCGCCCACGCCCACGAGGACGATCAACAGGGTGGAGACGAGGCGCAGCGGGCCGAGCACGATGGCCAGGACGCCGCCGATGCCGGGGATCGACTCCAGCAGTCCGGCGAGGGCGTTGCAGCCCCAGAAGATGCCGATGATGGCCGCGATGATGACGGGGCAGAGCAGCAGCGTCGGCCAGTTGCGAGCCGAGAAGCGGAGCGAGTCCCCGATCGAGAGGCCCTCGTCCCGGGCGATGCGCAGCGTGGTGATGCGATGGATGCCCAGCGCGAAGAACGACCACACGGCGAGGAACCAGATCCCGCCCAGGGTGAAGTCCCAGCCGTCGTACTGCGAGAGGCTGCCGACGTCGACGCGCAGCGCCTCCTTGGCGAGATTCTCGATCTGGGATCCGATGAACGGAATGCGGTTGAAGAGCTCGAGGGCCCAAGCGAGGAATGCGCCCGGAATGTCGTAGGTCACGCTGTCGCCGAGGTCGCTCGGCCGGAAGGCCGCGCTCAGCAGGCTGCCGCCCGCCCAATAGACGAGGAAGCCCAGGATGCCCAGGGTCATGGCCCGGAAGTCATACGGCACGCGCGGCGCGCGGAAGTAGGTCCGGGGGAGTAGACCCGGGTCGTAGTGCTCGGCCATGGTTACCTCGCCCCTCCCGACGATGGGGGGCCGGATTGTAGCCCCCGGCGATGGCGGAGCAACGGGCGCATCACCGTGAGGATCCGCGCACCCCTCGGCTTTCGCACCGGGTGCCTGCTTGGGCGGTCGGTCGGAGGCACCGATCGGTGCGCCCGTGCCGCCTTGGCCGATCGTGGCGGATTGACGGGCGGATCTCCGCACGACCGTGCGCCGCGACCACGGGGAGGGCCCAAGGAATGGCGCTTCGCGAACCTCGCAGCCCGAAGCGGCACGCCATTCGACAGTAGACGCCCACCTTGAGGAGGTGCTTGCGTGAGGATCCATCTGCCCGTTGCTCGTCGTTCGGTCCTTCGTCGTGTGGTCGGAGCCACGACGGCGTTGCTGATCCTCGCCGTGCTGGCTGCGCCCGTGCGCGCTGACGACCCGAAGCCGAAGCCGGCACCGAAGAAGCCTGCGGCGAAGGCGCCGGTCGCGAAGAAGCCCGCGCCGAAGCCGCCGGCCGCCAAGAAGCCGGCCCCGACGAAGAAGGAGGAGCCGGCCCCGCCCGCGCTCACGTTTCACAACGAGGGGCTGATCGAGCGCGCCGACGGCACGATCGTGTACTTCTATCGCACGAACTTCGCCCAGCCTTCCAGCATCATCTCCGCGGTCTCCGCGATGGGCTTCGACAAGCTGCCGGGCCTCAAGCCGCTCAAGGCGCTCACAGGAAACACCAATCAGCTCGTCATCGAGGGCGATGCCGATGCCGTGGAGTTGGTCCTCGATGTGATTGCGTATTTCGATGTGGCCCAGCCGCAGGTGTTCATCGAGGCCAAGGTCGTCGAGGTGACCTACGACTCCAACTTCGAGTTCGGCATGGACTACCTGTTCGATCGGAGTGGGAGCGGCCCCAACACCTTCCTGCGCGGGGCCAGCGCCGCGCTCAACCCGCCGTCGTTTACCCGCTCGGGCTTCGCGCCGGGCTTCCCCTTCCAGGGCAACAACGTGGGTTTCGGCTTCGTTGGTGAGAAGGCCGTCGACTTCGGTGCGTTCGCACTCAACTACCAGGCCCTGCAGATCAACGGGAAGGCCGAGATCCTCTCGAAGCCCTCGATCATCGCGACCCAGGGCAAGAAGGCTACGGTCTCCACCGAGGAGGCCACCCCGATCGTCTCCCTGATCTCGGCGGACCGGAACAACGAGCAGTTCCGCTCGGCGACGGTCAAGACCGGCGTGACGCTCGAAGTGACCCCCATGCACATCGGCGATCAGTTCGTCACCATGCAGATCCTGCCGAAGGTGTTCGGCGCTGCGGGCCTCGCCGCCAGCCGCACAGGCGGTACGTTCGCGCCGATCCAGACCACGCGGAGTGCCAACACCCAGGTGACCCTTGGAGACGGGGAGACCCTCGTCATCGGCGGCCTCTACACCAACCAGAGCACGACCGAGAAGGCGAAGACGCCCTTCTTCTCCGATCTCCCGCTGCTTGGCGATCTCTTTACCCGCACGAAGGAAACGAAGCAGAAGACCGAGCTCATCTTCATCCTCACGCCGCACATCGTGCGCAAGACGACGGATCTGAAGATCATCGTGCCGCCGAAGGAACTCGAGCGGCTCGAGACCGCCGACGAGAAGGGCGGGGATTGCTGTGGCAAGCCCATCCCGATGCCCAAGCCCTGCCTGCCGAAGCTTCCCGGCTGGGGTGCGCAGCTGGAAGACGACTAGTGGCGGGGTTCCGTGCGGGGACGTTCGGGGCCCGTCTGCTCGCAAGCACCGCGGCCGGGCTTGGCTTCGTGACGGTCTTGGGCTGCCAAGGCGCGCCGACGCGCAGTCTGCCGACGGTGGAGGCGGCGGCGCTGCATGTGCCGGCGGATGCGCCGGGGCCGTGGAAGCCCGAGGCGCGCTACGAGGAGATCGGTGGCCCGTGGCGGGTGGCGAACGGTGGGTTCGCGTCCTTGGCCGGGAGCGGGCACGTCACGGAGGTGGCCCGCGCGGTGGATCCGTTCGAGGTCTCGGCGCAGCCCGCGCAGCGACTGCCGCCGACGCGTCCCAGCCGTCCGAAGCTATCCGTCCTCAGGAGACGCGCCGTCAAGGAGGCGCGTCCGGTCGGGAAGACGACGGGCAAGTCGACGGTGCTGCTGGCTCGGGAGCACTTCCTCGACTACCCGACGCGTGTCGTGGCGCAGAAGATCACCCTCCACATCCCCGCGACCTACGGGCGTGAGGTCCAGTTGACGGGCGCGACGGTGACCCCCTGGGAGGCCAGCCGACGCGTCGCCCGCGGCAAGGCCCGCCTCGCCCTGCGAGAACTCACCCTCGAAGCCGAGCGCATCACGCTCAGGGTCCGCCAGGACGGCCGTGAAGACATCCAGATCATGGCCCGTGGAGGCGTCGGCTTCGTTGCCGACGTTCGCGCGAACATCCTCCGGGAGGAGGGCCTGCGCAGCCTGCTGATCACGAACGATCAGGTGGTCCCGATCCGCTAGCCCAGGTGGCCTCCGCGAGGGGCGGACTGCTACACTCCCGCGGCCGATCTCTCCGGGAGCCCCCAGCCCATGAACATCCGAAACCTGCGCTTCCGGCAGCGTTTCTTCCTGCTCACCGGGATCGTCCTGCTTGGCTTCGTCGTGCTGCTGCTCGTGGTCGGCGGAGTCCTTGATCGCGCCATGGTGAACGGGTCGCTCTACGACGACGTCGTCCAGGGGAAGGACATCATCGCGGACCTGCTGCCGCCGCCGCATTACCTGGTTGGCCCGCTCGAGCTCTGCTACCAGATCGCAGCCACCGACGCGGAGGATCGTGCGCCGCTGATCGACACCCTCGAGCAGGACCTGCAGGCCTACGAAGCCCGCCGGGATCATTGGCAGTCCACCTTGGAGGATGGCGCGCTCAAGACAGCGCTCCAGGCAGCGGCAGATCCCGGCGACCGCTTCGTCGAGATTGCGCGCGGCGAGTTTCTGCAGGCGGCCAAAGGCGATGACGTTGGTGCCATGCGCATCCTATTGCTCGAAGACCTGGTCCCGGCGTTCGAAGCCCACAAACTGCATGTGACGGCCGCTGTCGTGCAGGCCAAGGCAGGCATCATCGATACCGAGGACAAGGCCAAGGAGGCGGTCGCCACGGGGCGCTGGATGGCTGTGGGGATCGCGCTCGCCGTCCTCGTCGTGGTCATCGGACTCGGCTACGCCGTCATCCGGCCGTTCATGACGTCGCTCGCCCTCGTCAATACGCGCATGCGCGAGCTGGCGGAGTCGGATGGCGATCTCGGCGCCCGCATCGCCATTGAATCAAGCGATGAGGTCGGCGAGCTTGCTGGCTCCTTCAATGACTTCGTCGGCAAGATCGCCGGTCTCGTCAACGCCGTACGGCGTTCGAGTGTCCAGCTGACCTCGACGTCGACAGAAATGGCCGCGACGAGTCGCGAGCAGGAGGCCACCGTGGCCGACTTCGGCTCGACCTCGAGCCAGATCGCCGCCTCCGTCCAGCAGATCTCGGCCACAGGCGCCGAGCTCCTTGCGACCGTGGATGAGGTCCAGGGCATTGCCGACCAGACCACGGCTGTTGCCGGTGAGGGGCGCAGCACGCTGGAGACCATGGAGCGCACCATGGACAAGCTCTCGGACTCCAGCACGTCGATCTCTGGAAAGCTCTCGGTGATCAACGACAAGGCGGGGGACATCAACTCCGTGGTGACCACGATCACCAGGGTCGCGGATCAGACCAACCTCCTCTCCGTGAACGCGGCGATCGAGGCCGAGAAGGCCGGCGAGTACGGCCGGGGGTTCCTGGTCGTGGCTCAGGAGATCCGGCGCCTGGCAGACCAGACCGCGGGCGCCACGCTCGACATCGAGCAGACCGTCGGGGAGATGCAGACCGCTGTGTCCGCCGGCGTGATGGAGATGGACAAGTTTGCCGATCACGTGCGCCGCTCGGTGGGGGTGGTGTCCGAGGTCGGAACGCAGCTGGGCGACATCATCGCCCAGGTCGAGAAGCTCACGCGTCGCTTCGACTCGGTCGGCGAAGGCATGAAGAGTCAGGCCACCGGTGCGGATCAGATCAACGACGCGATGCGGACCCTCAACGACACCGTGCAGGTCACGGTGACGTCCTTGCGTGAGGTCACAGCCGTGGCAGAGGAGCTGCGTGGGTCGGCGAATACGTTGAACGAAGAGATCGCCAAGTTCCGCCTCGAGGACTAGACACACAGTGCAAGCGGTTGTCTTCCATATCGGCACAGAACGCTTTGCGATCGACACGGAGTCGGTCACGGAGGTGATTCCCTGCGTACCGGCCCGACGTGTCCCCGCGGCGCCGCAGGCGCTCACGGGCGTGATCGAGTACCGCGGGTCCGTGGTGCCGGTCCTCGATCTGTGCCGTCTCTTCGATCGCGGCGATTGCCCTGTTCGGCTCAGCAGCCGCATCCTGATATGCAGTCTCGGTACGTCCGGCGACGGTGCGGGCGGTCTCTTGCTTGGCATCCTCGCCGAGAACGTCACGCGCGTGGCGAGCATCGATCCGGATGCACCGGGGTCGCACCCCGGTCCGGCGACTGAGGGGTTCGGTGGGCTTGGGCGGATCCTGCGCGATCAGGGCGGACTGTTGCAACTCGTCGAAGTGGCCGAGCTGATTCCCCCGGCCGTTCTCGCCGCCGTCGTGCGTGACGCCGGGAGCCCGACGGCATGAGCCTCGAGCGCATCCAGAGCCAGCTGACGGAGCGCCGTGGCATCGATCCGGCCTCACTCAGCCGGGTGGGCCTCGAGGCGTCGCTGCGTCGCCGCATGGCGGCGCTCTCGATTGGATCGGTGGCGCACTACGCCGACCGCCTGATCGTGGATGCCGTGGAGTTCGAGCGGCTGGTCGCTGCGGTCCTCGTGCACGAGACGAGCTTCTTCCGGTATCCCGCCTCGTTCGATCTGCTCGCGCGGGAGGCGCTCGCACGCATGCGTGAGAACCCGCGCGCCACGTTTCGCGTCGCCTGCGTAGCGACATCCACGGGGGAGGAGCCCGCCTCCGCCGTCATGGCGCTTCTGGAAGCCGGACTCGTTCCCGGTCAGTTCCACGTGGATGCGTCGGATCTCAGTGCGCGCGCCATCGAGTACGCCACGGCCGGCCGCTACCGGCGTCGCGGCGTCGAGCGACTCTCGGGCGAGCTCCGCCGGCGCTGGTTCGAGGCCGAGGGGGAGCACTACCGGTTGCGCCGCTCGATCCGCCGGCACATCCGCTTCACCCAGGAGAACGCGCTCGACCCCGCCTTCGGGCAAGGCGCGGTGCCGTACGACGCGGTGTTCTGTCGGAACCTGCTCATCTACCTCGTGCCGGAGGCCCGCCGTGGATTGTTGGGCGTTCTCGAAGGCATGCTGCGCCCCGA
>JAJDEM010000278.1 GCA_029259795.1 Planctomycetota bacterium
ACGTGGGCATCCGACGCGTGGTGGTCTCGACCTACCAGGCCGTGTCGGGCTCCGGCGCCGCCGGCCTCGCCGAGTTGCAGGAGCAGGCCGACGCGGAGCGCCTCGGCGAGCCGCTGCACGCGTCGGTCTATCCAGCACCCATCCACGGGAACGTGATCCCCTTCGTCCAGGCCTTCGACCAGGACGACATCACCACCGAGGAATGGAAGATGGTCCGGGAGACGCGCCGAATCCTCCAGCTGCCCGAGCTCGCGGTCAGCGCGACCTGCGTGCGCGTGCCGGTCCAGCGCGCCCATAGCGAGGCGGTCAACATCGAGTTCGATCGCGAGGTCTCGCCGGAAGACGTCCGGATGTGGCTTCGTGCGGCACCGGGGGTCCAGGTGCTGGACGAGCCGGCGACGGTGACCTTCCCGACGCCCATGGACGCTCAGGGCGGGGACGATGTGCTCGTGGGCCGGATCCGCAAGGACCCGGGCCACCCGCGTGCGATCGATCTCTGGCTGACCGGCGACCAGCTGCGCAAGGGGGCCGCTCTCAACGCGGTCCAGATCGCGGAGTGCGTGCTTGCGGTGGCGGCGCCCGAAGGCAGCTAGCGCCTGGGCGCGAGGCTTGACAGGCCTCGGGTGGGGGCCGGCGGCATCCGCTGCGTGGACCCGAGGCCTGCCCGCCGCCGAGCGTGCCGGCGACCAGCCGGATTCGGCTGTGAGCCCGGATCTTCCCGGATAAGGTGGCCCCGCCCCCGGGGAGGGGCCGAAGGAGGCGCATGGAACATCGGGAGCTCAAGAAGCTCGTCCAGCTGATGAACGACAACAGTCTCATCGAGCTGGAAATCGAGCGCGAGGGTGAGCGAGTCCACCTGCGCAAGGCCGACCCGGCCGGCGCCCAGGCGGCTGCGGCGCACGCGGCCCAAGCGGCCCTGTCCGCCGTACCGATGGCTGCCGTGGCTCCCAGCGCCGCGCCGGCAGCCGAGCCGGAGGCGGCCGCCGCCGTGGATCCGGCCCTGAAGGAGATCCGCTCCCCGATGGTCGGCACCTTCTACCGGCGCCCGGCACCGGATCAGGAGCCCTACGTCGACGTCGGCAGCTCGGTCGACGAGGAAATGGTCGTCTGCATCGTCGAGGCCATGAAGGTCAACAACGAGATCAAGGCCGAGCTCGATGGTGACATCGTCGAGCTCCTGGTCGAAGACGGCCAGCCGGTCGAGTTCGACCAGCCGCTCTTCCGCGTACGGACTTGACCCTCACCTTCCGGCTTCCAGCTAGGTCCGCGAATCCATGATCCATCGTCTGCTCATAGCCAACCGGGGCGAGATCGCCCTCCGCATCATCCGTGCGTGCCGGGAGCTCGATATCGAGAGCGTGGTCGTGTACTCCCAGGCCGACGCGGGCTCCGCGTACCTCGACCTCGCGGACGAAGCCATCTGCATCGGTCCCGCGCCCAGCGCCCAGAGCTACCTGTCGATTCCGAGCATCATCTCCGCGGCTGAGATCGCGAACGTCGACGCGGTCCATCCCGGGTACGGCTTCCTCGCCGAGAATGCGCACTTCGCCGAGGTCTGCCGCGCGAACAACATCGAGTTCGTGGGTCCCGACGAGGACACCATCCGCCGCGTCGGTGACAAGGCCGAGGCCAAGTCGGCCGCTCGCGCGGCGGGCATCCCCGTTGTCGAAGGCAGCGACGGGCCCGTCGACAGCGACGAGGATGCGCTCGAAATCGCCCGTGCCATCGGGTACCCCGTCTTGATCAAGGCCGTCAGTGGTGGCGGTGGCCGCGGCATGCGTATCGCACACAATGACATCTCCCTCGCTGCCGGCTACCAGACAGCCCGCGCAGAGGCCGAGACCGCATTCGGCGACTCCACCGTCTACATCGAGAAGTACCTGGAGGATCCGCGCCACGTCGAGATCCAGATCCTCGGGGACAAGCAGGGCAATGTCATCCAGCTCGGGGAGCGTGACTGCTCCGTGCAGCGCCGCCACCAGAAGGTGATCGAGGAGGGGCCGAGCCCGGGCATTCCGAACGACGTTCGGACCAAGATGGGCCGCGCCGCCGTGAAGCTTGCCAAGTCCGTGGGATACCACGGTGCGGGCACGGTCGAGTTCCTCTACGAGAACAAGAAGTTCTACTTCATCGAGGTGAACGCTCGCATCCAGGTGGAGCACCCGGTGACGGAGCTGACGACCGGGATCGACCTCATCAAGGAACAGATCCGCCTCGCCTCGGGCGAACCGCTGGGGCGCAAACAGCAGCAAGTCAAGCCCAAGGGCCACGCGATCGAGTGCCGCATCAACGCGGAAGATCCCGATCGAAACTTCGCGCCGAGCCCCGGCCTCATCACGCAGTGCGTGGTTCCCGGAGGACCGGGCGTTCGCGTGGACTCGCACGTGTACGCGGGCTCGCGGGTGCCGCCGAACTACGACAGCATGATCGGCAAGTTGCTCGTCTGGGCCGATACGCGCGCCGAGGCGATCACGCGCATGCGCCGCGCCCTCGACGAGTACAAGATCGAGGGCATCAAGACCAACATCTCGCTGCATCGCCGCATTCTGCGCAATGCGTACTTCGAGCGCGGTGAGTACACCACACGCTTCCTCGACGAGTTGCTCTCCACGTAGGCACGCTCGAGGCGGCAGGCTTGACCGCAGGTTGCACGAACACAGGTTGAACCGTGCGACTCTCGCGCTTCGACCCAAGGTGGGACCTGCGTTCCCGGCCCAGGCCTTGCGCCCGAGCGTCCCAGATCTCCGCACGCTTCATGCACCATGCGCGCTAGGCTTGCGGGTCATGGCGGTCCTCCCTCCTCGGCTCGGAGACTCTTGATGGCAGCCATCGGAGCGGGGCCCCCCAGTCGCGGGCCGTGGCTGGCGGTCGCGGGCACACGCCCGAACTACGTGAAGCTGGCGCCATTGGTGCGCGCTGCGCAGGCACGTGGGTCCGACCTTGTGTGGATCGACACCGGGCAGCACACGGACCCGCGGCTTCGGGACGCAACGCTCGCGGATGTGGGCTTGCCGGCCGCCCGGGTCACGCTGACGGCGCCCGTGCCGGGTCCCGACCGGATCGAGCACATGGCCGCCGCGCTCGGCGTCGTACTCGAAGCACACGCGCCCTCCGTGGTGATCGTGCTCGGTGATGTGGACTCGACGGCTGCCGCGGCGCTGGCGGCGTGGCGGCTGGATCTGCCCCTGGTCCATGTGGAGGCAGGCCTGCGTTCTCAGGACGCGAGCATGCCCGAGGAGCGCAACCGCATCCTTGCGGATGCCTTGAGTGACCGCCACTACCTCACGGAGCCCGGCGCGGCGGTGCATCTGGAGGCCGAGGGCGTCGAGTCCGAGCGGCTGGTGGTGGCGGGGAACGTCATGGCGGACGCGCTGGCCTTCGCACGTCCCCGCGTGCGCGCTGTCCAGAGACCGGAGGGGCTCACCGATGCCGGCTACGTGGTGGCGACGCTTCACCGCCAAGGGACGGTCGACGACCCGCGTCGGCTAGCGCAGTGGGTCGAGGCACTTGGACGGATCGCAGCCGACCGTCCGGTGCTGCTCCCCGTGCATCCTCGAACGGAAGCTCGCCTGGGCGGAGCCGAGGCGCTTGCTGCCGCGGGCATCCGAGCGCTGAAGCCCCAGCCCTATCTCGCTTTCCTCGCGTTGGTCTCGAGGGCCGCGGCGGTGATCACCGACTCCGGCGGGCTGCCGCTCGAGGCCGCGTTGCTCGGGGTTCCCTGTGTGATCGCGAGAGATCGTCTCGAGCACGAGCTTGTCCTGAGCCATGGGGGCGCTGTCCTTGCGGGCGAGGATCCGAGCCGCCTGGCGGAGGCGCTGCGTGCTGCCGAGGACCGTGGGGGCAGCCTCCCCGCCCGGCCGTTTGCGTGGGACGGGCGCGCTGCGGAGCGCATCGTGGCCGATCTGCGGACGGGTTTCCCGCGCGCGTGCCGGCGCGTGCCGCCAGCGGATTCGGGCGTGTAGCGGCCCCCAGCGCCGGATTCACGGCGTTTCCGCTCGTCATTCCTGCCTTCAGGTCGTAGTGTCTCGCATCCTGGGTGATGTGCACCCCACGAACGTGGACTACGTGTGCCACGGGCGACTCGTTCGCCATTGGAGACGGGCATGGCCAAGTATCTCGTGACCGGAGGGGCCGGCTTCATCGGCTCCAACATCGTCGCTTCCCTCGTCAAGGCTGGCGACAAGGTCATCGTCTACGACGACTTCTCGACCGGTACGAAGAAGAACGTCCAGGACTACAAGCAGACCGACGTCAAGGTCGTGGAGGGTGATGTTTGCGATGCCAAGTCGCTGCGCAAGGCCGCGCGGGGCTGTGACTACCTGCTCCACCTCGCGGGCTGCGCCGGCGTCGAACCCTCGGTCAAGGACCCCCAGACCGCGCTCGAGCAGGCCTTCCAGGGCACGCTCAACGCCTTGATCGCCGCCCGAGACCTCAAGGTCAAGCGCTTCATCTTTGCGTCCTCGTGCGCCGTGTACGGCGAGAGTCCCGTCCTGCCCAAGGAAGAGACGATGCTCGCGTCGCCGTTCAACCCGTATGGCGCGGGCGCCCTCGTCGGCGAAGAGCTTGCGCGGGTGTTCTACGCGACCTACCGCCTCGAGACCGTGTGCCTGCGCATGTTCAACGTCTATGGTCCCCGCCAGTCGGTCAGTGGTCCTTCGGCCGGGGTCGTCGCCCAGTTCTGCGCGTCCATCCTCAAGGGGAATACGCCGGTGGTGTACGGCGACGGCAAGCAGTCGCGCGACTTCGTCTACATCTCTGATGTGGTCGAGGCGTTCCGCCTGGCCTGCACCGCTCCGAAGGCCGAAGGCGAGGTGTTCAACATCGCTTCTGGCAGCCGCATGAGTATCTCGGGCCTCCTGAACTGCTTCCAGCAGCTGCTCGAAAAGGAGATTGAAGGCGACATGCAGGAGGCGCGCTCCTCCGATGTCCGCCACAGCCTGGCCGATGTCATGAAGGCGCAGGAAGTCCTTGGCTACCGTCCGCGCGTGAGCATCGCCGAGGGGTTGACCAAGTCCCTGGTTTGGTACAAGAAGAACCTCGGCAAGGCCGTCCGCCGGTAGTCAGCACGCCGGGGCGCGAGTCCTGCTGCGTTTCAGGCACCGGACAACCGATCCAAGGGGCATGACGTTGTCCCTGCGCTGGGCATTGCCGGCCGTGTTCCTGCTTGCCTTCCTCATCCGGTCCCCGCTGCTCGGACTGCCCGTCGAGGGCGAGAGCGCACACCTGGCGGCCGCTGCGGACTACGTTGCGCGCGGCGGCTCGTTGCAGGACGTTGGGCACGCCCCCGCCGTCGTCGGTGCGCTTGGAGGGATCCTGGCCGTCACGGATGTCTCGCCCACGGTCGTGCTCCGCTGGTGGGACCTGCTGGCAGCAGCGCTCCTGGCGCCCCTCGCGCTGGGTCTTGCGGCAGCCCTCGGCCTCCGGCGGCGCAGCGCGCTGTGGGTAGGGCTCTTGGTTGCCGTCCATCCCCTGGGCCTCTGGCGCGAGGGCGGCCTGGCCCCGGGGACGGGGAGTACGGCCGGCGTGCTTGTTCTCGGAACGTTGCTCCTTCTCGCCAGCGACCGAGTGGGGTTGCGGCGCTTCGCCCTTGTGCCCTCGCTGCTCCTGTGTGGGACGCACGCGAGTGCTCCCCTGTTGGTGCTTCCGCTGTTGCTGCTCCAGGCGCTGCGCGAGCGGGAGCCGCGCGTGCAGACGGTTGGCTGGATGCTCGGCCTCGCCGCCGCGCTGTTTGCCCTCACGGGGTGGATCGACGCAGGCAGCGCCTCGCTGGACGCAGGCTCCTGGCTCTGGCCCTTGGGGGCGATGCTCGGGGTGCTCGTCCTTGGCCTTCCCGCGGGCGTTCGGCGCCTGCGGTCGTCGCCACTCGGCCGGACCCTGCTGGCCTGCGTGGGGCTGGCGGCCGTCGGCTGGCTCGCTGGACTGCCGTTTCCGGCGCTGGTCGTGTTGCCCTTGTTGCTTCTGAGCTGCCTGGCCGGCCTGGAGGCGCGTGTCGCCATCCCTCGGCCGAGACTCTGGGCTTCGCTCGCGATCGGGGGTGCGGCGCTTGTGTCCCTGGGTCTCGTAGCCGGCGGTGCGCAGGCACAGCTGGCACCCGGCGATCCCCCGACGGCGGGCCGCCTGCATCAGCTGCGCGAGGCGGTCCAGGCGGCCGCGCGGGAAGCGGGGCAGGCCGGCTGGATCGTGCTGGCCGTGGCGGGCGATCGACCCGAGGAGCAGGCGTCGCTGGCCGATCTGCACCCGGATCATTGGACCTGGTCGGAGGGCCCCGGGCCCGGGTCGACCCCCGACGAGGGACCGCTGGCGCTACGGCGCCTGCCAGTCTTCCCAGCAGCTTCCTTCGCTGCAGGCCGCCATGTGGCTGTCGTGGCGTTGGCCAACACCACGGGGTCCATCCAGACCTTCGGCGGGTCGGGGATCTACCTGCAAGAGGTCGTGCGACGGGTGGGCCCGTACGTCGTGTTGCGTGCCCAGCGCCCGTAGATTGATCGGCCGTGGACGCAACGACATCCCACTCCGATCGGGTTCTCAGTGTGGTCGTGCCTGCCTTCAACGAGGCGGAGACGATCGACGAACTCCTGTCCCAGGTCCTCGCCTCGCCCGTGGTGGCCGAGATCATCGTGGTCGACGACGGCTCGACCGACGGTACGCGCGAGCGGCTCCGGGCGCTCGAGGGTCGGGAGCCCCGCATCCGCGTGGTCTTGCACGAGAAGAACCGCGGCAAGGGGGCCGCCGTGCGGACCGGCTTTGCGGAGGCGCGTAGCGAGATCGTGGTGATCCAGGACGCGGATCTCGAGTACGACCCGAGCGAGTACCCCGTCCTGTTGCAGCCGATCCTCGAGGGCAATGCGGACGCCGTCTTCGGAAGCCGCTTCCTCTCGGGCTCCTCGCGCGTCCTCTACTACAAGCACCGCCTGGGCAACGGCTTTCTGACGTTCCTCAGCAATCTGGCAACGGACCTGAATCTGACGGACATGGAGACCTGCTACAAGGCGGTTCGCCGGGATCTGCTCCAGTCTCTCGACCTCACCCAGGAGCGCTTCGGAATCGAGCCGGAGTTGACGGCCAAGCTCTCCCGCGCGGGCGCGCGCGTCTACGAAGTGCCGATCTCCTACCGCGGTCGCACGTACGCCGAGGGAAAGAAGATCGGCTGGCGCGACGGGGTCCAGGCGATCTGGTGCATCTGGAAGTACGGCGTCCTTCACCGGTAGCGCGAAGGCGCGTAGACTCGCGCTCGAGGAGGTTGTGCGTCATCGCCGTGAGCCGATCCAAGGGCCGTACCAGCAGCGGACGCCGACGGCGGGGAGAGCCCGCGTGGGTGGACTGCAGCGACGAGGAGTTGCTCGCGCTACGGCTCTGTGATCTCGATCTCACGCTGGAAGGCACCTGGCTCGAACCCCTGGTCGAGAAGCTGCACGCAGAACTGGCCGCCAAGGGCCTACGCGTCAAGCCGCACTGCTGGCTGAGCAACGAGTGGTTCTCGCCCGATGGGGTTCCGGGCATTGCGATTCCGTTCTATCTGGCCCATCCGCGGCTGATGCAACTCGAGCGGCGGCAGATGTTCCAGGTGGAAGGCGGCACGCGTGCCTGGGCGATGAAGATCCTCCGCCACGAAGCCGGACACGCCTTCGACACGGCCTACCGCCTGCGCCGCAAGCAGCGCTGGGTGAAGGTCTTTGGGCGCGCCGGTCGTCGCTATCCGACGTCGTACAAGGCGAAGCCCGAGAGCCGCAAGCATGTGCTGCACTTGGAGTGGTGGTATGCCCAGAGCCATCCGGTCGAGGACTTCGCGGAGACGTTTGCCGTCTGGCTGACCCCGCGGTCCCGTTGGCGGTCCGCGTACGAAGGCTGGGATGTTCTCAAGAAGCTCGAGTTCGTCGATGAGCTCGCAGCCGAGGTCTCCGAGGTTCCGCCGCCGGTGCGTTCGCGAGCGCGGGTCGAGCCGCTGCGCAGTCTTCGCAAGACCTTGGGACGACACTATCGGGAGCGGCGCCAGCACTACGGGGTCGACCTACCCGACTTCTATGAGATGCAGCTGGAACGAATCTTCGCTCCCGGCCGCGCGGACAGCCGGGAGTCGGCCACGGCCTTCCTGCGACGGGTCGGACCCGACCTGCGGCGGCGCGTCGTCAAGACGACGGGCTCCCATCCCTACACGGTGGACCAGTTCTTGAACGACATGCAGGCGCGTGCGCGCAAGCTCAAGCTCAAGCGGACGAGAGCGGAGCGAGATGTGAAGCTCGAGGCCGCCATCCTGCTGGCGGCCCAGGTCATGGGGTACGTGAGTGGTGGGGGCCACCACGTCGCGTTGTAGGGCTGCAGGCCGTCTGCGGCAGCGAACGAGGTAGCGAGGCGACGCAGTGGGGAGGTCGACATGCGGCAGAGGCGGGTTCTCGCGCTCGTGGGCGAAGGCAGCAAGCCCGCCGAGGCCCTGGATGGTCTGACGGACACTGAGATCGCTGCGTGGAAGATGGAGTATGACGTCCTCGCGGCCCTCGAGGCGCTCGGGCACGAGACCGTCTGCTTGGAGACCGGCTACGACCTCGCCCGCATCCGCGACGCCATCGAGGAACACAAGCCGCAGATCGTGTTCAACATGCTCGAGGACTTCCATGGGCAGGTTGTGTTCGATTCCAATGTCGTTGCGTATCTCGAGCTGCTGCGCATTCCCTACACGGGCTGCAACCCGCGAGGCCTGGTCTTGAGTCGCGACAAGGCGCTTACGAAGAAGATCTGCAGCTACCACCGAATTCCCGTGCCGAGGTTCGCCGTGTTCCTGCGGGGGCGCCGGATGCGCCGCGTCAAGCGATTGAGCTTCCCCCTCATCGTGAAGTCGCTGCTCGAGGATGCCTCGCTCGGCATATCCCAGGCCTCCGTCGTCCACGACCATGCCCAGCTCGAGAAGCGCGTTCAGTTCGTTCACGAGACCGTGGGCGACGACGCCATCGCGGAGGAGTTCATCGAGGGGCGTGAGATCTACCTCGGCATTCTCGGCAACGAACGCCTGGAGACCTTCCCGCCGTGGGAGCTGCACCTGGACAGACTCCCCGAGGGGGCGCCCCGCATCGCGACGGAGCGCATCAAGTGGGACCAGAAGTACCAGGAGAAGTACAAGATCCTCTCGGGGCCTGCGGAGGACCTACCGGCCGGTCTCGCCGACTCGATGGCGCGCATCGGGAAGCGGGTCTTCAAGTTGCTTGGCATGAGCGGCTACGGGCGCTTGGACTTCCGCCTGCGCGAGGACGGCAAGCTCTTCCTGCTCGAGGGGAACGCGAACCCGGATCTGACCCGCGACGAGGATCTGGCCCTCTCCGCGCAGGCCCACGGCCTGGAGTACGAGGCGCTCATCCAGCGCATCCTCAACCTGGGCTTCCGCTCCTACGCCGCTTGGGATTGACGCAGGCACGCCCGCCGAGCGAGCGCCGTGGGCCGCCGGACTAGCGACCGCGGCGGCGACGCCGCGAGTCGCGCGTCTTGGCGATCTTGGACGCAGCTTCCGAGGCGGCCTCCATGGCATCGTCGTAGGGATCACGATCTTCGACCCCGGTGATCGGGGCCGCGGTACGGAAGCCGACGACGAACCGTCCTTCGCTGGCCCACTGCATGTGCCAGGTGTGCTTGCTGCCGTCGGACTCGATGTCCTCGCTGCCGTGGAAGCCCGCGAGATTGTCATCCCGACCCGCGCCATCCTCGAGGGTGCCGCCCCGTTGTTTGGCCGCACCGCGCACGAGACTGACGAAGCTCTCGGCAGGCCCCGCCTTGCTGAACTCCAGCACGTAGACATCGAGCACGGAGGACGCCGCGTCCGCGTCGTCATTGCGCGCGCTGCGAATCCGATGGCCGCCCTTGTAGGCGGCGATGGCCATGGAGTAGAGGGTGCTTGCAAGCGGATCCAAGAGGGCCTTTGCATCCTCCGCGCCGAGCACCGCGACGGTCTCGTTCCAGGTCCCAGCCTTCAAGACGGCTTCCTTGAACTCCTTCTGGATCTCCGTGTGCACAGTGGTCGCGGAGCTCTTGCCCCGTCCCTTGCCGCTTCCACCCTTGCTCGCACCGCGCAGCTCGGCCACGAAGCCCTTGGGGTCGAAGAGGACCTTCCGATCCGTCGGCGGTTCGCGGAGGACCTGCACGTGGCGCGTGCGCGGGATGTTCGCCATGAACTTCTCACCGTCGACGAGCGCGAACTTCACGCCCGTGGCGAAGGCCTGCAGGCTGGGGGGTGCCGTCGGGGGGACGGGCGCGGTAAGCAGAGTCACCAGGTCGTCGTAGGTCCCCGCGGAGAACTTCGCGTCGGCCTGATTCCAAGACGTCGCAATCCGACGCGTGTGGAACTGGACGTGGCCTTGGAGCACGGCCCCGCCGATCTGCAACGCGTCGAGGGAGGTGGCCGCGTCGATGGCGGCCTTGGCCTCGGGTGTGTGCTGCCGATCGAGCGCCAGCAGGCACATGCGGGCGAGCAACAGCCGCAGCACATCCTCGGACATGAGCTTGGGGTTTCCCGCGGCGGTGGCGGCGCGCTGCGCGTTTTCGGGCAGGATGTGGATGACGCCCGTCTGCGGGGCGTACACCGCGATGACGTAGGTCGCCATGGCGGCGGCCATCTTCGTTTTCGCGGCAGCATCCTGCGCGCCGAGGATGGTCATGGCCGAGGACCAGTCCGCACGCAGGACGTCGGCGACGATCTCGGGCGAGCTGACGATGGCCGTCGGCTTGGTGAGGAACCCGGGCTTGCGTCCGCCCTTGCTGAGCGCTTCCCCTGCCCAGTCCATGGCCGGCGCCATGTGCTTTTTCAGCCGGAAGGCGCTGGCCCACGCGCCGTAGGGATTGGCCGCGGCGCTCGCGCCACCGCGGCCACGGCGCTTCGTGGCCGCGTCGGGCATGTCGATCGGCGCCGCGACGGCGAGCACGATGCCCAGGAGCGGCACCAGCAGAGCAAGGGGGCGGATGGGCATCGGGGCGATCTCCGGCGGGTCGGGGGGCCTACTTTGCCCATGGCGGGGCCCAAGGGCAAGCACCGGCGGGCGGGGGGCCCTGGTTCCGGGGCGGCGTATGCTACGGGTCCTCACCCAAGGAAGCCGGCATGCGCCTCTGTACGTCCGTTCGTCCCATCGCAGCGCTGATTGTCCTGCTCGGGGCCTGGGTACTGCTTGCGCTGGCATGGGACGACCGCGTCGCGCACGGCGAGGACGAAGCACCCGGGGGGGGCTACGTGGGGACGGCGGTCTGCCAGACCTGCCATACGGAGCAACACGAGCTTTGGACGGGTTCGAGTCATGCGCACACGGTCGAGGCTGCGTCGGTGGACACGCTGCCAGGCGATGCGATCGATGGCAAGCGCGTGAGCCATCCCCCGGGCGCCACGCAGTTTCTCGCCGAGCAGGACAAGACCATCGCCGTGACGGTAGGGCCGGATGGGAAGCCGACGCGCTACCACCTGTCCCACATCGTGGGCCGGATGCGCGTCCGGATGTTCCTCGCCACGATGGCGGATGGCCGCGTGCAGGTACTACCCGGGATGCTCGAGGCGCCGACGGGCACGTGGTTTGACTACACCCACTTGATCTTCGGGGCCGGTGGCACCGACTGGGACAAGGCTCCGATCGTCAAGCCGGGGGATCCGTCGTTCTGGACGGGCCCGGTGCGTTCCTGGGGCGCGAAGTGCGCCAGCTGCCATGTCAGCGGTTACGAGCCCAAGCGGCCGGTCGGTGGCCGTGGGCCCCGCATGACGTACCGCGCCCTCGGCGTGCACTGCGAGATGTGCCACGGGCCGGGCGCCGCTCACGTTGCATTCCACAAGCAAGGGGCCCAGGGCACCGATCCGCTCAAGCCCTACGAGGACTACGCCCACGATCGGGCGGTCGGGGTCTGCCTCCAATGCCACATGGAGAGCGAGGTCGTCGGTCGAGGCTTCCGGCCCGGTGACGACGTATTCGAGCATCGTGACCCGACCCTGTTGATCGATCCGGAGCGCATCGATCCGTCGGGGCGCTCGCTCGAGCTCATCTACGACGGGGTACCGTTCTCGGTGAGTCGCTGCGCGGCGGAAGGCAAGCTGACATGCATCAGCTGCCACGATCCGCACGGCAGCAGCAACCCCTCCCAGCTTCGCAAGCCACCGGAGGATGACGCGCTCTGCACACGCTGCCATGAGGCGATCGCCAAGAATCCCGAGGCGCATACGCATCACGACCGCAATGGCTCGGGTGGCCGCTGCGTGAACTGCCACATGCCCTTCCTCAGCATCGAGCGAGGCCATGGGGTGGTCGCCGATCACTCGATCAGCACCCCACGCTATGACCTGAAAGGCGATCGGATCGCGCAGGTCGCCTGCACCTGGTGCCATCAAGGTGGCCTGGTCGCACCGGAGGGTGCGCCCCACCTCGAGGAAGCCGCGCTGAAGGAAGTCCACGCGAGCTGGTACGGCGAACGCGCCCAGGCCACCGGTTGGATGGCCGCCATCGGTGCGGCCCGACTGAAGCAACCCGACGCCCATGTCGGGTTGCTTGGCATCGTGCGCGATGCCACGTTGCCCCGGGTGGTGCGGGCCTCGGCGGTGGAACTCCTGGGGGCGTACGCGAAGCAGGTGCCTCTGGCTCTGCTGGCGTTCGCCCGGGATTCCGACAGCCTGGTGCGCCGCCGGGCCATGACGGCTCTCGCTGGGTTGGATGGGAAGGCTGTAAATGCCGCGCTCCAGCGAGGCCTCGTCGATCGCTCCCTGGCCGTTCGGGTGGCGTCGGCCCGGGCCTCCTTGGTGGGCTGGAGGCGAGTGCAGAAGGACGCGGCGTTGCTGAAGGCCGCGTTGCCGGTGCTTGCCCAGGACGCGGCGGATGGTCCCGGTGATGAAATGCGCTGGTTCCGCCTGGGGGCTGCCCGGAGTCTGGCTGGCGACGATGCTGGCGCGTTGGAGGCCTACGTACGCCAGGTCGAGCTCGATCCGTTCGCCGGCTACGTCAAGCAGGAGATCGTGCGCCTCAAGAAGGCGCTGGGGCGCTAGTCAGTCTCCGCGGATCGTAGACGGCGGCGTCGGCTGCACGGCCGAGCAGGGCGTCGGCCGCACAGCGTCCAACCGCCCACGACAAGGTCACGCCGTGGCCTCCCAGGCCCGCGACGTGGAATACGCCGGGTTGGCGGGGGTCCTCGCCAATGACCGGACGGCGATCCGCCGCAAAGGTCCGCTGGCCGACCCACTGACGCGCAATACGCAGGTCGCCCAGGTCCGGCTGGTAGCGCCGCAGCTTGCGACCCAAGTCCTCGAGGACGCAGGGATCCTGCGTGTAGTCCCCCGGCGCCGCGCTGCGCTCGTCGCAGGCACAGAGCAGCCAACCGCCGGACTCGGGGCGGAGGTAGTAGCCGCCGGCGAGATCCCAGAGGAACGGCCAGTGACGGTCGATGCTCGTGTCGACCGCGCTGACGAACAGATGCCGGTTGTACGGGGTCAACGGCAGGTCACCCAGCGCGCCGGCCCACGCCCCCGTGGCGTTTACGAGCTGCCTTGCCTGCAGTGGGCCCGCGCTGGTCTGGAGTGCGACACCTGTGGGCCCGGCCTCGAACGAGGCAAGCGTGACCCCGTAGCGCACGTCCTGCCCGTGCAGATAGCTTTGCAGCAGCGCGGCGACGTCCACGATGCCATCCTCGGCGTGGAAGCGACCCTCCCCCCGGGCGCGGGGGAGGCGCGCGCTGACGGCGACACGCTCAGCCGCAGGCACTGCACCCCCGACCGGTTCGCCGATGAGGAGACTGCCCGTCGGCTGGAAGGCTGCAAGGCGCCCGGCGCGCAAGACGGCGCAGCTCTCGGTGGCCAGCGCCTGCAGTGCCCCATCGTCCATGCGTTCGCGGAGCATGGCCGCGTTGCGCCCTGATGCGTGAACGCCGGGGACGGCCTCCTTCTCCAGCAGGACGACCCCCTGGACGCCCGCGAGCTTGAGGTGATAGGCCGTGGCCGCACCGGCCAAGCCGGCGCCGACAATCACGATGCTGCAGGCCTCGGGCTCCATGCGCGCAATGATCGCACAGCGGGCGCACCGACGGGAGCTACGGGCCGGGTCCGATCACCCAGGCTGTCACTTGATCGTGTGTCAGCAGCTCGAGCAGGAGACGGCCATTGAACGCACGCTGGACCACGTTGCCTTGGGCTTCGGCGTTTGCCATCGCCATCTGCGCGCCCGCCATCTGAGGCGAATCCGGCCCCATGCCCGCCATGCGCGCCGCCGCAGCGAGCCGACGCTCCCGGTAGGCCTTGCGGGCGCCCTGCAGCTCGGCACGCAACGCGTCAAGCCGCTCGTGTTGGGCGTCCGTGAGGGCCACGCCCTTGAGCAGCTGCGGAGAGGTCTGCTTGCGATCGGCGAGCGAGACCCGCGGCGGGATCGCCTCGAGGGCCATCCACTGCTCTGCGCTGAGGATGCGCTTGGACTCGACGACGGCCCAACGCTGCAGTTCGATCAGGCGCTGCGTCGCTGCCTGGATGACCTTCTGGGCGGCGCGGCGATCCTGTGCCTCCCCGAGCGTGGCCTGGGTGCGTTTGACGAGGGCGCTGTCCGGCGAGGCTTGGGCCTGGACCTCCTCCAGCATGGCCTGCACGCGAGCGGCTTGGGAGGCGCTCAGATCAGGCAAGGCATACACGTGCTGCAGGATCGACTCGTGCTTCTGGTGCGCCGTCGGCAGCCTCTGGTGCAGCGCGGCTCGCTGCGGCGTGGGCACGATGTAGTCGATCAGGCGCCAGTAGCGCTTCTCGAGCTGCTGGATGCGTTGATTGACAGAGGCGGCGAGTGCGTCCCGGCGAGCGTTGTCGAGCCCCTGTGCGGCCGCGAGCTTGCGCACACGCTCGCCCTCGCCGGCGAGCGCCAGCAAGGCCCCATGCACCCGCGGGATCACATGGGCCAGAACCGATCGCACGCGGTCCGGCGTGCCCTCGACGAACAGGGGCAGGGTCTGCGCATAGCGCGCCACGCGCAAGCGACCTCGAGGAGCCGCGCGGATGTGTGCGAGCAGCCGCTCATCGATCGCCGGATCGTTGAGTGCGGCAACGGCTTCTGCAAGCAGGGGCGCGAGTCGTTCACGGAGCGCGGTGGCGTGCTCGCCGATTCGCCGTCCGCCGTCGTCCTGGGGGTTCTTGCGGGCACGCCGCTGTCCTTCGACCTTCCGGATGCGCGCGACGAGGGAGGACACCTGGCGCAGAAGGGCGGGATGATCGCGAGCCAGCTCCTGTCGCTCCAGGTCATTGACGGGGAGCAGGGCCCAGTCCTCGGCGGCAAGCGCAGTCGTCGTCTTGACGTCATCGGCCAGTGCCACGGAGAGTCGGGCCTGCGGGAGAGCCGCAGCGACAAGGCAGGCACCCGTCAGGAGGATACGCCCAATCATCGCTTGTAGCCCCAGGTCCCGAGCACCCAGCGGCCAAGCTCCTCGGCCGTCATGACCTCGAGGAAGATCTTGCCGATCACGGCCCGATTCGCACGTGCCTGGTCGGCCTTCACGCCGTTCATGGCCATCTCCATGCCGGCCATTTGCGGGGAGTCCGGGCCGTAGTCGGCGTTCTTCCTGCGGAGCTCGACGGCGCGCTTCTGTGTCTTGCGGCGTTCCTGGCGAGCGACCTTGTTCAGGGCTGCGATCTGCTTCTGCTGCGCGCCGCCCGGCTTCCATCCGCCGACCAGGCGTCCGTAGCTTCCGGTGCGATCGTTGATTGCGACACTCGGGGGGATCGCCAGGTACTCGAGCCACTGGGCCTCGCTGAGGATGGAGAGCGTCTGCTCGCGCTTGAAGGCGTTCAGTGCGCCAATGCGCTTGTAGGCGGCATTGCGTTCGTTGGCCAAAGCCTTGCGGCGCGCCCCGCTGAGCTTCTTGTCTTTGGCGTTCAGCTCGCTGCGAACGCGCGCGATCGCTGCGCGATCCGGCGCCGTCTCGTGTTCGATCTCGGTGAGGAGCGAGCGCAGGCGCGTGCCCTGGGAGGCAGTAAGTCCCGGCAGGGCATAGAGGTGCTCGGTCGCCTGGCTCTTGCGCTTCTTGCTGCTGGGGAGCCGTTGCCAGATCCACGCCTTCTGATCGCGAGCCAAGGTGTAGTCGACGAGCTGCCAGAAGCGCTGGTCGATGACTTGGAGCTGACGTTGGAACGTCTGCGCGATGCCGCCTTGGCGCGTCTTGTCGAGCTCACTCTGCTTCACGGCCAGGAGGGTGCGCTCCTTCTGGGCCGTGATCGCGTGATACGCCCCGGCAACCTGGACTACGACCTGCTCGAAGCGCCTGCGCTGTTGCGGGGTGAGGTCATCGAGCAGGAGGACGAGGCCGTGGCTGTAGCGCTGGATCCGGCCGGGGCCGGTCGGCGCGTGGTTCATGTAGGCGATCAGCGAGCCGTCCACGCCGTGGGCCATGACTTCGTGGGTCAGTCGAGCCATGAGCGCCGCACTCACCGTGCGCAGGCGCTTGCGCTCCTTGACGAGCTCGGCGTGCTGCTTGGTCTTCTTGCCCTTCCAGCGCGCGAGCTTGGCGTTGAGGGTGCCGAGCTGGCGGGCCGTGCCCTGGACCCGGTAGATCATCGCGGGGTTCTTCGCGTTGAAGGCTGCCCGGGTGACGTCATCAAAGGGCAGGAGATCCACGGCGCTGAGGTTGAGGTTCGGATGCAGCGCGGCGGGCTTGGCGTCTGTGCCGGGAGCTCGCTCGTCGGCCCGCGCCGGCGGCACGAGCGCGCCTACGACGAGCAGGACGATCACAGAGAGCGCGACGAGACCCTTGCGGGAGAAGTGGTTCATGCGAAGAGCTCCAGCGGCTTGAAGTCGCCGAGGATCGGGGTCGGATCGGTACGGAAGGCAGCGCGCAAGACGGAGGCGTACACGCGCCGGAAGTCCGTCGTGAACTTGAAGTTGCCTCGGTCGAGGTCCTCCAGGGAGGGGTAGGCGCCGTGGAAGCCCGGGGCAACGCCCTTGCCGATGAGGAACACCGGACCTGCCGAGCCGTGATCGGTCCCGCCCGAGAGATTCTCGGCGGCCCGTCGCCCGAACTCGCTGACGACCAGCGTCACCACCCGGTCGGCGAGACCGGACTTGTCGAGCTCGGCCTGGAACGCGTTCAGGTTGTTGCCAAGCTGGGCGAGCAGACGGTTATGGCTCGCCGCCTGGTTGGAGTGGGTGTCGTAGCCACCCATCTGGAACTGGATGCACTCCACGCCGAGGTCGGCGCGCAGCAGCGCGAGTACCTTGCGGAGATCCTCACCGATTCGCCCGTAGAAGGGGCCGCCGGCGTTCTTGAGTTTGGCGATTCGGCGGGCGACCTGGATTGCCTGGGCGCCGGCGTCGCCGACCTGCTTGCGCATGCCCCCGAGCGAGCCGTACGCGCCATAGAGCTTGGCGGCGGCCTCCATGCCGGCGGGTATCCGAAAGCGGCCGAAGTCCGTCATGGTGACGGTGCCGGGTGTCTCCGACACGAAGCTCAAGGGCTGCTCCTTCTGGAGCGCGACCCCGCGCAGGGGTGCCTCGCTCGGCTTGGCTGAGAGCGTGCGACCGAACCAGCCGTAGGTCGGCGTCTTCTCAGGCTGCCCCGTGAACCAGATCTCGGTCGAGCGGAAGTGGCTGTAGTTCGGCTTCGGATACCCGACGCCGTTGATGACCGCCATCCGGTCGCGACGGAACAGGGCCTCGAAGCCTTGCAGGCCCGGGTGGAAACCCAAGGTGTCCGACACCTTGCGAATCCGGCCGCGATCCAGGGCGAGGCTGGGTCGCAAGACGCGGTAGCGAGGGTCGGTGTAGGGGATCACCGTATTGAGCCCGTCGTTGCCGCCATTCAGATGCAGCAAGACGAGTGTCTTGGCCGGTGCCCCGGTCTTGGTCTCATCGCCAAGGGCCAGCCGGGGGAGCGCGAGGACCCCACCGAGGGCAAGACTGCCTGCGAGAACGTTGCGGCGGCTCAGCGAATCGTTGGGATGCAAGAACATCAGGATCTCCTGTCGGTCAACTGAGCTGGTACTCGGGACTGGCGAGTACGAGAGCGATGTGCTCCGCGTGGGCCGCCGCGAGCATCGGCTCCCGCGACTTGCCGGCCAGGGCCTCGGCCTTCTGGATCTTCGCTGCTACGACATCGAGCGCGCTCTGCATCGCCGCGGGGACCTCATCCTGCAGGGTCACGGAGAGGATGGCACCCGCCGTGTTTGCGCGCGTTGTCTCCGGGGTGAGGAGCGCCACGCGCTGCGCCGCGCGAAGTCGCTCGACGATCGCGCCGCTCGACAGCCAGCCCTTGCCCGACGTCCAGCCCTTCACCGAGGGCGGGCGGAAGAGGATCTGGCCCATCCGATCGGTGGCGCCATGCAGCCAGCCTGGCACGGTGGTCGCCCCGACCGCCCTGAGGCCGCCGATGCAGAACTCCACGGGGCTCTTCACGAGTGAACGCTGATGGGCCGCGGAGCGGAAGGCCTCCCCGCGAAACAGCGCGGCCAGGGTCGCCTTGATGTTGAGCTTGCTCTCGCGGAACACGGTCGCCAAGGTCTCGATCTCCTCCGTACTGGGATCGGGGTGGGAGAAGAAGCGCAGGAGCTTGCCGGCGATGTGGCGGGAGCACGCGGGGAGATGGACCAGGATGTCGACGACGTCCTCGCCCCCGAAGTTGCCCTTCTTTCCGTGGATCGTCTTCTCGCCGTTGTCGTGGAAGTGGTCCCGGAAGACGAAGTCGTGGTGCCGGCTGCCCCAGCCCGTGAACGCCCGGCCGATCTCGCGAATGTCCTGCTCGGTGTAGTTGCCGATCCCGAGGGTGAAGAGTTCCTGCAGCTCGCGCGCGTAGTTCTCGTTGGCATGGCCGACGCGGTTGGAGTTTCCGTCCAGCCAGCGGATCATGGCGACGTCCTTGCTGACGCCGAGCAGGAGGTCGCGGAACGAGCCGCTGCCCTTCGCTCGCAGCAGGCCGTACTGGCTCCACATCAGCTGCGCGTCCTTGAACTTGGTCTCGGAGGTGGCGAAGTGCCCGTGCCAGAACAGCGTGAGCTTCTCTGCGAGGCCGGCGGGGGCCTTGAGCATCCGGTTCAACCAGAGGTCCTGGATCGTTCCCGGCTTGAACGGATCCAGCTCGGGCGGATCCTGCGGGGGCGGGGCGTCGAGCTCGGCGAGGACACGGTCCACGGCGTCGTCGTAGGACAGCGCGGCCCACTGCACCCAAGTGGAGGCCGAAGGCCCAAAGCCAGCCCTCCGTAGCAGATGACCAACGGCGGCTGAGTGTGCGGGCATGGCGGTCTCCCTGCGTGCTTATCGGATGATACCCCGTGGGCGGGTGCGGGTTTCAGCCCAGTTCGTCGGTCGGGGTCGGGGAGGCCTCGTAGGCGGCGACCACGGAAGCCGCGTCCCCTGTGTGCACCGTCCGTCCGTCCGCGAGGCACAGGGCTCGATCACAGAGCGCCGCCACGGTTGGCAGGTCGTGGCTGACGAACAGAATTGCCGTCCCACCCGCCTGCAGCTTGCGGATCGTGTCGTAGCACTGCTGCCGAAAGCCCTGATCGCCGACCGAGAGGACCTCGTCCACAAGCAGGACCTGCGGATGGGCGAAGACCGCCACGGCGAAACCCAGGCGGGCGTACATGCCGGTGCTGAAAAACTTCACCGGGGTGTCCATGGCCTCCTCGAGTCCGGCAAACCCGGCGATCGACGCGAGATTCGCCCGGAGGGTGCGCCGGGGAAGACCCTGGATCGAGCCGTGCAGCAGGACGTTCTCCGTCCCGCTGAGTTCCGGATGAAAGCCGGCGCCCAGCTCGATCAGCGAGGCGAGGCGCCCGCGCACGGTCAGCTGACCCGCGTCGGGAGGCGTGATGCGTGCGATGAGCTTCAGCAGCGTGCTCTTGCCCGCGCCGTTGTCCCCGACAACGCCCACGATCTCGCCAGCGCGAACGTCGAGGTCGAGGTTCTCGACGGCCGTCACGAGCGTGCCCTCCGACGGCGCCCGGTGCAGGAGGCGCATGAGCGTATCGCGCAGACTTCCGTAGGCAGGTCCACCACGGCGGAACTGCTTCGTCACACCGCGGAGCTCGAGTGCGGCCGGCATCAGATGATGTCCGCAAAGCGACGCTCGCTGCGCAGGAACAGCAGCCAGGCGAGGACGAGGAAGACCAAGGCGCCGAGCGCACCGAGCAGCGTGCGGGCCGGGTCGGGCGCTGCGCCATGGAGGCCGATCTCGCGCATGCCCGTGACGACACAGCTCAGGGGGTTGAGGTCGAGGACGGGGCGCCAGCGGGCTGGAACCGCGCTGGCGGGGTAGACGATCGGCGTTGCGAAGAACAGCACCTGCAACAGTAGCGGGAGCGCGTACTTGACGTCGCGAAAGCGAACGTTGATCGCCGCACCGGCGAGCGCGACGGCGGCCGTCACGGCCACGAGGATGGCGAGGAGCGGGACGGCCCACAGCAAGAGGAACGAGAACCCAAACCCGTAGAAGGCTAGGAGTGCCAACCAGAGCAGGGTGCCGAAGCCGAGGTCGAGGCCGACCGCGAGGACGGTGGCGAGAGGCAGCGCTTCGCGGGGAAACCAGATCTTCCGGATCAGGCCCGCGTTGTTGACGAGGGTGGGGACGGCGCCGGTCACGGCGGCGTGGAAGTACGTCCACGCCAGCAGCCCTGTGTAGACGAAGAGGCCGTAGGGCAGGTCGCCAACGCTGATGTGCAGCGCCTCGTGGAACACAAGCGTCGTAATGAGCGCCAGCGCGACCGGCTGCAGCAGTGCCCAGAGGAAGCCAAGCGCCGCCTGCCGATAGCGCACTTGCAGCTCCCGGAGCATGAAGCTTCCAAGCAGGCCCCGAAAGCGCCAGAGGCTCGCCCAGCGTCCCGGCGTGCGGACGCCCGCCACCACGGTGTAGCCCTCCGCGGGGGTGGCGTGGGGGTCGGAGGCTGCGGTCCGGAGTTCCACGGCGTTCCTCTCGTTTGCATCGTGGGTGGGGTCGCTTGTCGGGGAAGAATACGGCGGCGAGCGTCTTCCATGCGGCATGGGTTCGCCAACGCCATGATGATCACCTTCTTGGACCTCGGGCTGGCTTTCCTTGCGGCGGCGTTCAGCCTGCCGTTGTGGGTCCGTGTGGCCGCTCGGCTCGGCCTCGTCGATGTGCCCCAGGCACGCTCCACCCACACCACGGCTGTCGCGCGGGTGGGAGGGCTGGCGGTCGGCACCGGCGTCTGTGTGGGGCTTCTGGTCGCCGTCCTGCGCTCCCATGGGGCCTTGGACGCCGCGGCCTCCTGGGGGCCCTACCTCATTCCCGGTGTGCTGTTCCTCGCCATCGGCCTCTGGGACGATCGCGGCCAGCCCTCGGCGCGCGCCAAGTTCCTCGCACAGTGCCTGGCCGCCGCTGTGGCCGTGGGGCTCGGCCTGCGCTGGGAGGGCGCCCCCCTGGCACCGTTTGGGCCTCTCAGCTTTGCTGCGGCGACGCCCGTGATGACCTGGCTGTGGATCGTCGCGGTCGTGACGCTCGTGAACCTCCTCGATGGCCTCGATCTGATCACGGCGGCTACGTGTGCGGTCGTCCTGGGGGCCGCGGCGGGGGCAGGCGCGGGACCTGGGCACGGGCTCTTCTGTGGCCTGGCGCTGGCTGCCCTGCTTGGGTTCGTGCCTTGGAACGTCGCGCCGGCGCGGGCATTTCTCGGCGATGCGGGTACGCACCTGCTCGGCTTCCTCGTGGCCACGGCAGCGCTGCATCTGCCGGGCGAGACCGAGGCACTCCCCTGGGTGCTCGCCTCCGCGCCGCTGTTGCCCGGCGTGCTGGATCTGGGCTGGGGGCTCTGGATGAAGCGTCGGCTCGGCGTGCCCTTCGCGCAGGCGCACAACCAGCATCTGAGCCAGCGGCTCACGCATGCCGGCTGGTCGCACGCGGCTGTGGCCATCCGCTACGGTGTCCTCGGAGTCGTGGCGCTCCTGCTTGCGGCGGTCGTGGCACCTCGGGCGGGGCTGGGCATGTGCCTGGCACTGGCGGGGGGGGTGTTGCTCTTGCATCTCACCCATGCGTGGTGGATCGCCCGCAGCATCCCCTATCGCTTCTAGACTCGGGGCATGGGTGGGGGCGTCAAGCGGCTGGCAGGCTACGGCCTCGCTGGCGTGCTGCTTGGCGCGGGCCTCTGGAGTGTCTTGGGCACTGCGTCGGATCCCGCTGTCGAGGTTGTGTCGAGCACGGCTGACAGCCCCGAGGTGCGGACGGCCACCGAGCTGCGCGCCAAGGGGCGCAAGGACCCGACGCGCCCGGATGAGCGCTCAGCGTTTGTTGATGCCGACGAAGCGCTCAAGATCCTCACCATCACGACTGGCTGGGAACTCGAGGCCTATCTACGCAAGGGACTGCACAAGCCGCTCCCTCCGGACCGCCGGATCGTTGACCGCCTCGTGGCTCTCCTCAGAGAGGATGCCGGGAAGTCGAACATCACGGCGTTCGTGCGCATGCATCTTGGGACCATGCCTGTGTCGATCCTCCCACAGGTCCGTTCCCTACTCGAGGCGGACAGCGCCAAGACCCGCTGGCATGCGCTGCAGCTGTTCCAGCAGTGGCGGCAGACGAAGGGGGAGTTTGCGGTCCCTGCGCTCCTGCCGCTCCTGGATGATGAAGACCCGTCCGTCCGACAGGCGGTCATCTCACTTCTCGCGTGGGGCTCGCCGTTTGATCAAGCAATGCACGACCGCCTGGTCGACATGCTCCAAGGGCGACTCTCGCCGCCGCTCGAGGGCGCGGCCCAGGTTCCTCCCCTGGGCGCAGCACGCGCCTTGGTTCGCATGGCCGATCCTGCGTTCGACACGTTCCTTGGCCTCTTGGCGCGAGCGGATGCTGATGGCCAGAGTCTGCTCTTTGCCGCACTGCGCTACGCGGAACGCGAGCGCATCCTGCGGGCCTTGCCCGCGATTCGCGCGAGCTTGCGGCATGGTGACGCCCAGGTTTCCCGCGCTGCGGTGTTGGCCCTGGTGGCCCTCGGTCCCGCGGCCGAGCCCGCG
>JAJDEM010000279.1 GCA_029259795.1 Planctomycetota bacterium
CCACATGGGAAACATGCGCCCGAGCAAGCGCAAGGGGCTCGCCTACGCTCGCGTCGCCGGTGACATCTTGGGTGCGCGCAAGCTCATCAACGACGGCAAGGCCCAGCCGATCCGAGAGCTGCTCGAGAAGGAGCGCCAGTCCGAGTCCGATTCCGAATCCGGCGTCACCATCACCTACGGCTACGGCCAAGAGGCCAGCGTGCTCAGCTACATGCTGACCAAGGGCAACTCCGGCAAGTTCAAGAATGGCATCTGCGCCTACCTCAACTCCATGGACGACGCGATTCGACTCGAGGAGAAGAAGTGGGAAGAGGCCGAGGCCAAGCGCATCCAGGCGTGGAAGGACCGGGTCGAGAAGGGCGAGATCGACAAGGACGACAAGGACGCGAAGCCCGATCCGGAGGATGCGTGGAAGAACTACGAGCGTGACCTCCGCGAGAAGCGCGATGCCATTCGCAAGAGCGCCTTCGACGCCGCCTTTGGGCATCTCTCGGCCAAGGACTGGGCCAAGCTCGACAAGAAGTGGGCCAAGTGGGCGATCGGGAAGTAGCGGCCGTGCGAGTCAAGCCTGCCATCCGATTGCTACTCTCCGCCTGCGTACTCCTCGGCCTGGTCATGCTGCCGGCGCTTGCGTCGGCCGACATGCTCTCGCTGAAGGACGGACGGTTCATCTCCGACCGCGAGATCGATCGCATCGAGGGCGGCTACACGGTCCACTACGTCAACGGCAAGCTGTTCGTGCCCGACAAGATGGTCGCGGACTTCTTCGAGTCAGGCGACGACGGCGCGTTCGTTCCCAAGAGCGACGAGGAGAAGGCCAAGGTCGAGAAGGGCCTCCTGCCTTGGCGCGGTGGCTGGATCAAGAAGTCGCGCCGAGACAAGCTCATGAAGCGGGAGCTGGTGGCCCAGAGCGAACGCCTCAAGCAGCAGAAGGAACGCCGCAAGTGGCGTAACCGTGAGATCGTCAAGACGAAGCTCTTCAACTTCGAGCACACGCTGCCGGATGACCTCTTCGCCGAGTTTCGGTCGCTCTTCGAGACCTACTACAAGGTCTTCGCCAAGGAATGGAAGATCCGTCCGTCGAAGGACTTCGGCAAGGTCACCATCAACATCTATCACGACGAGGAGTACTACCAGCAGGTGAGTGGTGCACCCTCCGGCGTGGTCGGCTACTACGTGCCAGCCCAGCGGGATCTGCACTTCTTCTACGATCGTGATCGCCACGACTTCACGGTTGATGTCATGTTCCACGAGGGCAATCACATGCTCACGCACATGATCAACGAGCGCATGTGGTACCCCTCCTGGCTTGGCGAGGGCATGGCGGAGTACTACGGCGCAAGCGACTGGGATGCCCGCACGAAGACGATGACCATCGGCGGGATCCAGAGCGCGCGCTTGTGCGTACTCTGGAACCAGGTCGAGGAGCGCGAGAAGAAGGGCAAGGACCGTGCCTGGTACGGGCTCGAGGAACTCATCAAGAACCAGCGCATCGGCGCGATTGGCTACAGCTGGGCATGGTCGTTCTGCCACTTCCTTCTGAGCTCGGAGAAGTACCAGAAGGGCTTCAAGAAGTTCTTCAAGGCGATCGGCACCGATCGGAAGGCTCGCAAGGTTGCGTATGGTCCCTTCATCACAGTGCCCCCGGACGAGCAGATCCGCCTGCTGCTCAAGCACCTGAAGGTCAAGGAACTCCACACGCTCGAGAAGGAGTGGCACCAGTACATCCGCAAGGAACTTGCGCTGGATCTCGTCGAGCTCGACTGGGCCGGCGCCGGCTGGATCATGAGCCTCTACGGCGAGCGCAAGAAGGCCGCGGAGTTCTTCGAGAAGGCCGTCAGCGAAGGCGAGCAGTCAGGCTACGTGTACTACAGCTACGCGAAGCTCCTGTTCGATCAGAACGAGCGCGACCGGGCCTCGACCTTCGTACAGAAGGCGATCGAGGCCGATCCGTTCCACGCCCGCGCGTGGCTGCTCAAGGGCCTCTGTCACATCCGCCAGGGCAAGGACAAGCGCAAGGAAGGCATGCGCATGATCGACCTCGCCATGGAACTTGATCCTGACGACAGCCACATCTGGCTCGCCAAAGCGTTCGAGGAAGACGAAGTGAAGGACGGCGAGTAGGCGGTCAGACGCGGCCTACCAGGCGTAGGCTTCCGGCGCTTGCCCGCCCGGCCCCGGGAAGATCGTGTCCAGCCGTGCGAGGGCTTCGTCGTCGAGCTCGATCTCGAGCGCGTGCAGGGCCCCCTCGAGCTGCTCCATGGTGCGCGGACCGACGATGGGCGCGGTGACGACCTCCTGGGCCAGCAGCCAGGCGAGGGCGACGTCCGCAGGCTTCTCGCCCAAGTCTCGGCAGAAGCCCTCGTAGGCCACGATCGTCTCGCGCTGCTCCGCGAGGCGCTCCACAGTCTTGGGGTGCTTGCGCCGTCCGCCGTCGGGGGCTTCGAGCACGCCGCCCAGGAGTCCCGAGGAGAGCGGGGCCCAGGGAAGGATCCCCACACCCTGATCGCGGCACGCGGGAATCAGCTCCAGCTCGATCATGCGCGCGTTGAGGTTGTAGAGGCTCTGCTCGGAGACGAGTCCGACCATCCCGCGCCGGCGGGCTTCTTCATTGGCCTGCATGATGTTCCACGCAGCGAAGTTCGAGGAACCCACGTACAGGACCTTGCCCTGCTTGATGAGGAGATCCATCGCTTGCCAGATCTCGGCCCACGTGACCTCGCGCCAGACATGGTGCATCTGGTAGACGTCGATGTAGTCCGTCTTCAGCCGGCGCAGGGAGTCCTCGCAAGCCTTCACGATGTGCCGTGCGGAGAGCTTTCCGTCGTTGCGGCCTTCGCCCATCTGGCCGTAGACCTTCGTTGCCAGGACGACTTGATCGCGGCGCCCGCTGGAGCCGGCGAACCAGCGGCCGAGGATGCTCTCGGTGGCCCCTTTGCCACCCTTGCCGCCGTAGATATTGGCGGTGTCGAAGAAGTGCATGCCGACCGCGAGCGCGCGGTCCATGATCGCGTGACTGTCCTCCTCGCTTGTCCAGCCGCCGAAGTTCATCGTGCCAAGGCAGAGGCGACTGACGTCGAGTCCGGTCCGTCCAAGTGTCGTGTATTGCATGCGGGCCTCGCGGTGGCGGCGGGTGGGGGGAGGCGGTAGGGTACCCGAGGCAACGCGGGCGCGTCCGCGGCGGGCTGGGTGGAGCGACACCGATGGCGAACCCCTGGCTGGACGACGACAAGGCCCGAGCGTGGGTCCCGGGTCCGCGCGGAGGCGCCGGCTTGCGCGCGGAGTACACGCGCGTGCTTCTCGAGCTCGCGGCGATTCATGCGCCGCGCCGGATCCTCGACCTGGGGAGCGGAACCGGCGATCTCGACGCGCTCGCGTTGGAGCGTTTCCCGCAAGCCTCGGTGACGTGCCTCGACGGCTCTCCCGGCCTGCTTGCGCGTGCCCGCGAGACCCTTGCGCCGTTTGGCGAGCGGGCGGCCTTCGTCGAGAGCGACTTCGACCAAGACTGGCGGGAGGCGGTCGGGGGACCGTTTGATGTCGTCATGAGCGTGGAGTCGGTCCACCACATCGAGGCGGATGCCAAGCGGCGGGTCTACGAGCGGTGTTTCGACGTGCTCAGGCCCGGCGGGCTGTTCGTCACCAAGGAGCGCGTGGCCTTTGACGGTCGGCTGTGGCCGCACGTCCAGATGCTCTGGCAGTTCCGGGAGCACGACGAGGGCGAGGAGCCACGGCCGATCGATGACGGCTTGGCCCATGCGCAGTGGCTGGCAGCCGAGCGCGCGGGCGGCGACATCCCCGACACGCTCGACGCCCAGCTCGCGTGGCTGCGCGAGATCGGGTTCGACCCCGTGGACAGCTTCGCGCGGCTTGGGGATCGCGTCGTGTTTGGCGGCGTGAAACCTGGCTAGTCCTTCGGCCGCACGAGGTGCACGTCAAGGACCGCCGCGACGCAGCACGTGAGCTTGATGCCCGTGGGGATGTGCAGGAACTCGTTCGGCCCGTGGGCGTTCGATGCCGGGCCGAGCACGCCCGTGATCAGGAACTGCGCCGCGGGGAACTTCTCGCCGAGCATGCCCATGAACGGGATGGAGCCGCCTTCGCCCATCGCGACCGACGGCGCTCCGAAGTAGGTGTTCGACGCCGCGTCGACGGCGTCGGTGAGCCAGGGCGCGAGCGGCGGGGCCTCCCAGCCATCGCCGGGCATGCCGAGCTCAAAGCGCACGGTCGCGCCATAGGGCGGGTCGCTCTCGAGTACGGTCTTGAGCGTGGCGGCGGCCTCGACGGTGTCCACGGTCGGCGGCACACGCAAGGAGAGCTTGAGGCTCGTGGACGGGCGCAGGACGTTGCCCGCCATCTCGAGCGTGGGCAGTCCGGCTTGGCCGGTGACGGAGAGTGCAGGGCGCCACGTACGATCCAGGACCATCTCGGCCAGGTCGCGGTCCCCGGGTCCCGCGCCCTCGACGAAGGGGAACTTCTCGTGGATGCCCGCGCCCAGAACCTCGGCGGCGTGGCGGGCCTGCGCCAAGCGCGCCTCGGGCAGGTCGGCGTGCAGCGACTCGATGACGACGCGCCCTGTTGCCGGATCGTCGATGCGCGAGAGAAGCTCTCGGGCGATGCGGAAGCTCGACGGCACCACGCCGCTGGCGTCACCGGAGTGTACGCCTTCCTGGAGAATGTCCACGGTCAACGTGCCGACGACGATCCCGCGGAGCGACGTCGTGAGCCAGAGCTGGTCGTAGTTCCCGCAACCCGAGTCAAGGCAGACGACGAGGCTCGGCTCGCCGATCGTCTCGCGCAGCGCATCGATGTAGTAGGGGAGGTCGAAGCTGCCGCTCTCCTCGCACGCCTCGATCAGGACCACGCAGCGCGCGTGCCGCCCGCCGTGCTTCTGGAGCGCTTCAATGGCCGTGAGCGAGGCGTAGGCTGCATAGCCGTCGTCGGCGCCGCCTCGGCCGTAGAGCCGGTCGCCCTCACGGACAGGTTCCCAGGGGCCGAGGCCCTCGCGCCAGCCGGTCATCTCCGGCTGCTTGTCGAGATGGCCGTAGAGCAGGACTGTGTCGTCGCCTTCGCCGGGGATCTGCATGCAGATCACGGGGGTGCGTCCTTCCAGCCGGACGACCTCGACCTCGAGGCCGGGGATGGGTCGGGCGCGACACCAGGCCTCGATCTGGGCCACGGCCCGGTCGATGTGCCCGTTCGCTTCCCAGTCGGCGTCGAACATCGGGGACTTGGCTGGGATCCGGATGTACTCGGTGATCTCGGGGACGATCTCGCGCTCCCAGGTAGCCGTGACCTCGCGCAGCAGGCGTTCGGATTGCAAGTCGCTCATGGGTCCCTCGCGGACTACTGCTTGCGCAGCGTGATCGTCAGGTGCTGGTGCTTCCCGCGCTCGACGGTGAATCGCTCGCGGTGCTCGGTGTGGCCTGCCGCCGTACAGATCAACACATAGCTGCCCGGGGCGAGGACGGGTTGCATGTCGGCAGCCGCTGCGCCTGGGCCACCGGACGCCAGGCTCGCCGTGTCCTCCGTAGACCAGGACCAGACCACAGGGATCTTGCGACCGCCCTGGCCCTGGAGTGTCGCGTTGCAGGCCATGATGCCGCCGGCGCTGTCTTTGACGGTCACCGTCACGCGGCCGCCGCGCTTGGCCTTGACGTTGAACTGGGCCTGCTCGCCGGGGCGTAGGTCGACCCGTTCTGTGTGACGCAGGTAGCCGCCGGTCAGGTGGTCAGGGCCGCAGCCCGGCGTGACGACGACTTGCCTCAGCCCGGGCTCGAGGTCCTCCAAGGCATAGCTTCCATCCGCGCTCTCGAGGATGTGATCCGGCTCGTCGAAGAGGTGATCACTCGGGTCGGCCTCGGGCGGGATGAGCAGGAAGGCCGCCCGACGCAGCGGCTTGCCACTCTCGTCCGTGACATGCACACGCAGGCCGGCCGTGGCCTTGCGGGGCCCGAGATCGAACACCACCTCTGTGGTGGTTCCGATCTGCAAACCGGGGATCTCCTTCGTTACGCTCGCGTAGTGCTCCTCACTGGCGGTCATCGTCATGGGACGATTCGCGGGGATCAGCAGCGCGAGTCGGCCGTCTCGGCTGAAGAGCGTGCCTGTGACTCCTGAAGCTTCCGTGCGCTCGATGCGCACATGCTTCAGCGGTTCCGAGCCCGAGACGGTCTTGAGGATCAGGGCGGCGCCGCCCACCACGAAGTGGGCGTCAAGCGACGGCGCCTCGAGTGTCTGCGTGGTGGCTTTGCGAATGCTGCCCCAGATGGAGTAGCCCTCGAGGCTGCCAACCGAGACCGACCACGGACCGGGCTCGAGGTGGGTGAGCTCGAAGTACCCGCGCTCGTTCGTTGTTGCCCCTGCGGAGGTCGCGATGACCCGGCCGTTGAACCAGGAGCAGTTGATCCACTCAAGGTACGTCTCGCCCGGCAGGTCACGCTTCGCCACGATCGAGGCATTCGCGGCGCCAGCACCCTGGAAGTCCACGCGGCCAGTGATGCGCTCGCCCGCGCGGAGCTTGAGCGTCAGGGGCTCCTGCTGATCTTCGCCCGTCAGATCGACGATCTGTCCGGCCGGCAGCGCACCGTCGTCGCCGCTGGCGACGAGCGCACGGTCCGCGCGGGGACAGCGCAGCCGGAACGCGCCAGACGCGTCTGTCTCCGTCGCGTCGAGCTTCCCGTCGTCGTCTTCGCCACGCTCGGCGATCGCCTTGCCCTCCAAGCCATAGGCGGCGACTCGCGCTTCGGCCACGGGCACGCCCTGGGGAGAGAGGACGAGGCCCTCAAAAATGGCAGCGCGGACCAAGGCGATCGGTTCCTCGGCTTGGGTCTCCTTGGCGTCGGGGGGTGCGAGCCGTACGCGAGCCCTGGCAATCACATAGGCGGGATGGTCGACCGTGACCTGCACATGCGTTGCTTCGGGTTCGTCCTTGCGCAGC
>JAJDEM010000280.1 GCA_029259795.1 Planctomycetota bacterium
CGCATCACGCGGGCGGCGGCGCTCGCGTCGTTGTACTGAGGAACGGCCCACGCATGCTGGGCCATGATCTGGCTCAGGGGCGTGGCGTCGGCGTGATCGCCGAGCAGGTCGGTCTTCGACACGATCCCGGCGAGCTCGTCCTCCGGACCGACGATGGGGATCGCGCTGATCGAGTGCTCGGTCATGAGCTTGCGGGCGCGGGCCACCGTGTGGTGGCGCTGGAGCGTGAAGACAGGGCTGTGCATCAAGTCGCTGACTTTGACGGTCATGGGGGCGAATCCTCCGAACCGTGAGATCGCAAAGGGCGGGCCACGGGCCGGTGCGCCACCTGCGGCGGGCCCGGGCGAACACGAGGCCGCACCTGCGGACTCTTCCCCAGCCAGGTTGAGGAAATCACCACCTGCGCTCCGCCGAAGCCCAGGGAGGGCCAGGGTGTGTGGGTCAGGCAGGCGACGGCACAGGCCAGGTCAGGCCGGGGGCCGGCACGACGTGGCAGCCGAGCAACTCGACATGCGGCGTGAGGTAGTCCGCGCGCACGGGCTCCTCCTTGCAGAGGTCCGTCGAGAGGTACTTCTTGTTGCTGTCGGAGAAGACCGTAGCGACGGCCGAGCCTTCGCCTTGTTGCTCGGCGATCTTGAGTGCGCCCAGCACGTTGGCGCCAGAACTGATGCCCACGCCGAGGCCCAGACGTGCGGCGAGCTGTTGAGCCATGAGCATGGCATCGCCATCCCAGACGTCGACGATCTCGTCGAGTTCGTCCAGATGGACGATGGCCGGGACGAACTCGTCGCTGATGCCCTGGATGCGGTGCTTACCGACACGCTTGCCGGTTCGCAGGGTCGGCGAGTTGGCCGGCTCCAGGGGGTGGACGGTTGCGTCGGGGGCGTGCTCGCGCAGGTAGCGACCCACTCCGGTTACCGTCCCGCCCGTCCCGACGCCGGCGACGAAGGCTGTGAGCGGCGTGCCGAGCGTCCTCATCTGGGCGAGGAGCTCAGGCCCCGTCGTCAGGTAGTGCGCCTCGACGTTGCTGGGGCTCTCGAACTGGCGCGGGGTGAACACATGCTCGTGGTTGCGGGCATACGCCTCGACCCGCTCGATGCTCCCGAGGAAGCCGCCCTCCTCCGCCGTCACGGGCACGATGTGGGCGCCGAGGCTCTGGATCACGCGCACCCGCTCGCGGCTCATCCAGTCGGGCATGTAGATGCGGACATCGTGGCCGAGTGCGCGGCCAACGGCTGCGAAGGCGATGCCGGTATTGCCGCTCGTAGCCTCCGCAATCATGTCGCCCGGCTGGACGGCCTTCGAGGCATACGCCGTCTCCATGATGTGGAGAGCCATGCGGTCCTTGATGCTGCCGGTGAAGTTCTGGATTTCATACTTGGCGTAGACCGTGTGCGGACGACCGCGAACACGTGCACGGATGGCCATCAAGCACGTGTTGCCGATCATGTGCCGGAGGGAAGCGAGGCGTTCTTCGACGGTGGCGGCCATGGGCTCTCTCCAAGCGGTGCAGGGCCATTCTCGCTCTGTTCGGGCATGCGGCAATCTTCCCCCAGGCGCAGGAGCGGCCCGAAGCAGGGATGCGAAGTCCCCGCCAGCCGGGTTCCATCTTGCGCAGACGCGCGTCGTGCTGATCCCACCATGGACGCCCTTCGGCAATGAGATCGGGTGCGAGGGTGCCCGAAAGCCGCACGATTCGGCTGCGTGCGTTGCTCTTCCGGGCTAGGGTTCGCGCATGAAGACACACGCAATCGGCTTGGTGCTGCTCCTTCTCCTGCTCACAGGAAGGCCCGCTGTGGCTGAGTCCGCACTCGATGAGCAGTTGGCCGCAGCCGGAACGAACGCCGGTGAGATCCGAGCGTTCTTGCAGGCGGCCGAGTCCGCGCACGGCGCGCTGGGCAAGCGGGCGGCCGTGTTCCTCGTGGAGGGGATGCCGCCGCGGGACCTCAAGGCGCTCTCGAAGGACTTCCTGTTGGAGAACCTCGCGTTGGCGGTCCAGGCCCGGCAGGAGTCTTCGTGGGCGCGGGAGATTCCCGAGGCCGTGTTCTTCAACGATGTGCTGCCCTACGCCTCGCTGGATGAGACCCGCGAGGCGTGGCGCAAGGACTTCCACGCGCAGTGTGCGGCATTGGTAAAGACGAGCAAGACCACCACCGAGGCGGCGCAGGCCATCAATCGCGAGTTCTTCAAGCTCATCAAGGTCCACTACAACACCGGTCGCAAGGCGCCCAACCAGAGCCCGGCGGAGTCGAAGGCTCTCGGCATGGCCACCTGCACGGGCCTCTCGATCATTCTCGTCGACGCGTGTCGCTCGGTGGGGGTGCCGGCCCGCGTCGCAGGCACCGCCTTGTGGGCGAACAAGCGCGGCAACCACACGTGGGCCGAGATCTACGACGGCGGAAGGTGGTTCTTCACCGGCGCCGATGAGTACAACAAGCACGGCCTCGATCGTGCGTGGTTCAAAGGCGATGCCTCGAAGGCCATCGCGGATGACTGGAAGCACGCGATCTGGGCGACCTCCTGGAAGAAGACCGGCGCGCACTTTCCGATGGTGTGGAGCCTGGAAGACAAGAGCGTGCCGGGCGTGAACGTGACGTCGCGCTACGCCAAGCCCGCCACGAAGAAGCCGGCCCAGACCACTGTGTACCTCCGCGCGTGGGACAAACGCGGAGGCAAGCGGCTGGTGCTGACCGTCGACCTGCTGGACGGCGCCGGGAAGACGCTGCAGTCGGTCCGCACCCGGGCCGGGACGACTGACCTCAACGACATGGCGTCACTGAAGGTCGCGCCTGGCGCGAGCTATCGGTTGCGCCTCGTGCGCGGCGCGGAGGAGCGCACGGTGGCCCTGAAGGTCTCGGTCGCTGCGGATGTGACGCGAGAGCTCGTGTGGACCGAGCTCGGGAAGGGCAGTGCCAGCCTGCAGCTGGTCCGAGACTGGCTTGCGCTCCTGCCGGAGGAACGCCATCTCTCCGTGCCGACGGTCCCGCTCTCGAAGGCGGATGCCATTGCCGCCGCGGACCTCCTCTGGGCAGTCATGACCAAGGAGCGGGCGGCCGAGATCGACGCGTCGCTCAAGGCGCGGGTCGTCAAGGCCGCGGGCAAGGAGATGCGCTACCTCGAAAAGACTTTCGGCAAGGCGCGGGCGGGCGAGCGCTCGCTCTTCATCTCCATGCACGGGGGGGGCGGGGCACCCGCGCGGGTGAACGACCAGCAGTGGCAGAACCAGATCCGCCTCTATGCGCCCAAGGAGGGGATCGTCGTCGCGCCGCGGGCGCCGACGAACACATGGAATCTCTGGCACGAGGGACACATCGACGCGTTGTTTGACCGGCTGATCGCCAACTTCGTCATGCAGCGCGGCGTGAGCCCGGATCGAGTGTACCTCATGGGCTACTCCGCCGGTGGCGACGGCGTCTATCAGCTGGCCCCGCGCATGGCGGATCGATTCGCAGCGGCCTCGATGATGGCCGGGCATCCGAACAACGCCAGTCCGCTGGGGCTGCGCAACATGCCCTTCATGATCTTCATGGGCGGAAAGGATGGCGCCTACGACCGCAACAAGGTGGCGAAGGCGTGGGGCGAGAAGCTCGCCACGCTGCGCAAGGGCGACCCCGAGGGCTACGAGCACAAGGTCACGATCTACCCCGGCTTGGGTCACTGGATGAACGGCAAGGACACGGAAGCGCTACCGTGGATGGCCGCGCGTACGCGCAACCCGTGGCCGAGGCAGGTGGTCTGGCATCAGAGCGGGCGAACGCACGAGCGCTTCTACTGGCTCTCGGTGCCTGCGGCCGATGCCAAGGCCGGGCAGACCGTACGGGCGAAGCTCACGGGACAGCGCATCGAGATCCAAGCCGAGGGATTGAAGCGACTCACGCTGCGCCTGAGTGACGCGCTCGTGGATCTGGACACGCCCGTCGTGGTGCTCGTGAACGGCAAGCAAGTCTACGCAGGGAGGCTCGCACGCTCCGTGGCCGCCCTGTGGACTTCGTTGCGTGAGCGCTCCGATCCGCGCTCTGCTGCGGCGGCTCTCCTGACGTTGGAGCTCTAGTCTCCTCGCGCCGGCTCAGGCCCCAGGTCTAGGGCGAAGCCGACGGCCGCCTCGGCATGGCTGCGCGCGGTGTCAAAGCCCGCCACGGGGAGCGCGTCGATGTCGAGTAGCAGGCCGATCTCGGTGCAGCCGAGGACAACGGCCTCGATCGCCTGCTCGGCCGCGAGGCGCTCGATGACGCGCAGGAACCGCGCACGGGACGCGGGCTCGATGATGCCCGCGCACAGCTCGTCGTAGATGATCGTGTGGAGTTCGCCGCGCTCGCGGGCATCGGGCACGATGACCTCGATGCCGCTGGCTTCGAGTCGACTGCGGATGAAGGGCGCTTCCATGGTGAAGCGGGTGCCCAGCAGGCCGACGCGCGAGATGCCCGCTTCCACCACGGACGCCGCAACCGCATCGCCGATGTGGAGGAACGGGATGGAGACGGCCCGCGCGACATCCTCGGCAACGTTGTGCATCGTATTGCAGGCAAGCACGACGCAGTCCGCGCCGCCCGCCTCCAGCGACCGGGCTGCGTCGGTGAGGATCTTCGTGACGCCCGGCCAGTCACGCGCCACATGCATGGCTTCGACGCCGGCGAAGTCGACGGCGTGGATCAGGCAGCGGGCTGAGTGCCGCGCGCCCAGCCGCTCGCGGACGAGGCCATTGAGCAGCTCGTAGTAGTAGCTCGTCGAGAACGGACTGATGCCGCCGAGGATGCCGATCAGCTTCATGTCGTGCTCTTTGGTCGAGGCCATCATGCCTCGGGGCACGGGACGACCTTGGTACGCCCTCTGCAACTAGTCCCAGCAGGGGGATGTCACGCACGGGTGGCCGGGACCCATGGGCGGGCAGCCGCAAGAGGCACCCTGCGCAAGCGGCACGGGCATCGGCGGGGAGCACTGGCCGTGCTCATTGCGAACCGAGACATGCGCCACCCCACCATTCACTGTGACGCTCGCGGCGACGATGTCGATGCCAGCCGGTTCGTGGATCTCGACGGGCGCCGGTAGACCCCAACCGTCGTTTTGGATGCAGTGGATGATGAACATGGGGTGATTGCCCATGGGCACATCGTTGGGATCACCCCGGCAGCCTTGCGGCACCGGCGGAGGCAGCTTGAGGGTGCGCCTTGGCTGATGCGGGTACTCATAGGTGATGCAGGCTTCGCCCTGCACCGGTCGACGCCGCAGGTGCACTTCAAACCAATCACTCGGCATGCGGTCAGCTTCGTCCATCGCTCACTCTCCCATGGTCCAACTCTGGCAGAGAGCCTAGCAAATCCGGGCCGCCGGGGGAACGGGTCGCGGCGCTCGCATGGGGAGGGCCGCGCTACGAGCCCAGAATTTCGGGGTCGCCGTCGGGCTCCGGTAGGAAGTCGTCCTACTCCGCATCGTCGCCGCTGGCGATCGGCACGCGCCAGTGTTCGTCCCACGTCCACCAGGGGGGCGAGCCGTACCGCACCGGCGGCTTGTCATCGTCGGCGTCATCCGACGCGAGTCCCCAGCGGCTCCATGCGCGCAGCGCAAAGGCGACTTGGAGCGCAGCCAGGAGCACGGTCGGGATCATGTGCACGAGGCCCACGAGCCCGGGCGCGCTGCCTGATTGGGACTCGAGGGAGATCCACCAGAGCGTCACGAGGAGCAGGGCCACCGTTGCCGCGGCCGGGGCGACGAGGAGCCAGAGGTGCAAGGGTCGTGTCGGGTGGTTCGCCGCCTTGCCGAGGATCCAAGCCTTGGCATAGACCCCTTCGTAGCTCCCTGTTCCGGCGAACCAGGTGAGAGGGCATGCGCACGTGGGACAGAAGTGGGCGCCCTCGATGTAAGGCACGAGGCAGTTGCAGCACAAGGGGTGACGGACGCTACGCGCTGGACGTCTACGTTTGTCGGCCTGCGCCCCGCGGACCGACACAAGGCCGATGCCCAGCGCGGCGAGCCAGACAGCGATCAGCGCCTCCGTATTGTGTTTGTCGCGGGCCCGTTCGAAGCCGACGCGCTCACCTGTTCGCCACGCGACGAATCCGGCGGCATGGAACGCCAGCGCCACGACGAAGACCCCGAGGATGACCCCCGTCGGGATCTTGGCTTGTCTCGACGGCTCCCTTTCGGACGTCACTTGATGTGCCCACGGTGCATACGGGCAGCATACCGCGCCCCGCCGCGAAGCGCTCGCGCCCCTGGGCCTTCCCCCGGAGGTCACGGCGCGGTACAACGTTCGCTCATCCCCCGGCCACGGCTTTACGCGGCGAACGCGACGGAGCGAACCGATGTACATGAAGCGATCGATCTTGGCCTTTGGCATGGTGCTCGGCCTGCTTTGCGCAAGCTGCGGTGGCGGTAGTGGTTCGGGTAGCGGCAGCGGTGGTGGTGGGGGCCTGCCCACGGGAACCGACGGTGGGGCGGTGTCGGCTGCGCTCTATGACTACGTCTTGACGCGCCTGAACGCGCTTCGTCAGGCGGACAATGGCGCGCTGCCTCTCTTCGTTCGCGACGCAGCACTCGACGCGTACGCGCAATCGGGTACGGCCATGCTGATGACCACGGGGGTTCCGCACGGCCAGTTCGCGATGGGCGCTCCCGCATGCCCGGCAGCGATCGCACCGACGTTCTTCGCGCCGCCCCCCGGCTATGCCTTCGCGGGGTGCGCCGGTTCGGTGCGAGAGAACCAGGGCTTTGCGGGGCCCGGGGGCGCGACGATGGCCAATATCGACACGATCCTCAATGCCTTCATGGCCGAGAAGCCGTTCTCGCCCTGCAACAACGGCGGCGTGAGCGGGCACTACGATGCGATCGTCGACCCGGTCATGAACACGATTGGCATCGGCCTCACCCAGAGCACCGCAGGCAACCTCTACATCACGATCGACTTCTGCGACTAGGTTGTCTCGCAGCTGGCTCCGGCGCCTCGGCTCGGCAGAGCGCTGGGCGCGCCAGTCAACCGAGCTCGGGAACCAAAGCACCGACGGACCCACCGTAGGCCCAGCCGTCCAGGCGCGGCGGCGTGAGGCCAAGCGCACGCATGAGGTTTGCGATCTGCTTGCGATGCTCGGTGGCGTGGTTGAGGACCTGGACCATGACGACCCAGGGGCTCACCCGGTAGCCGTCGGTGGTGTGGCAGACCTCCGCGGAGAGGGGGCCCTCCGTCTGCTGGGCCAACGCCAGGAGGGCCTCACCGCTGGCGCGCGCGGCGTCCGCTAGCGCCTCGAAGCGCACGGACGGCTCCGCCCGCTCGGTGGCCGCCACCGTGAGCAACGCGAGGTAGCCTTGCTCGCTCTCCACGAGATGGGTGAGGTTCTTGCGGATGCTCCACGTGGAGTCCGCCAGGGGGGGCGCGTCGAGCTGTGCGTCCGGCAGGGCTGCGCACGCTTCAATGAGGGTCAGCGTGGCCCAGGTGCTGTGCTCGAGTAGCCGGAGCAGCAGGTCGTGCGGCATGGCGAGGCCTCCCGTGCGGGCTTCCCCACGGGGGCGAAGCGCCGCGCCAGGGAACCCGGGATCCCTGGAGCGGTCAAGGGCCGGAGCGCCGTGGCGGGTCGCAGGGAGTGGTACAACCTGCGCACCTCAGACCATCGGAATCCGCCGCATGCAGCGCTCAGCCTTCCTCGCCGTATCCGCCCTCCTCCTCACACTCGTCGGCGCGTATGCGCACGCGGACGAGAGGGCGAGCGACCCCTTCCTCTGGCTCGAGGAAGTCCAGGGCGAGAAGGCCCTCGCTTGGGTGGCAAAGCAGAACGCAGCCTCCAAGGCGGAGTTCACCAAGCACCCGGCGTTCGCCGAGGTCGAGGCGAACACCCTTTCGATCCTCGAGGCGAAGGATCGCATCGTCCGTGGCACGCGCCACGGCACCTGGGTCTACAACTTCTGGCGCGACGCGAAGAACCCGCGCGGCCTCTACCGCCGCGCGACGTGTGTCTCCTATCTTGCAGGCAAGCCTGTGTGGGACGTCCTGCTCGACCTCGACACCCTCTCGAAGAAGGAGGACAAGAACTGGGTATTCAAGGGGATGGAGCTCCTGCGTCCCGCCTACGAGCTGGGACTCATGCGCCTCTCGCCCGGCGGGAGTGACGCGGTCGTCATCCGTGAGTTCAACGTCGAGACGAAGAGCTTTGTCGAGGGAGGCTTCAGCCTGCCGGAGGGCAAGAGCAGCTTGGACTGGATCGACGCCGATCACGTGTTTGTCGCCACGAACTTCGGCGAGGGGTCGATGACCGACTCGGGCTACGCTCGCATCATCAAGCGCTGGACGCGCGGGACCCCGCTCACCGAGGCCAAGCTGATCTTCGAGGGAAAGAAGACGTCTGTCTCCGCAGGTGCGGGGCGCTCGCACTACGGCGACACAAACCTCGACTTCGTCTACCACAGCACGAGCTTCTACACCTCGGACAAGTACCTCCTCGAGGGCGACAAGCTGACGCTGCTCGATCTTCCGGACACTGCGACGATCCACACCTACTTCGACGGCCTCCTCTTCGTGGAGCTGAAGAAGGAGTGGACGCTCGGCGGGAAGACCTACGCCCAGGGCACGCTGCTCACGCTGCCGCTTGACGAACTCAAGGCCGGCAAGAAGAACGTCACGGTGTTCCTCGAGCCCAGCGCGAACCGCTCCGTGCAGGGTGTCGAGCGCACGAAGTCCTACGTGCTCGTGCAGGTCATGGAGGATGTCCGCGACATCATCTACCGCTACCAGCGCAAGGACGGCGCGTGGGTCCGGACGGTCATCCCGTTCGAAGGCCAGGGCACCAGCCGGACGTCCAGCGTGGACGCCGACCACGACACGTTCTTCAACACCTACGCGAGCTTCCTCAAGCCCGCGACGCTCTTCTACGTCGACGCGAGTACGCTCGGGAAGCAGGTGGTTCAGCAGGGGCCGAAGCGGTTTGATCCGGCACCCTTCACCTCCGAACAGATGTTTGCCACCTCCAAGGACGGCACGCGGGTGCCCTACTTCGTGGTGCGCCCGAAGAACCTCGAGCGCAACGGGAAGAACCGCACCCTGCTGTATGGCTACGGCGGCTTCCGCCAGTCGATGCGGCCCTTCTACATGGGCGCGTATGGCAAGAACTGGCTGGCGCGCGGCGGCGTGTTCGTCCTGTCCAACATCCGTGGGGGTGGCGAATACGGACCGCGCTGGCATGGCGCCGCGCTGCGGGAGAAGCGCCACAAGGCCTTCGAGGATTTCGAGGCCATCGCCGAGGACTTGATCGCGAAGAAGATCACCTCGCCCAAGTACCTCGGCATTCGCGGGGGCAGCAACGGCGGCCTCCTCGTTGGTGCGGCGTACACGCGGCGGCCGGATCTCTATGGAGCGGTCATCTGCCAGGTGCCGCTGCTCGACATGCGTCGCTACAGCAAGCTGCTTGCGGGCGCGAGCTGGATGGCGGAGTACGGCGACCCCGACGTGCCGGCGGATTGGGCCTTCATCAAGACCTACTCGCCGTATCACAACCTCTCGGCCGACAAGAAGTACCCCCGCGTGCTGTTCACGACGTCGACGAAGGACGATCGGGTCCACCCCGGCCACGCTCGGAAGATGGTCGCACTCATGCAGTCGATGGGGCACCCCGTCGTCTACTACGAGAACACGGAAGGCGGCCACGCCGGCGCGGCAAACGCCAAGCAGCGGGCGTACGCCTCCGCGCTCGGGATTGCCTACCTGCTCACCGAGCTCGGCGAGTAGGGGGGCGTTGTTGCGCGTGAACCGCCGAGGCAGGCGCACTTCGTTGATGCTCGCTGCATGCGTCGTCCTGGCGCTCGCGACGGGGGTCGGCTGTGGAGGAGACTCGTCTGAAGCGGATGCGCGCGCCTCGCTTGTAGCCGACCTCGACTCCGAGGACCGCGCCGTGGCGGATGCTGCCGCGACGGCCTTGGTCGCCCAGGGAAAGGCTGCCGTCGATGCGCTGCAGGTCGCGCCGGGCGCGAGCCTCCAGCAGCTCTCGGCCATCGCGTTCGTGCTCGGCCAGATCGGTCCGGACGCCAGCCCGGCCGCACCCTGGCTCATTCAGCGCATGCGCGCACAGCGGCATCTCATCAGCCGGGGGGCCGAGAGCCTTGGCCGCATGGGCGAAGGCGCCGTAGCACCCGTGCTAGGCGTGCTGCGGCCAGGCACCAGCGCGCAGCTGCGCGCTGGCGCTTGCGACGCCCTTGGGCTGTCGGCCACGCAGAACGCGACTGCGCGCGAGGGCCTGCTGAAGACGCTGCAGAATGACGACGACGCAAACGTGCGCGCTCGCGCCGCTGTCGCCCTCGGGCGCTTGGGCTTCCGTGAGCCCGCCGTCCTTGCGGCGCTCGAGGCGGCCGCATCCGGCCCGGGTCTCAACGGTCACTTCTACCCCGCGCGCGCGCTCGCGGCGTTGGGAGAGCCGGGGGCCGCCGTCCTGCTCCGGCTGATGGGCCATGCTTCGTCGGTCGTTCGCACGGCAGCGGCAGGGGCGCTCGGTGAGCCGAGCGAGGCCGCACTGAAGCCGCGGCTCGCGGCGCTTGAAGCGGCCCTGGCCGACCCTTCGGCGCGCGTGGCACGCGTGGCTGCGGGCGCGCTGGGCGAGCACGGCGCCGAGGCGAAGTCAGCGCTCCCCGCGCTACGCGCGGCCGCGATCCGTCGCCGTAAGGCGGGCGAGGCCCGCGCGGCCGACGCGGCAGAGGCGGCCGTCGAAGTGATCCTCCATCCCCCGAGCGTCGAGCCCGACGAGGACGAGACCGAAGAGGAAGAACGGTAGCCTCGCGATGCAGGACGAAGCCGAGTACATCTGTGATTCGTGCGGCGAGAGCATCGTCATCCCCGTGGATCTCACGCAGGGTGCGCGCCAGCAGTACGGCGAGGACTGCCCGGTCTGCTGCCGGCCGCACCTCATCACGATTGAGATCGATCCCGATGGGACCGTGCGCGCCTGGGCCGTTCCGGATTGAATGGGCGTTACGTGCAGAGACAACCTAGGAGGTAGCCATGGACCCCATTGGCCCGAACATCGGCATGAAGTCCGCCGCCCGCACGATCTTCTATGTGGACGACCTCGACGAGGCCGTGCGCTTCTACACGGAGGTGATCGGTCTCGCGCTGGCCTACCCCGCCGACCACGGCTGGGCGGAGTTCACGATGGATGCAGGCTCGTTCTGCCTGCACGACGGGCGAGCGGCGGATGCGCCGCCACGCGGGCTGGCCACGGTGGGCTGGCATGTCGACGACATCGATGCAGCGCACGCGCTTCTCAAGGGCCGTGGCGTCGAGCCGAGTGATCCGACCGTGGTCACCGAGGGCATGCGCTGTGTGGAGTTCCGCGATCCCTCGGGGAACAACCTGTTCTTCGAAGGCGCGTAGCACGCGTCATGAACCATCCGGGCTAGCCTTGGCGCATGAGACGCGCGTGGCTCGTGATCGGCTTGCTGACCCTCGCCCTGGGTGCGTGGTTCCTTGCGTCTCGGCCCGGCGCCACCCCCGCACCCGAGACCGGTGGTGCGCACGAGCCTGAGGAGGCCCTCTCGCCCGAACTCCGCGGCGTCAAGAGCGACCAGCCC
>JAJDEM010000029.1 GCA_029259795.1 Planctomycetota bacterium
AGGCTCGCCCGCGCACTGTTCGATCCAGCGGTCCAGGCACGGCGGCGCGCGACCGAGATCCCACGGCGCGTCGCCTTGGCGGTAGCGCGCCTCCCAGTCCCTGCTGCACGGGGGTGTGTCTTGGCTCATGGGGCGCGAGGATACCTGTAGGGCGTCTGCAACATCAGCGCGCAGAGACCGGTGATGTAGACCCGACCCGCGCTGGACGAGTAGGTGCCGAGTGGATCCCACGAACCCTTGCAGGGACCAGACTTCCTTTGGCCCTTCAGCAGAGCCTTCTTCAAGCCACCGAACCAGCTGCTCCAGGGCCCGCCGCCGCGCTCGAAGAGCGCGAAGGTCGCGTAGGACCAGTAGTAGGGATACAGGTTGCCAATCTGGACCTTGACGAGACGGCCCTTCACCTTGAGTTCCTTGAACTCGAGCTTCCAGACGGGCTTCTCGCGAATGCTCGCCAGCTGCTTGCCCAAGTGGGGAGCCTTCTTCAGGGCACCGTACAGGGCACGCACCGTCAACCCCGCCGCTGCGTTGGCCCGCGTCGGGGTGTAGCCCTTGCGCTCGGCGCCGTCGTGGTACTCGCTCCGGCCCTTGGCGGGCTCGACGCGCGCATCCAGGAACCGCAGCGTGGCGGCCACGGAGCTGGCGGGCACCTCGAGGCCAGCCCGCTCGCAGAGTCCGAGGGCGGAGGCCGCGACACCCGTCGTCGGAACGTCGCCGATGGCCAGGTAGTAGCTCCACCCCCCGTCCGGTAGTTGCAGTGCGAGGATCCGCTGCATGGCGGCTTCGAGCAGCGCTCGGTCCTTCGCAGCGCCGAGCATCCAGTACGCGTCGGCGACCGCCTGGGTGCAGTAGCCGTAGTTCCACAGGCCGTAGCCACGACCTGGACTCCCCGCAAGCACCTGGCGACACCAGCGCAAACCGCGCTCGACGTTTGACCGGTACGGGCCCGAGACGGGCGTACTCCCCGCGGCAAGCCAGGCCATCACGGCCACCGCCGTCGTCACGCCGTCGTAGCCGCACGGCACGCGCTCCCCGTGGTGGCCCCCACCCACGCCAGCGCACGGCGTGTCCTTGGGGTCGTGACGCATGAAGCCATCGGCGTCGAGCTTGCCGTCCTCGTCCTGATGGGCAGCCAGCCAGTCCAGGGCCCGCGTCACGGCCGCCTCGCTCGCGGTACTCGCCCCGCCGGCGCTACGCGCCTTGCGCCGCGCCCGACCCCAGCGCTGGGGTAGACCGAACCGCCGGGGCGGTACGGCCTCTGTGATGATCTCGGCGATCGCGCTCTCCGCGACCGCCCGCTCGCCACCCGCGTGCCGGATGTGCGCCTTGCCCTTGGCGCGACGCTCCACGGTGCCGTGCAGGATCTCCCCATCCCGGAAGCGGATCTCATCCGCCAGGCCGAGGCCAGCCCAGAGGAAGACCACGCAGGCCAGCGCGCCGAGCAAGGACAGCCAGCCGAAGGAGGGTTCCGATCTGCGCATCGCTACTTGGAACGCCGCGGGCGCTCCTCGCGCAGCGGTTCAATGCCGAGTGCGGAGCTCACCTTCTTGGCGTGCCGGGGAATCCACACAGCGTCCTCCCACGACGCACCGGCTCCCGCGACGACGTTCATGATCGACGTCTCATGCTCCGTGTCGTGGCCGCAGCCGCAGCAGTGGCCGTACTCATGCGAGAGGGTCATGCCCATGGCGCTGGCGAACCCGTCCATCAGGCAGCGGATTTTGTCGGCACGGAAGTTCGCCGCGCGGTCCTCGCCCCAGCGATAGGTGCCGTCGAGCAGCTTGCGATCGGCAACCGTGAGCACGGGATCGAGCTTCCGGGCCTCATACATCGTGCGCTTGAGAAACGTCGTGTAGACGGCCACCCAGGAGCCGAAGGCCTGGCCGCCCGCCGCTTCATGGTCGCCGGCGCAGATGGCGAGCCAGATCGAGCCGCGCTTCACGTCCTCGGCCGGCTTCTGTGTGGTCAGGGCCATGCCCCAGGACCAGCCAGCAATGGTCGAGCCGTCGGCCTCACGTCGGAAGAGGCGATTCGCGATGCGTATGGCTCGCCCGAGGATCTCCTGACGAACCAGCGCGTCGAGCTCCGGATCCTTGCCGTCTGTCGAGAGGCCGATGGCCAGGAGATCCTTTTCGATCGTGCGCTGCTCTGGCCCGCCCCAGGTGAGGTAGCCAAGCTTCCCGCGCTCGTTGAACTCCGCGGCCCGCGGTCGACCGAAGCCGATGGGCGGACCACAGCCGACGGTGGGCAGCAAGCCGGCCGGCCAGCTCTCGTACTGCCCCTTGCGCACCCGCCACCAGGACAACTCGAAGCCGCGCGCTGCGCCCGACGGATCGAAGGACAGGTGCCCGAGGACCCCGGGCTTGGGCGCCTCGGGTTCGAACGCCTGCTGCACGTGCTTCAGCTTCGTGCTCCCGGCCGCGAGCGCGGCCGCGAGCAAGCGCCGCGTGCCTTCGTACGCGCGCGGCATGACGGCGTCGAACGGCTTGTCCGCGCGCTCGACCGCGTCCAGGAGTTCCTCCCCCTGCCGACCGTGCATCTCGGGGTCGGGTCCGTCGAGGAACACGCAGCCCTCCAGGGCGCCACCGGGATGTGCCAGCAGGCTCGCGTCGCGAGCGCCGTCGGCGAACAGGAGCTTCGGCCGCCAATCGGAGGCCCCCAGGGCGCGCACGAAGTGATGCAGCGGTGCCCCGGCAAGTGCCACGTAGATCCACTCGGCCTCGTAGGCGCGCAACGCTGCGAAGGCGTCGGGGCCGTCCTCCGCTTCCCAGACGCGCGCGCCGGCCAGCTTGATCCGGTCACTGAGGTTGCGCCCAAACGCCGCAGCCATGTCCGTACCCCGCTTGGTCGGCTCGTAGAGCACGGCCACGCGGCGCGCGGCCAGGGGAGCCGTCATTCCGTCGGCCGCGATCAGCGCCTGACCCACCGGCGTGGGGCCCAGGTGCAGGAGGTACTCGGGGGCCTGGGCGGGGTTCGGACTCCGCCCCGTCAACGTGATCCAGGGGACATGGATCTTGCGCGCGGCCTTCCAGTAGGCCTCCTCGAGGTCCCGGCTCGGCAGGGCCAAGACTGCAAGG
>JAJDEM010000281.1 GCA_029259795.1 Planctomycetota bacterium
CATGGCCTGCACGGCGCCCTCGACGGTGCCGTAGCCGGTGACCACCACGACCTGCGGGCCGGGCGGATCCTCGCGGAGTGCCCGGCAGCGGCTCACGATCTCCAAGCCGTCCAGGTCCTGGAGGTGGAGGTCGGTGACGACGAGGTCAAACGGCTCGCTCTCGAGCCGGCCCAGGGCAGCACGGCCCGACGTCGAGAGCTGGACCTCGTGGCCCTCCTGCTCCAAGACATCCGCGATCACCTGACCGTGGGCCGCATCGTCTTCGACGACGAGGATGCGGAGCCTGAGACTGCTGGTTTGGCCGGTCATGCTGCCATTATGTCAGCAACCCCCGTGCCATCAAGGCCTCGGGGGAGTGACAGGCTGTCCGATCAGCGCGGGAAGCGGATGTGATACAGCTTCGCAGCCACCCGGCCCTCGGCCGGGCGATCCCCACGGACGGTGCAGAAGAGCAGCACCTGGCGGGGCTCCATCGTGGTGAACACGCACGAGTCGAGCCCCTGTCGAGGAGCCCTGGCGGGCAAGCGGTCCCCGTCGTCGGCCGGGAGATCGATCTCGATTTCGCGGCCGCCCTCGACTCGGGTCACGAGCAGATAGAGCCCGGGCTCCCGCACATCGACGAACTCGCTCCACATCCAGCGCTGCAGGCCGAACTCCTCGACCGTGCCATTCGTCTCGAAGACGAGGCTGAAGCGGAACGTCTTGGGCAGAAACGTCTCGAGATGCGCGCGCCACGCGCCCAGCACGGTGACATTGTCCACGCCTGTGGGCTCGGGCGCATCCACCGCGGTGTCCGAGCGCAGCACCTCGATGTCGAAGCGGGCCGGCGAGTCGCTCGGTTCGATCTCGATGTGCAACGTGGCGGCAACGCCAACCAGCACCTGGTACGACCTCGGCGCAGACGAGGACGGGTGACGCGACCGCCTTCCGTAGGAGGGTCGCGTGCTGTCGAAGGGCACCGGCTCGGGCAGCTCGGCGCCCTGCTCGTCCGTGAGACGCAGCGTCGCGGACTGCTCCTCGCGATCGCCGGTACGCCAGACAAGCACCGCATGGTCGGCGTCCGGCGCAATGGCGACCTCGGCACGCACAGGCTCGCCGGACACACCCGCGCGGGGCACGTCAACCACAGTGACGCTGCTGGGGGCGAAGACGCGATGGTAGCCAGGCTTGTCGGTCCCCGGAACAACCGGCCAGCGCTTGAGGAGGGCCTCGCGCACTTCGCTGCGCTCGATCTCGCCTGCGCTCACGTACAAGGTTTCCAGACGTTCCTGCAGGCGCGTAGAGCGCTCGGCCAGCGTCTCGTGGGCACGCCCCTCAACCAGCTCGCGCAGCAGGTCGATCCGTTGGGCGAAGTCCACGCCGACCCCGAGCGGGATCCTGCCGCCCCAGCCTCCGGAGAAATTTCCGGCGTGGATGATGCCGACGACGACGCCCTCGGCGTTCAGGAGCGGGCTGCCGCTCGAGCCGCCCGTGCCACCGCAGGAGTGCTGCAGCAGGGTGTTGTCGGACGGCGAGAGACTCTCCCCGAGGAACGTGGTCACGGCCGTCAGGGTGCCGGTCTGAACCTGCGGGACCGGCCTGCGAACGGGGGAGCCGTTCATGGCCAAGCGCTCGGACGGGTAGCCGACGTAGCCCACGGGCTCTCCGGCCTTGAGGGTTCGCGCTCGCACATCGCTGGCCATCGGAAGGGGACGACCGAGATCGCTGGCCGCGTCCACCTCGAGCAACGCAACGTCACAGGCGGTTCCAGGATTCAAGATCGTCATCCGACCGCGGGCCTGAGCCGGATCGTAGTGCCGCCACTTCAGATCGAACGCGTCGTAGCCGGGATGGAGGCGCGTCGCGCGCACTTCGAAGGTCTTGGTCGCGGGACCGGTCGAGCGCACGAGCAGGCGCGCGCCCGCGGGCTGACTGTCAAACGACTCCGCCACATGCACGTTGGTCGCAAGGAGACCAGGCGCGACGACCCAAGCCGTGCCGCCACCGTACTCCGCGCCATCGGCGGTTCGGATGACCACCCGGTACACCGACGGCGCGGCGTCGTTCAGCACGGTCCGCAGCCTGGCCTCGTTGTCGAAGGCGCGCAGCGAATCACGGCTCTTGAGAGCCATGGCCCCGGCGGTCGTCGCACCGATCACAAGGAGCGCGAGGGTAATCAGCGCAAGACGGTTCCAGCGCACCCCCATCGCAAGCCCCTGCAGGCGCGACGCTCCCACGCGCAGCCGGCTCAGCGGCTGGAGCGTAGGCACCTCGGCGTTCTCGCCACACGAGAAGAACAGCTGCGGGCCACGGTGGCCCAGACGCAGCACGCCATGCGCGGGAAGCCGGTCACCCTCGAGGACGCGCACGCCATCGACGTAGACAGGGTACTCGTCGCTGAGCACCCAGCGGTACTCGCCGAGGATGCGTTCGAGCGCGGCGTGCTCGGAGCCGACGGCCTTCAGGCGCTTTGCGAACAAGACCTGGCAGCGCGCCGGATCGTGACCGAACACGACGCGCGGCGTCGTATCGGTGAACCGGAAGATGCGGGGACGAAGAAGACGACCGCGAACGCGTAGAAACAGACCCATGGGCCTCCCTTGCAGCACCGTCGCTGCGAGCCTGACTGGGATGCAAACCCCACGCCACGCACCGAATTCGCGTAAACGCCCGTTATCAGGCGTCGCTGAAAACGGCCTCGCCGTGGATTGAACGTTTCGTTCAGTCGCGGGGCGCCCGGGGGCCCCCGCGCGCCCGGCGGTTGCCAGGTGCCCGCAGACGGATCCCTTGCTAGCTTCAAGCCCGGAGGGCCGATGCGCCGCCTTGTTCTGCTTGCCGCTGCGATTCTTGGCACCAGCCTGCTCGCGTGGCTGCTCGCGAGTCGCTCGGACGACGCACCCGCGCCGGACGCGGAGCCCGAGCAGGCTCGGCCCGCGGAAGCCACGCCGGGGCTACGCGGTGCCGGCGGGGCTCGGCCCACGCGCCACACCACCACGAAGAAGAAGACCGACGCTGCGTCGTCGCCAGCCGAAGACGACACGGACGAGGGGCCGCGCACAGCCACCGTGAAGGTCATCGGTCCCGACGGCCCGCTGAAAGACGCGCGCGTCGAGCTGACCTTTCGATCCGGCACGCGCACCCGCGTAGCCCTCTCGGATGCGCGCGGCATCGTGATGTTCGGCTTCGGTGAACAGGGCTACGTTGGCGTCGACGTGCGCCTGCGTGGCTTTCGCCCGGCCGACGAGGAACTCGAACTCTCCGAACTGGCTCACAAGGGCAAGGGCCCGTACGCCGAGGTGATGCTCGAACCCGGCGTCCCGCTCAGCGGGCGTATCGTCGACGCCGAGACAGGCGAGCCAATCCGTGGTGCCTTGGTGGGCGTCAACGATTGGGACCGCGAACTCGAGGTCAGTCCGACAATGGCAGACGGTCGGTTCTCCCATCCAGGCATCCGGCGTGAGGGCGAGACCCACCTTGTGGTCATGGCGGAGGGCTATGTCGAGGCGGAGGTCACCCTGCAAGCGGACAGTGGCCGCATCACCCCCCGGGCCCCCGAGATCGGGCTCGTCGCTGCCGGCCAGATCGTCGGCCGCGTCCTGACCCCCGACGGCGCTCCGGCCGCCGATGCGGGGGTGGTCGCCGAGCCCGACGATGGGTTTGCGTCCATGAGCGAAGCCGAGGAGGCCGCCGCGATCATCGCGTGGCGCCAGCGCTACCCCTTCGCGGGCGCGCTGGAGCCGCTCGTCGGCACGGGGCGGCTGCGGGCGGACACGGATGCGCACGGGCGCTACGTCCTGAAGGGCGTTGCGCCCGGGCAGCCCTACACCCTCCGCGCCTTCGAGGAGGACTTCGCGCCCTCGGCCTTGCACGAGGGCGTTCAGGGCCCAGACGGCGGGCAGTCCATCGAGGTGGACCTCACGCTGCGGATTGGGGCGGAGTTAACGATTCTTGTCCGTACCGCCGATGCGGTCGCGCTTCCGAACGACTTTCGCGTGCGACTGATTCGTCGAGACGACGACTCCGAGACGAGCGTTGCCAATCCCGGAGCGCGCGCGGTCTTTCGCAACCTAGCGCCTGGCGACTACGTGATCTACGCGGACCCGGACGGATTCTTGCGCCTCGAGGAGGAGGTCACGGTGACGGCGGGCGTCGGGCAGGAGGTCAAGCTCCTCCTCGATGAGGGTGCATCCGTCGAGGGCACGGTCGTCGACGAGCACGGCAAGCCCGTCGCTGGCGCCAACGTGCAAGCCTTCCCGGTGAAGGGCAACACGGATCGAAGGCAGCGAGGGCTCGTGAACGCACAGCACGCCAAGACCAATGCACGCGGGACCTTCCGGATCGCCGGCTTGCTCCCCGGTGCGTCTCTCGTGACTGCAGACCTTTCGCGCCACGACGGCGGCCTTTGCACACGCGAGCGAGTGGCACTCACAGCACCGGCCCGCGGCCTCCGCCTGACTGTCCTGCCCAGGGCGCGGATCCGTGCACGCCTGCTGCGGCCCGATGGGAGTCTCTTCACCGGAGAGCTGGACTTCGTGCTGCACGACGAGGGGGGCCGCGGCGGGGAGACTGTCTGGCGCGGGGGCGGCCCCTGGGACATCGAGCGCGGCGCCTTGCTCATCAACGATGTGAATGCGGGACGCCGGACGCTCATGCTCGCCCCTGAGGGCTTCGCCTGGCTGCGGCGCGCCGTCACGGTTGAAGAGGGCGTCACGCTAGACCTTGGCGACATCAGGCTGCACGACGGGGTCACGCTCGCCGGCCGGGTGATCGACCGGGATGGGATTCCGATCGCGGGCGTCCTCATGCAGTGCACCGAAAACCACAAGCGCGTAATGCGTTCGGACGCGAACGGGCAGTTTCATCTGGAGCGCTTCCCCGCTGGAGCGGTCGGGTTCGACTTCTGGGCTGAGGGCTTCGTTTACCACTGGCAGACGCTCGCCGCGACGCCGGGCGGCGTCACGGTCCGAATGCAGCGTCCTGCCCTGACACGTGGCTCTGTCTCCCTGCCGGGTGGCACCGTCCCTCCCGAGAGTTCGATCCACCTGCGGCCCTTCGGCGCGAAGGGAATCGAAGTGAAGCGCAAGGACAAGACCGGCAAGCCCACGACCCGGATGTTCTACGAAGATGCGGAGTCTCTCGAGCTCACGGAGTCAGGAGCGATCGTCGAAGCGGGGCTCAGGCCCGGCCGCTATGTCGCGTGGCTCAAGTCCCCCGGCGCCGAGGATCGCCGCCTGGGTGAGGTCACGCTCGTCGAGGGCGAGTCGAACGAGCTGCGCTTCACGCTTCCGAAGTAGCGCTACACCTCAGGCCGCAGCAGCAGCCGGAGCCCCAAGGCCATCTGCGGCAAGTAGCTCTGGTCCCCCACCAACGGTGCTTCGAGGCGCCACTCCCGCGTCGGGTCCTCGAGCAGGATGCGCCCCGTCGCGTGGCCCAGCTCGTCGAGGCTCCACTGCAGGTCGATCAGCCCGTCGCCCGTGCGCCAGTCGACCGGCGCGCCGAAGTCGGCGTACTGCGTCTCGATCTGCTCGAGGAAGTCCTGCGCCTCGGCGACGCTCACATCGACGAGGGTCGTGAGCGACGCGGTCAGGCCGCGCGTACGAAACACCGCGCGGGCATGAAAGCCATCGGCCGGCTCCCCGTCGGCGCCGTTGCGCCGGATGAGCAGGCTCAGGTCGAAGACATCGACCTTGATCGGATCGTGCTTCACGTCGCTCACGAGCGCGGTTCCGCCTCGTCGGGTCCCGCGAGCGGCAGGCGCAGGATGAAGGCCGTCCCCTTGCCCTCCTCGCTCTGGAGCGTGAGGCTCCCGCCATGCTCCTCGGCGATGCGCCGCGCGGTCGGCAGGCCGAGCCCGCTGCCCGTGCGCTTGCGGGAGTAGTAGACCTCCCACACCTTCTCACGCACGTGCTCGGGAATGCCCGGCCCCGTGTCGATGACGTCGATGCGCGCGTCGTCGCCTTCAAGCCGCGTGCGCACGATGAGCTGCGCCTCGCCGCGCGTCTCCTCGGGTTCCGCGCCCTCCATCGCCTGCACCGCGTTGAGCAGGAGGTTCAGCACGGCTTGCTTCAGCAGGCGCTCGTCGAGGCGCATGATCGGCAGGTTGCGATCCGGGTAGAACGCCAAATCGACGCCGGCGCGCGCGCACTCGGGCATGACGAACGCTGTCACCTCCTCGAGCACGCGATTGAGATCGACCTGGCTCAGGTTGAGACGCCGGATGCCCGCGTAGCGCAGGAAGTCATCGAGGATCTCCTCCAGACGGCTGACCTCGCCGAGCAGGGAGGTCAGGCGCCTGGCGGTGCGCTGGCCGCGCCCGTCCGTGGCGTCGTCGGGAAACTCCTCCTGGAGAAGCTGCAGGGTGACATTCATCGTCGAGAGCGGATTGCGGATCTCGTGGACGAGACCTCCGGCGACGGCTCCCAGGAATTCGAGCCCCTTGCGGGTCGGAACGCGGCTGGATTCGTCGGCCATGCGCGTGCCAGCCTACCGAGAGGCGCGCAAAGCGCCGCACGGGGGATCGCCCGCGCAGAAGGTGGCGCGGGGGACGGCAGCGGTATGCTCGCCGCGCAATGGCAACTGAAGTCCTCCGCATGCTCGACCGCGGCGCCCAGAGCAATGAGCTCGAACGCGCCGGCGCGATCCTCCGCGAAGGCGGCTTGGTGGCGTTCCCGACCGAGACCGTCTACGGCGTCGCCGTGGCGGCCCACCTGCCCGAGGCCGTCGAGCGGCTCTACGAGCTCAAGGGCCGTGATCGCACGAAGCCCATGACGATGATGGTCGCGACGATGGATCCGGTCCGCGAGCGCTGCCCGAAGATCCCGGACAAGGCCCTGCAGCTGATGCGCCGCTTCTGGCCCGGCTCGCTCACGTTGGTCCTGCCGACCCAGCACGAGGACGGCTCCGATGCCGGCCTGATCGGCTTCCGTTACCCGGCCCATCCGTTGGCCCAGGGCTTGGTGAAGGCCGCCGGGGTGCCGCTGCTCGTTCCGAGCGCGAACCTCTCGGGTGAGCCCCCCGCCACGACCGCCGAGGAAGTCCTCGCCCAGTTCCCCGACCAGCTCGACCTCATCATCGACGGGGGGACGGCCGAGAAGGGCCTCTCCTCGACCGTGGTGAAGGTCGACGGCGACGACGTCTCGGTCCTGCGCGAGGGCGCGATCCCCGAGTGGCGCATCAACGAACCCCACTGGTCGCACATCCTCTTCGTCTGCACGGGCAACTCCGACCGCAGCCCGCTCGCGGCCGCCCTCCTCTCGCGCCACCTCGCCAGCGCCTTGGGGTGCAGTGAAGCGGAGCTGGAGGACCGCGGCTTCAAGATCAGCAGTGCGGGCCTTGCGGCGGACGACGGCCAGCCCGCCTCGCGGCGGGTGCGCCAGATCGCGCGCGACGGCTTCGAGCCGCCGATCGACCTCACGGCCCACCGCACGCGGCGCCTCACCCAGGAGCTGCTCGACAAGACCACCCGCATCGTCTGCATGGAGCGGGCGCAGCGCGATGAGATCCTCGCGTTCTTCCCCCACCGGGTGCGCGAGGTCATGCTGTTGGACCCGGAGGGCGGCGACATCGACGACCCGGCCGGCCACGGCATGGACACCTACCGCCGCATGGCCAAGCGCCTCGATGCGGCCGGTTCGCTGATCGCCAACAGCTTCCGCGCGTAGCCGCGGGCCCCACGCGCCCCCGGGGCGGAGATGGGCCGCGTCCGGGCCCCTGGGTACGCTCAGGCCCCTGCGACAGGAGCCGCCATGAAGATCGCCATCGCGTCTGATCACGCCGCCATCGAAGAGCGCCAGGCCGTTGCCGCACACCTCGAGGCCGCCGGCCACGAAGTCACGGACATGGGCTGCGAGCCCGGCGAGTCCGTGGACTACCCCGACTACGGCGCGCGGGTCGCCCATGCGGTTGCCGCGGGCTCCGCCGAGCGCGGCGTCCTGATCTGCGGGACGGGCATCGGCATCTGCATGGCGGCGGGCAAGGTCGACGGCATTCGCGCCGCGACCGTGCACGATGACTTCACCGCCGAGATGTGCCGCGAGCACAACGACGCGAACGTCATGTGCATGGGTGCGCGCGTCATTCCGACGAGCACGATGCTGCGGCTCGTCGACTTATTCACGACAACCGCGTTCGGCGGCGGTCGGCACACGGGTCGCGTGGCGAAGATCAACGCGCTCGAAGAGAACGGCGCCTCGATCTCCTCGTGAGCGACGACCGCATCCCCATACCGATCCAGGCCACGGGGTACCTGCGCATGCACGTGCCTGACGACCTCGCGGACGGTCCCGCGCCGTGCGTCATGGCGATGCATGGCTACGCGCAGGATCCCGAAGCCATGTTCGCGTTCGCGCAGACGGTCGCGCCGCCGGGTGCCGTCGTGGTGGCCCCCGAGGGGCCGCAGGCGTTCTACGCCGAGCGTTGGCGCAAGGACGTCGGCAACCGCGCGATCGCCTACGGCTGGCTGGCCGACCCACGCCGACCCGATGCCGAGGCGCGCAACCGCACGCTGCTTGCTGGCGCACTCGACACAGCCCACGCCGTCCACCCCCTCGACCCGGCCCGCACGATCCTGCTCGGCTACAGCCAAGGCGTGGGCGTCGCGGTCGACTTCGCGGTCCACCACAAGCGCCGCGTGGCGGGCATCGTCGGGCTGGCGGGCGGGGTGCCGACCCACGGCCGCCAAGCGCTGCCGACACTCCGCGGCCTGCCCGTGCTCTGGCTCACAGGGCTAAGGGATCGCTTCTACACGCCGGAGTACTGCGCCCGGATGGTCGAGCAGCTCGAGGCTGCGGGCACCGAGCTGGACGCCGAAGCGCTCGATGTGGGCCATGGCATCCTGCCCCCGACCGAGGCCCGCGTGGCGGCCTGGATCGCCGCCCGCCTCTAGCCCCACGCCTACCCCCAATCTGGGTTGAGGGCAGACCGGGAATGCTTTTGCCCGTAGAACCCTCTACTCACCAGAGTGGAGGAACGCGCGATGATCGTCGGTGTGGCCACAGAGAGCTTTCCCGGAGAACGCCGGGTTGCACTGGTGCCCGACATCGTGCCGCTGCTCAAGAAGCGCGGCTTCGAGGTCGTGGTGCAAGCCGGAGCCGGCCAGCAGGCAGGCTTTCCCGATGCGGCCTACGAGGCCAAGGGCGCGACCGTGCTCGGCACGCGCGATGAGGTCTTCGCCAAGGCCGAGATCATGGCGCACGTGCGCGTGGGAGGCGCCAACCCCGATGCCGGGCAGGACGACCTCCCTAGGTATCGAGACGGCCAGGTCGTGGTCGGCGCGGCCGATCCGTTCTCGCATCCCGACCGCATCGCGGACCTTGCCGCTCGTGGCGTGAGCGCCTTCGGCCTCGAGCTGGTCCCGCGCACGACGCGCGCCCAGGCGATGGACATCCTCTCGTCGATGGCAACGGTGGCCGGCTACCGCGCCGTGCTCTGGGCCGCCGATCGACTGCCGAAGTTCTTCCCGATGTTCATGACCGCGGCGGGCACCGTCGCGCCGGCGCGCGTGTTCATCGTGGGCGCGGGCGTCGCGGGCCTGCAGGCGATCGCGACGGCCAAGCGTCTCGGCGCCATCGTGAGCGCCTACGACATCCGCCCCGCCGTGAAGGAGGAGATCGAGAGCCTGGGCGGCAAGTTCGTCGAGATGGAGCTCGAAGGCGGCGAAGGCGAAGGCGGCTACGCCAAGGAGATGGACGAGGAGTTCTACCGGCGTCAGCGCGAGATGATGCTCAAGGTCGTTGCTGCGAACGACGTGGTCATCACCACGGCGGCGGTACCGGGCAAGAAGGCCCCCACCCTGGTCACGGCCGCCATGGTCGAGGGCATGGCGCCGGGCTCGGTGATCGTCGACCTGGCTGCGGAGCGCGGCGGAAACTGCGAGCTGACGAAGGCCGACGAGGTCGTGGTGGTCGGCGGGGTCACCATTTTGGGCCCGACCAACGTGCCCTCGACGCTGCCCTTCCACGCGTCCCAGATGATCTCCAAGAACATGTTCAACTTCCTCTGCAACATGCTCTCGAAGCCGAAGGATCGCCGGGATCGGGATCATGTCGAGGCGTTCGACCTCGAGCAGGAAGACGACATTCTCGAAGCCACGTGGATGACGAAGGGCGGTGAGGTAATCCACCCCGCCCTCCTCGACGTCCTCGCGACCGCCACAGGAGGACCCGCCTGATGGAAGTCCTGATCATGCTGCTCACGATCTTCGTCCTGGCGATCCTCGTCGGGTTCGAGGTCATCACCAAGGTGCCGCCCACGCTGCACACGCCCCTCATGTCGGGATCGAACGCGATCAGCGGCATCGCCATCGTCGGCGCCCTGCTGGCCGCGGGGACGATCGGACCGGCCTACCCGACCGCGGCGAAGGTCCTGGGGACCATCGCGCTCGTGTTCGCCACCGTCAATGTCGTGGGCGGCTTCCTCGTCACCGATCGCATGCTCCGCATGTTCCGAAAGCGCTGATCCATGGACGCGCAGCATCTCGTCAACCTGGCCTATCTCGTGGCCGCCGTGCTCTTCATCTTCGATCTCAAGTGGATGGCGCATCCGCGTACGGCCGTGCGCGGCAATCGCGCCGGTGCGCTGGGCATGTTGATCGCCGTGATCGCCACGCTCTGCAGTCCTGCGTTCCAGGAGTACAGCACCGCAGGCATCGGCTGGACGTACATCCTGATCGGCTTGGGCGTCGGCGCCGCGATCGGAGCCTTTGCCGCGCTCAGGATCAAGATGACGTCGATGCCCGAGCTGGTTGGTCTCTTCAACGGCTTCGGTGGTGCGGCTTCGATCCTCGTGGCGGCCGCAGCCATCATGGCGGCTGTCTCCTCGGACTACTTCACCCTCCGGCAGGGACCCCTCGCGGCCGATGACGAGGCGCGCATCCTGCAGATGCAGATCGCCACCGTCGTGACCGCCTTGATCGGATCGGTCACGCTCTTCGGAAGCTTCGTGGCATTCGGGAAGCTCGCAGAGTTCCTCGCGGTGAAGTGGAAGCTGCACACCTGGCAGAAGCTCGTGAAGTACGGCTTCATGGCCGCTGTGATCGGCGGTGGCGTGGCGTATGTGGCCACCTTCGGCTTCGGACTCTACACCGCCGTGGTGCTGGTCTCGGCCGTCTTGATGTGCGTCGTGCTGAACGCGAAGTCCGACAGCTTCCCGGGCCTCAAGGCCTTGAAGATGGTGAGCCTGCTCGGCTCGTTGCTCCTCTGCGTCATCGTGGTCCTGCACGCAGACATGCGTGAAGACGTCCTCGTCACGATCGGCAAGCCGCCGCTGATCCAGGACTTCTCCGCGTTCTGGGCGCTCGTTGCGGTCGCGGGCTTGCTCGGCGTCTGCCTGACGTTCTCGATCGGCGGCGCCGACATGCCCGTCGTCATCGCGCTGCTCAACAGCTACTCGGGACTCGCGGCGGCTGCGACCGGCTTCGTGATCAACAACAACGTGCTCATCATCTCCGGCGCGCTCGTCGGAGCCTCCGGCATCATCCTCACCAACATCATGTGCAAGGCGATGAACCGCTCGCTGGCCAACGTGATGTTCGCCAAGCTCGGTCCGACGTCCGACACCCCGGACGCCGAGGAGGTCTACAAGAACGTCAAGGTCACGAGCGCTGACGAGATCGCCATGATGCTCGAGACCTGCGAGCGCGTGGTGATCGTGCCCGGCTACGGCATGGCTGTTGCCCAAGCGCAGCACGCGGTGCGCGACTTCGCGTCGCTCATCCACGAGAAGTACGGCTGCGAGGTCGAGTACTCCGTGCATCCCGTCGCGGGCCGCATGCCGGGACACATGAACGTGCTTCTCGCGGAAGCCAACGTGCCCTACGAGCAGCTCAAGGAGATGGACGAGACGAACGGCACCATCGAGCAGGCCGACATGGTCTTGGTCGTGGGCGCGAACGACGTCGTGAACCCCGTCGCGCGCACCGATCCGACAAGCGCCATTGCCGGCATGCCGATCATCGACGTCGACCGCGCGCGCACCGTCGTGGTGATCAAGCGCTCGCTGAGTCCTGGGTTCGCGGGCATCCCGAACCCCCTCTTCGCGATGGACAACGCGTTGATGTTCTTCAACGACGGCAAGGACGCGTTCGTCCAGATCATCGAGGCGATCAAGGAGTCGTAGGGGGCGGGGCGAGGCGTTGGGGTGATCCCGTCGGGGCGTCCCTACCCCCCCAGCGCGCTGCGCAGGGCGTCGACGATCACCTTGCGCTCGGCGGCGGGCGCCTTGGGCTCGTAGCCCTCGAGTTGATGGCCGCGGTGCTTGAGGAATGCGCTCCACGCGTCGGCGCGAACCTCGAGGTTCGCGTCCATCAACAGCTCCAGCGCGCGGCGCAGCACCAGCACGTGGCCGCTCTCGGCTGCCGCAGCCGCCAGTGCGCGGCGGGCGATGACGGCCTCGGCCGCCAGCGCGGCGTCCAGCGCCTCGGGGTACTCGCGCGCGATCTTCCAGCGGCCCGCCTCGATCAGCGCATGCCCGAAGGCCGCGCTGGCGGGATCGTCGAGGAGCGCACCCAAGGCGGGGTCCCGCGGAGCCAAGCGCCGCAGGACGCACGCAGCGATCGCCCGCGCCGCGTCGCCCTTGGCCGGATAGGCCGCGCGCACCGCATCGACCGTCGCGACCTCGCAGCCCTCGCGTTGTGCGGCATGCAGGAGCCTGCGCGCGGCGGCGCGCAGCAAGCGCCCGTTGCCGTCCTTCAGCGCGCTCGCATAGCCGTCGACCTCGGCCTGGACCGGGGCCACGCCCTCGGGCCGGCACGGCAGGGCGCCGCGCATGACCCATGCAATGGACTCGGGCAGCGTGGAGGACTCCAACGTGCCGGCGCGCCAATGCATCAAGGCGTCGATGGTATCCGTGAGCGGCTGCTCGCGGTCCTCGTCGGAGAGGTCGAGCCGCGCCCGGCGCAGGATGCCCTCGGCCTCCCCGCAGCGCCCGAGCCGAAGCAAGGCGGCCACTTGCAGCAGCGCCGCCTCGACGCGGCCGGTGAGCACGGGGTCCGGGTCTTCCATCTGCGGCGGCAGCACCGCGCGCATGAGGCTGACGACCTGGCGCAGCGCGCTCTCGCGGTCCTCCGTCTGACCTGCCTTCGCGAGAGCGTCGGCCGCGGAGAGCAGCCGACGAACCTGCAACGCGGCCCGCGTTCGAAGCACCTGCAGGAGGCGGCGACGGATGACGTTGTCCATCGGCAGCAGCGCACCCGCCTGGTCGTAGGCGATCGCCGCATCGGCCAACAGGCGCAGCAACTCCTCCCGGACTTGCGTATGACGTGTCGTTTGGGCCGTGAGGCCGCGCAACGCGACGGAGAGGAACTCCGCCTGCGCCTGCTTCCAGCGCGCCCCCAGCGCCTGCTGGGTTCCCTTGCGCACGCGCTCGCCGTCCGCCGCCAACCACCAGGAGCGATCCTTGGGCTCGAAGGCGGGATCTACCAGCGTGAGGAGGTAGGCCAGCGTCTTGTGGAGGTAGGGCGTGTTCAGCGACGCGCGCGGCGTCGGCGCGAACTCGGGGAAGGGATCCATGTCCACGAGCGGACGATCGGCGTAGGGCTTGAAGCCGGGCGGGGTCGGCGCCTTGAGGATCTCGCGACCGTTCGCCACGAAGCCCGAGAGCACGGCCAGCGGCGTGTCGAAGCCCGCGTCGCGCAAGTCGTCGGCCACGCCTTCGAGCCTGAGCCGGACGACCTCGGCCTCGGGGCGCGTGCTGCCCTTGCGACCGATCAGCGCCGTGGACTGCTCGAAGAACCACAGCGAGCCGTCGGGGAAGACCTCGTAGAACGCGCGTAGGAACGCCGCGTACAGCCCGGCAGGCATCGCGTGGACGGGGATCCACTGGCAAAGCACCCCGCCCTCGCGCAGCCGGGCCTTGGCCAACTCGTAGAACTCGCGCGTGTAGAAGGGATAGCCTGCCGGGGAGTACGGCATCAGCGGCTCGAGCGTGATCAGGTCGAGGTCGGGCTCGTGCAGCAGCAGCGCGTTGCGCCCGTCGTCGGGCACGACCTTCACGCGCTTGTCTTCGAGAACCTGGCGATTCGCGTCCGTGAAGAACGGCGCCAGCGACAGGACCGCCGGACTGACCTCGACGACCTCGAGGCGCTTGACCTCCGGGTGGCGGGCCACGGCGCCGGCCGTCGTGCCGGTGCCGAAGGCGATGACCATGGCGTTCTCGGGCTTGGCGGCGAGCACCGCCGGCAGGTGGCCGAGCATCCGCATGTAGCGGTAGTGCCGTCCCGTGGCCGCCGCGGCGAAGTCGTCGGTGTAGAGGTAGCGCTCCCCCGCGCGTCCCTCGATGACGCTCGCAGTCGTGACGCTGTCGGTCTCGGCGTAGATGAACGTCCGCTCGGCGCGGTCGTGCATGACCACGCTCGAGCGCACGAGGCTCTCCGCGTCGGCGCCCGGCAGCCCCAGCGTCAGGATCAAGACGCCGAAGGCGAGGGCCAGCACGGGCGTGAGCCGCAGGAGCAGCGGCGCGAAGCTCTTGCGACCCGACGGCCCCTCGAGCTCCGAGCGCCACCGGAACAGGCCGAAGCCCGTCGCCAGGGAAAGGCACACGAGCAAGAACCACGCCCCGGGCACGTGAAAGAGCGGCATCAACACGAAGCCAAACAGCAGCGGCGCCAGCAGGCTGCCGGCGCTGTTCCAGAGATACACGCGCCCCACGGCATGACCGGGGGCGGCTCCCTCGAGCTCGGCCCAGCGAACGCAGAGCGAGAACGTCGGCCCGAGCAGGATCGCAGGCACGAGGAACAGCAGGCAGGCGCCGAGGGTGGATGCCACCTGCAGGCCCGCGGCGATGTCGCCCGGCGTGGCCGCACGCGCGTAGGCGTACTCGCGGATCCCATGCATCCACGGCTCAAGCGACGGCACGACCACGTAGAGCTCAAACAACAAGGTGCCTGCGGTGAGCATCAGGAGGATGCCGATCGAGCGCGCGGGGCGCTCGGTACGCACGAGCGCCGGGCCGAGGATCAGACTGCCGAGGCCGAGACCCGCGATGAACACCGCGAGCATCGCAGCGAACGTGGCGGTGAAGCCCTCGAGGAAGAACACAAGCAGCCGGAAGCCCACGACCTCCACGCCGAGTCCCACGAAGCCGCAGAGCAGCGCCGCGTACAGAGCCGTCTGGCCGCGATCGGCACCGCCACTCGGACGCATCGCCGCACGCGGCTCGGCGCGCTCCAGTGACCGCGGACTCCGCGCGCCGACAAGGGCGGCCATGCCGCCGAGCGCGAGCGCCGCGATCGCCGCACGCGTGACGACCCCCGTCACCCCCCAAGCCGCCACGCCGACGAAGCCCGTCCCCAGGCAGCCGGCGACCGCACCCAAGGTGTTGGCGCCGTAGAGCCACGCGGTCTGACGGCCCGTCTCACCGACCCGGCGTACGCAGTGGCGCACCATGGCGGGCAGCGTGGCGCCGAGCAGGAAGGCCGCGGGGGCGATGACGATGGCGGCGACGAGCACGCGCAGGAGCACCTGGATGAACCCCGGCGCACCCGAGGCCAGCGCCACGTACGGCGTCTTCAGGAAGGAGGCGATCGGAACCGCAAGCAACGCCCAGATCGCGGCGGCGGCTTCGAAGATGCCGTAGAGCAGCAGCGGACGCGCATGCCGCTCCGCGACGCGACCGCCCCAGCGGGCGCCGAGACCGAGCGCGCCGACGAACGTGGCAAGCACGACCGCCGAGCTGACGGCCGTCGAGCCGAGGACGAGCAGCAGCGCGCGGCTCCACGCGACCTCGTAGGCGAGCGCGACGGCACCCGAGAGGAAGAAGAGCGACAGAAGAAAAGCCCGGTTCGCGTGGCTCAGCGGCTCGCGATCCGGGCTCATCAGGACCCCCTACAGGTTGGGGCTTGGTCGTGGGTCAGCACGACAGGGGAAGGAGGTGGGCACGCGGCCCAAGCACTACTTCCCGAGCATTTCCATGGCCTTCTGGGCGAGGCGGATGGTCTTGAGGCGCTCGCGGCTCTTGCGACGGCGCAGCTCGCTGGGCTTCTCGAAGTACGCGTGGCGCTTCAGCTCACGGGTGATGCCCTCGTTGTTGCAGAGCTTGCGCA
>JAJDEM010000282.1 GCA_029259795.1 Planctomycetota bacterium
CACCTACCACCTCTTCAAGAGCGGCGCGGACGGTGCGGACGCCAAGGAGGGCGCAGGCATGATGCAGATGCCGGCGGATGCCCAGGCGCCCTCGCACTGGCTGCCCTACATCGCCGTCGACGACGTAGACGCCAGCTGCGAAAAGGCGCAGAGCCTCGGAGCCACGCTCTACAAGGCGCCGGACGACATCCCCAACGTCGGGCGGTTTGCGGTCCTCGGGGATCCGCAGGGTGCGACCTTCGCCGTCTACAAGGGTGCCCCGCAGGCGGGCTGCTAGCCGCCCGGGGCAGACGTCTTCCGAAGAGCAGCGGACCCGAAGCGCGGAGTTCTGAAAGCGCAAGGTTTCCGACGTGGCGCGCCCCCCAAAGAGACGTTGGCGCCACGCGGCGCCGCGGCCCTCTATCCTGGGTCCGTGCACAGTCCCCGTCACTGCCGCAAGCCTGCCTACGCCCGGTTTGCCGCCTGCCTGGAGCGACTCGACGAGACCAGCGCGCTTGTTGAGGCGGCCACGGCCCTGTCCATGCACGCACGCGACGACGCCGACCCCGGTGCGGTCGAGGAACGCCTGGATGCACTCGCCATCGGCGTCGGGACACGCGGCACCCCCGGGAGGGCCGACCCCGCCGGGAGCCGCGCGGCGCTGCTCGCCCATCTGCATCACACGCTGTTTGAGACGGAAGGCTTCGCCGGCAACCAGCTCGACTTCTACGACCCGGCCAACAGCTACCTCCCGAACGTCCTGAGCAGCCGGCGCGGCATCCCGATCAGCCTGGCGCTTGTCTACAAGGCCGTGGCCGAGCGGGTCGGGCTCGCGGTGGTCGGCATTGGGGCACCGGGGCATTTCCTCGTTCGCCTTGAAGATGAGAGCGGTCCGCTCCTCATCGATCCGTTCCACAAGGGACGCGTCCTGTCCGTCGAGGAGGCCTTCAAGGTCATGGAGTCGACCCTCGGCACGGCGGTGCCCCGTGCCACGGAGCTGCTCGCGCCCGTCAGCCACGCAGAGTGGCTCCTGCGTATGCTACGCAACCTCGAATCGATCCACCGGCGGCGAGCGCAGCCGCGGGACGCGGCCGCCATGAACGAGCTCCGGCAGCTGCTGGAGCGGAGGATCTGAGATTTGCCCACCCCGCTCTCCCGACCGCGCCTGACTGCGTTTACCGTCTGCCTGTTGCTCCTCGCGGGGTGCGTCGCCCGGCGCGCGCCGGCTGCCCCCGCCCCTACGTCCACCCTGAGGTCCAGCATGCCGTCCAACGCCCGCCTCGAGACCACGACCGCCCGGCGCGTCGTCGGACTCGTCACCCGTGCTTCCTACGACGATCCGTCAAGCATCGGTGCCCTCTGGCAACAGTTCGGCGGCCGTGCAGGCGAGGTTGGCGTGCAGGCTGCCCCGCTGGGCGTTTACCACGACTACGCGTCCGACTACCGCGGTGCCTACTCGCTCCTGCTGGGACTGCCCGTCGATGCGGCGGCACCCGTCCCGGCGGGCTGGACCTCGCTTGAGATTCCGGCCGCTACCTACATGGTGTTCCGCGTACCCGCAGGCGAGATGCCCGGCGTGCTGGTCGAGACCTGGCAGTCGATCTGGGCGCACTTCGAGAAGCCGGGCGACTACGAACGCGCCTACACCGTGGATTTCGAACAGCACGGCTGGCCGACCGAGATCTACATCGCTGTGCGGCCCCGCTGACGATCCGATGCTGACGGGCTACGCCTGGGTGCGGCGGCTCTCGAGCCGGCCGGCGACAACGAGCACCGCCACGAGTACGGCCAACAGCGCCGCGAAGGTGGTCAGGAGTCCGCGTGCATCGCCCGTCGAGGGCTCGACCGCCGGCGTATCGCTCGCGCCAGCACTCGCCCCGTGCCGCGGGGGCATGCGCAGGATCGTGTCCGGCACGAGGTTGCGCGGCTTGATCTCGGGGTTGAGCGCCAGGATCTCCTTATAGCGCTTGAAGGTGCCGAGGTTCTGCTCGGCGATTCTCGAGAGCACATCCCCCTGCTGGACGCGGTAGTACCAGACCCCCTGCGGGGTGGTCTTGCGCGCCAGGGCGGCGGGATGCGACGACTCAAGCCCCCAGCCCGGCACGAAGAACAGCGCCGGGATGGCGATCAGGACGAGTCCGAGCAACCAACGGGTGCTGCCACGCATCACGGGGGGACTCTCCGCGCCGACCGACCGACGTCTACTCCCCTGGATCGGGTCGAACAGAGCGGGCGTTGAGCCCCGGCCACACTCCCGGGGACGGCTTTTCGCTACGATCCGGCCGGAGGTCCGCATGCCCACCTACGCCCTCGCTGCCTTGCTCGTGTTGCTCATCCTCCCCCTGCGCGCCGCCTCGGGCGGCGATCGGATCTCCGGCCGCGCGTTCGCGACACGCTCGGAGGTCCTCGCCAGCCATGGCATGGCCGCCACGAGCCAGCCGCTGGCGACGCAGATCGCGCTCGACATCCTCAAGCAAGGCGGCTCCGCCGTCGATGCCGCCATCGCGGCGAACGCAGCGCTCGGGCTCATGGAGCCCACCGGCAGTGGAATCGGGGGCGACCTGTTCGCGATCGTCTGGGACCCGCAGACCGAGGTGCTCCACGGCCTCAACGGCAGCGGCCGCTCACCGCGCGGTCTCTCGAAGGCGACCTTCACCGAGCAGGGCCTCACGGCCATCCCCAAGTTCGGCCCGCTGCCCGTATCCGTACCGGGCTGTGTGGACGGCTGGTTCGCCCTGCACGCCCGCTTCGGCACGCTGCCGATGGCCAAGATCCTCGCGCCTGCCATCCGCTACGCGCGCGAGGGCTTCCCCGTCTCGGAGCTGATCGCCTACTACTGGGGCCGCAGCGCCCGCGTGTTCGAACGCTACCCCGGCTTCGCGGAGACCTTCCTGCCAGGCGGCAAGGCACCGGCCAAGGGGGATCGGTTCCAGAACGCCGCCCTGGCCCGTACCTACGAGCAGCTCGCGAAGGGCGGCCGGGCGGCGTTCTACGAGGGCGCGATTGCGGCGACCCTCGACGCGTTCTGTCGCAAGCACGGCTGCTTCCTGCGCAGGGAGGACCTCGCGGCGCATGCGAGCGAGTGGGTCGAGCCCGTGTCCGTCAACTACCGCGGCTACGACGTCTGGGAACTCCCTCCGAATGGTCAGGGCATTGCCGCCCTGCAGATGCTCGGCATCCTCGAGGGTTTCGACCTCAAGGCGATGGGCCACAACAGCGCCGAGGCACTGCACCACCTCGTCGAAGCCAAGAAGCTCGCCTACGAGGATCGCGCGCGCTTCTACGCGGACATGCAGATGGCCAAGGTCCCCGTGGCTGGGTTGATCTCGAAGACCTACGCCGCGAAGCGCCGCAAGCTCCTCGATGCAACCAAGGCCGCGCGCAGCATCGCGCATGGCGATCCGAAGCTGCGTGAAGGCGACACCGTCTACCTGACCGTCGCCGATGGGAACGGGATGATGGTCTCCCTCATCCAGAGCAACTTCCGCGGCTTCGGCTCCGGCCTCTGCCCGACCGGACTGGGCTTCTGCCTCCAGAACCGTGGCGAGCTCTTCACGCTGGCGGAGGGGCATCCCAACACCTACGCACCCGGCAAGCGTCCCTTCCACACGATCATCCCGGGCTTCGTGACGAAGGACGGCAAGCCGTGGCTGAGCTTCGGCGTCATGGGTGGCGACATGCAGCCCCAGGGGCACGTGCAGGTGCTGTGCAACCTCATCGACTTTGGGATGAACGTCCAGGAGGCCGGCGACGCCGCGCGCTTCCATCACACGGGCTCCTCGACACCAACGGGCGTGACCATGACCGATGGTGGGGAGCTGCACCTCGAGTCGGCCATCCCCGAGGCCGTGCGCCGTGAGCTCACGCGGCGTGGCCACACCCTCAAGCCCGCCATCGGGCCCTACGGGGGTTACCAAGCCATCCACTGGGACGCGGCTCGCAAGATCTACGTCGGCGCCTCGGAGTCACGCAAGGACGGCCAAGCGGCCGGGTACTGACGGCCGGGCCCGGCTGAAGAAGACACACCACCAACCGCGCCTCACGAAACACCTGGGCTTGGCACTGTCTGAACGCACAGCGTCGCGAGCCGGGGGAGGTCGAAGCGAGCCGTCGTCACGACGACGATCGGGCCCGGAGGCATGCTCCTGCACGTTGAGGTGCCATGGCGCCGTTGGGGCACGGATCGTGAGGGCATCGGCCGGCGCAGCAGGTGGCCCCATGGGCGGACGCCGCAGGCAGTGCCGAGCCCGCATGTTGCATGAACACAAGCTGAATCGTGCGGCTCTCGCGCACCCTCGCACCCGATCTCAT
>JAJDEM010000283.1 GCA_029259795.1 Planctomycetota bacterium
CCAGCACCTGGGCACGTGCAAAGTAGATATCCGTTCCGTCTTCGAAGATCAGGACGACCTGGGAAAGGCCGAACTTCGACATCGACCGCATGAGCTTGAGGTTGGGCAGCGCACCGAGAGTCTGTTCGACACGAATCGTGATCTGCTGTTCGACCTCCTCCGGGCTCAGGGCCGGCGCTTCGGTGTTCACCTGCACCATCACGTCCGTCACGTCCGGGAATGCATCGATGGGCAGTTGATCGATCGCCTTGATGCCCACGACGACGACGACGGCCGACATCGCAAGCACGATCTTGCGATGCCTGAGTGACACCTCGATGATCCAGTTCAACATGGGTTATGTGCCTTTCTCGGCAGCCGTGGCTTGTGCGCTGGCAGTGATCCGAGCGGTGAATGCTGTGGGGGTTGCGGAGCCGTCACGCGGCTCCTATTCCGAGCAACCTCACCCCGCCCCGATCTGGCCGCGGAGAATCTCGGTCTTGAGCAGGAAGCTCCCGGTCGTGACGACGCGGTCCCCTTCCTGTAGGCCAGCCGTAACCTCGTATCCGTTCTCGAACACGGCACCCACCTCGACGCCGCGGGAACGGAACACGTCTTCCTTGAGTTGGACGAAGACCAGCTTGCAGTCGCCGTCGTCTTGAAGCGCCGCCTTGGGGATGAGCAGCTTCGGCTCCGCCGGCTTGATCACTATCCTCGCCTTGCCAAACATGTTGGCGCGGAGAAGGCCCTGTCTGTTCTTGACGTCCGCGTAGAACCGAATCGTTCGGGTCCGCTCGTCCACCGCACCGGCGCTAGCGACGATCTTCCCCCGGAAGCGCGTGCTTGGAAGAGCAGGCAACCGGAAGTAGGCCCTCTGTCCGATCTCGACGCGCGGGAGGTCCTGCTCGTAGATGTCGATCGCAATCCACATGCGACTCATGTCGGCGACGGCGACGACGGGTTTGTCCGGGCTCGCTCGTTCGCCGATGACCGTATTCACCTCCGTCACCATCCCGTCGAAGGGCGCGACGACCTCGACCGTGGAAGACGTGTCCTTCGTGCGGCCGAGCTTGGCGATTGCATCAGAAGAAAGCCCGAGGCCGGCGAGCCGCTGCGCGCTCCCCTGGACCTCGAGCTGCGCTTCGGAAACCAGCGCTTCGGCATCGAGCATCTTGGAGCGAAGCGACAGCTTCTTCTCGAACAGCGCCTTCTCCTGTGCATGCCGCTCCTTGCGAAGGGCGAGGAGCTCCAGTCGATTCAGATACTGCGCCTTCGCCTGCCCCATCTGCGTGGACTCGATGACGGCCAACACCGCTCCGGCCTCGATCTCCTGGCCCAGTTGGACCGGGACCGTCCTGACGATGCCCGTGATCAGAGGTGCTACGCGAGCGTACGCCGAGGGCTGATACATCGTCTCTGCGTTCGCCTCGAGGCGCTCGGAGACGGCCTGCAACTTGACCGGCGTAGACTCCAGGCCGATCTCCTCGGCAGCGCCCTTGGCGAGGGTGATGCGCACGAGGCAGTTGGGGCACTCTCCCTCTTCCGGCTCCCGCTCGGCGACCGAGAACGTCCCGCCGCGCTGGAGCTCGATGTTGCACTGCTCGCATTCAGACAGCGCCACGCCATGCGCTTCGCACCAGTCCTCCCCATGGGCGGGTGGTTCCGCCCATGGGGCCTTCCAGTCGTTCTTGACGTACGCGAAGAGGAGGCCGAGCGCTGCGAGGACGGCCACCGTAAAGACCCCTCTCCCGAGGGCGGCAAGGAACCTCATGGCTACTTGCCTTCCTCTTCGTCTTCGCCGTCCTCGACGCAACCCGGGCAGAGATCCGTGCCCTTGAACTCGCCGGGCTCGAACCCGCATATCTTGCAGTAGTCCCAATGGACCCACTTCTTGCCCTTCTGAACGTAGTAGCTCCAGGCTTCGATGTACTGCGTCTTGGGGTACTTCCAGCCCACGACCTTGATCGGCTTGCCGAGGAGCTTCTTCTGCTTGATGAGGTGGTGGCCGCGCGTGTTGTCGATGAAGGTCCACAGCGTGCCATCGTCGGCGAGCAGGCCCTGCGCGTGCTTGGCGTGCAGCGTGCATTGCGCGTGCGCTCCGCGCTTCTCGAGTTCACAGCCGATACAGACAATCGTGCCCGCGAACTCCCTCCGGTCCTTGAACTGGCGCTTCTTGACCGTCTTCGGCGCCGGCGCCTCGTCTTCTGCCGATGCGGTGAGGGTCACCGCAGACACACCAATGGCCAACGCAGCCACCATGATTGTTCCTAGCTTCATCGTGCTTCTCCGTGAGCCCCGCTGGAGCTCAATTGGGACTTTGGATCTGATGCCTCTCCGGCCGCGTGCCCACCTGGATCTCGGATCGGTGTGTAGGCACAAGCGGGGGGACTCGGCGCCGGGATCGAGGCGATCCGTATTCCCGGCGGGCGAGCGTCTACATGGCGCTCGGAGCCAAGGCGCGATTCGCGCCGGTGCTATGCCGGCAGCGACTTCACGCGCCTCGGGGGGCGCAGCGCTACGCCGCGCAGCGGACGATCAGCTTCGTCCGCAGGGGAGCGCGTTTCTAGACGAGAAGAACGACCGAGTGGAGCGTGGGTCCGGGATCGGCGCCCGCGGGCAGCCCCCTGCCCTGTGTGGCGAAGGCCACAGGGCGCGGGATCAGGGCCTCGTGGACGAGAAGGAGATCGTCGCCCGCGCAGAGTACTGTCTCATCTGCTTGCGGGAGTTCGTGCATGGTCCCTACGGTGTCCAAGCAGGGGCACCTGCCGCTCTCAGGGCCGTTCTGAGCGTTCGCCGTCGGCCCGGTCGTGGTGCCCTGATTGGCCGCCACGTGCCCACAAGTGCAGGCGCCTCCAGCGGAAGTGTCAAAGGACACGAGCCCGCCCGTGAGGATCTCGGCGTAGAAGCAGGGGCACGTCCCCCACGCCATCACGAGGATGAAGAGCAAGGGGGTGCAGATCTGGGGTAGGCGCTTGCACACGCCGAGAGTCTAGCCCTGCTCCCGGCGCACTGCGTGAAGTTTTTCTTGGCCCAGCGATGAGGTCGTACTTGTGCTGCCGACACTGAGGGCCGCCAGCCCCAGGAATCTGCGGCGAGAGCCGCCCGCCCCGTACGCTAGCGCACGGCACACGAGTCCCTAACCACGGGACGTGCGGCTTCTCGGAGGGTGCGTGGCAGTGCGCGCCCGAGCCCCCGGCTCTTGGACGAGCGCACCGCCGGCCGCCGCCAACGCGGCCTCGCCAACGGACGCCAGCGCTTTCAGCCTGCGGTAGCGCTCGCGGGCTCTCTCTCGCGCGCGGTCTCGGTTGCGCTCGTAC
>JAJDEM010000284.1 GCA_029259795.1 Planctomycetota bacterium
CACGGTTCGCTCCGACGCCGAAGGGAAGTTCGTCTTCCCGGGCCTCGAGCCCGACAAGTCCTACAACCTCACCGCCCGCAGCCTCACGCACCAAACCGACAAGCCGATGAAGGTCACCGTTCCGGCGGAGGGCGCGCCGAAGGAAGAACCCAAGGTCGTGGCCAAGCTCGGAGCCTCCGTCAGCGGTGTCGTGAAGGAGACCGACGGCTCGCCGGTGGCGGGCGTCGTCGTCACGGCGAGTGGCGGTACGCAGGAGAGCGCCGTCACCGACTTGGACGGTGCCTTCGAGCTCGCAGGCATCCGCGAGGGCAAGTGGTGGGTTTCCGCGACGGGCATCAACCCGATCCCCGAGGGCGCGAAGAAGCAACTCGACTTCGTCTGGGGCAAGCCGGCCGAGAACGTGGACCTGACGATGCCGCCGGTCTTCACGATCCGGGGCGTGGTCGAGAATGAGATGGGCAAGGTCCTGACAGGCATCATGGTTCGAGCCGTGCGCAAGAAGACGGCGGCCAGCAGCAGGGGCAGTCCTCGACGCGGTCGTCGCAATCGCGGACAGCAGTCCTACTACGCCACGACGAACGCCAAGGGTGCCTTCGAGATCCGGGGTCTCTTGGAAGGGGAGTACACCGTCTGGGCTGGCTCGGCCAAGGAGGACAACGTGTCCTCGGGCGCCGAGGATGTGCGCCTGACGCTGACGCTCCCCGACAAGTTCACCGTCGAGGGTCGCGTCATCGACGAGGACGGCAATGCCGTCGCGCGTGGCTCGGTCCGAATCTATACAGGGCCCACGGGCAAGCGTCGCAGCAGCACGACCGCGCAACTCCTCGGCGGCTACTTCAGCGCGCGCGTGACGACTTCGGAGAGCTCGGTGGACGTCGATGTCGCGAGTGCGTTCGATGCCGCAGGCCGACCGCTGAACTTCGTCAGCCGGCGTGAGAAGGACGTGAGCCTGAGCGGTGCGATCGAGATCCGCCTCGACGCGGGGCGCACGGTGACGGGCAAGGTGGTGGACAACGCCGGCCGCGGCCTTCCCGGCATGCAGGTGCGCATCCAGAAGAAGGGCTCGCGCAACTACAACTGGTGGGGCAACAGCGGAGGCGGAACCGGTGGGCAGACGCGCAGCGCGGAGGACGGCACGTGGACGGTCGGCGGGCTGAAGCAAGGCGACTACACTGCCGAGCTCACGCCGGGTGGCGACTGGAGTACCCCGGAGCCCATTCCCGTACGGGCCGGCGACACCGAGGTTGTGATCAAGCTCAAGAAGGGGCTGACCATCGAGGGTCGGGTGCTTACGCCGGACGGCGCGCCGGTTCCCGCCGCGAACGTCTGGCTGAACGAGACGGCCGCCTCGAAGAAGTCGCGCGGCGCCAGCAAGCGCAACAACAACTGGATGGCGAACATGCGCCTCCGCACCCGCGCAGGCGCGGACGGGCGGTTCGTGATCAAGGGACTCCCGGAGGACTCGTTCTTCAATGTGTCCGGCGGCGGCACAGGTGGCGATGTGCCCTACATCTCGGAGACGATCAAGGACGTCGCGGCGGGCACCAAGACGGTCGAGCTGAAGCTCCGTGCCGGCGTGCTGATCGAGGGCACCGTGGTTGGACCGGATGGCGAAGCCGTCTCCAACGGTTGGATCCAGGCGACACCCATCGACAAGAAGGCCGGGCTCGGCTCGGCCAATGGCCACCTGAATGGTCAGTCGAACAAGTTCAAGGTCGGGCCCTTGATGCCCGGTCGCTACCGCCTCACGGCGCGTATCCAGACGGCGGGCTATGCATCGCCGCCACCCATGGACATCTCCGCGCCCGCCACGGGCGTGCACCTCGTCGCCCCCAAGTCGGCATCCATCAGCGGCACCCTGGGCGGTGACAGCGTCCAGGGCTTTTCGGTCATGTTCGTCTCCAACGGCAGCACCCAGAGCAGCAGCGTTGGTGCCGATGGCAGCTGGACCATCGCCAACGCCAAGGGTGCGACCGGCACGCTCTTCGCGTCCAAGAAGGGCGACGATCGCTACGGGAAGCTGGAGCAGGCCGAGCCCGGTCGCGGTCCGTATCACATCACCCTGCAGATGGGCGAGACGATCGAGGGAACCATCGAGGGCTGGACTGCCGGGGGGCGCAAGCCCAACGTGTACTGCATGGCCAACGGTCGCTGGATCCAAGCCACGGTCAATGACGACGCGACCTTCCGGGTGAGCGGCTTGCCGCCGGGGCGCTACAACGTGCAGGGCTGGATCAACGGCGGGCGGATCGAGACCCTCAAGGACATCGAGAGCGGCAGCACCGGGATTACGCTCGTCGCGAAGATGAACTAGGGCGCGTCGGCTCGCCGCTACTTCGCCTGCTTGCGCGCGGCGCTGACGCCGGTCTCGAGTTCGTCGAGGGCTTGCTGCAGTTGCTCGAGGGTGACGTCGAGGAAGAACGGCTGGGCGGCCGGGTCGTCCCTGATCGTGAGCTCACGTCCTTCCTGGCCCTGCGCGCGCACCCAGGTGCGCGCCTTGGTGTCGATGAGGCCCCAGTGCACGTGGTAGCGGCCGGGGGCCGGCAGCACGATGCCCGCCCGCGCCTGTTCGCGGGAGATGGGGTAGCCGAAGTCACCCCGCGGGATGTGCTCCGGACCGCTGCCCGGGCCTCCCCGGTTGTCCATGAGCTCGACGATCTCCTGCGGCTGGAGACCCTTGACGTCCACGCCGGCGGGCTTCACCCGCAGCAAGAAGCGCACGTGCTCGGGCAAGCCGTCCGAGGGGACCCCGCGGAGGGAGACCTTCGCGAGCAGGCCGGGCACCAGCGTGATGGTCTGCCCGCCGCGGATGGCCGAGAGGTCCTGGACGCGGTAGCCGGGCGCGATCACGCGCACGGGGTAGTCCTTGCCGCTCTCGGGCAAGACGAGCACGCCGACGCTCTCGTGCCAGGTGACGTCCTGGGGGCCGTCGCTCGCGCGCTGCAAGAGGAAGGCGGCGGCGCCCGGCAGGACATTGCCCTCGGGTCCGCGCACGCGGACATGCCGCCCGGTGTCGGCGGGTAGGGCGGGCTTCGAGGTCTCGGGGGGCGTGCCCGCGCAGCGCTTGGCGACGATCGCCCAGAGGCCCAGGGCAGCGAGCACCATGCCCGCGACGAGCGTCGCGCGGACCAGCAGGCGCTTGCGGGGGTCGAAGGCTTCGGCCATGGCGGGCATGGTCGCATCGGCGACGGACGCCGCCGGCCGGCCCCTGGCTCGGCGCTCGAATCCCTGGGACGATGGGCAGGTGCGCTGCCTCGAACCCGCCCTGCTCATCCTCCTGCTGGCAGCGGCTGGCATTGCCGGCTGCGGCGATCCGTCGCCGAGTGGCGGCGGGACCGGCGTGCGTCCGCCGCCGACGTTCGTGATGGCGGAGGCGCGCCCATCCACTCGGGGGGCCGGCGAAGTGATCGACCGTGTCCGGGTGTCCCAGGCGCAGGTCGATGCCGCCACGGCACTTGGAGTTCCCGTGGCCTTCCAGAGCCCACGACGCGACGGCACCTTCGTGTTCATTCCTGCGGGGACCTTTCTCATGGGATCGCCGCCTGGGGAGACGGGTCGCGATCCGAGCGAGGTGCAGCATCGCGTACACATCGACCGGGGCTTCTACATCATGACCGCGCCGCGTGGCTGGACGCCCAACGGTGGCGCGTTGGGTGGATCGCCCACGAGAAGGGCGTCGGCAACTGAGCTCGCGCAAAGGCTCTCGGCCACTGACCCGCTGCACGACTATCGGCTTCCTACGGAGGCCGAGTGGGAGTACGCCTACCGCGCCGGTACGCAGACCCGCTGGTGGTGGGGGGATGAACGACTGCCTGCGAAGGCGGATATCGCTTCCTACGATACGAATCCTTGGGGCTTGCGCCTCATGGGGCGGCTCCGGGACGGGGAGTGGTGCCTCGACGGCTATGCAGACTTGCCTTCGTGGGAGGTCAGCGACCCGCACGGTCCCGTGGGCGAGAGTTCCTTCGTGGTTCGGGGACGTCACCTCGATAAGCGCGCAGACGGTGAGCCGCTATGGGACCGCAGCGCGGCGCGCTCCTCGCTCGCCCCCGACAAGCTGGCCTGGGTCCGCCTCGTAGCCCCCGTCGGCTACGGCCTCGGCGCGTACGGCTCGGGCCAGGTCACCTTCCGCCTCGTCGACCGCGAGCAGCAGGACGCGCCCAACAAGGACTACGACCTGCGCGTCGTCTCGATGAACGACCGGCTCGCTGCGCGCAACCTCCAGCAAGACGCCGAGTGGAAGCGCGTCGCGAAGCCTGCCTTGCCGACGACGCTGAGCATGGTGCCCGGGGCGTATTACGTCTACGCCGAGGGCCGCCGCGACGGGCGCCTCGTGCGGGGGGTGGAGCGCAAGTTCCATGTCGCAGCCGGCGCAAGCGAGGTGAGCGTGCCTGTGCCCGACGCCGATCTCTCGCGCTTCGGCTCCGGCGCCGAGGAAGGCCCCAAGTAGGAGGGCTCCGGGGCGACGCGGCTCGGGGCCCCCGCCCCTCGTCGGGGGGGCGCAGATTGCCTACAATGCGCGGCCCTCTGGAGGACTCCCGATGCGCACCGCGTGGACCCTATGCCTTGCCCTCGCCTTCCTGACCGTTCCTTCGGTGTTGGCCGCCGACGAGGCGCCCACCACCCCCTCGGTGACCAAGCCCAGTGAGGCCTGGCGCACCATCAACATGGAAGGCCGCAAGATCCCCTACGCGAAGCGCGCGGATCACGTGAAGGCTGAGGCCCTGGCCTACCTCAAGCAGTTCGGCGCGACCGGCAGCATGGCGCTCGGCCAAGAGGCCCTCTCGCTTGGCTTCATCCAGCGTGGCGCCCAGCAGTGGTCGCAGGCCGCGGCGACCTTCCGCTCCGTCTGGGCGAATGCAGAAAACCTGGAGACGCTCCGTGATCAAGGGGCCATGCAGGAGGCCGGGCTGCTCGGCACCAAGGACCTGCGAGACGCGCTTGGCTCCGCCGGGTGCATGAAGGCCATCGAGAGCCTGAGTGCCTACAGCGCCGACCTCGGAACCGGGGCGCGCCTCACGATGCGCTCCAACATCGAGAGCAACATCGCGAACGTTCTCGCTGCCATGGAGCACAAGCAACGCGCGCACGATCTGCGCATTGCCGTCGTCACGCGCGATCCCATGATGGCCTCGCGCCTGTACCGCTCGCTCGTGGCCGGCTTGCTTGGCAAGACCCATGCGCTCGACGGCTATGACGGCGTGCGCTCGGAGGTGAGGCCTCTGCTTGATCTGCTCGCCGCCCAGCAGGCGAAGGCGATCGAGATGACGGAGGCCAAGCAGAAGCAAGCCATGGCCAACCTCCTCGAGAACTCGCCGGACTCCGTCGATGAGAACGGAAAGCTGAAGGCCAAGCCCGCCAACAAACGGAGCATGCTCGAGCGCGTGGCCTACAACGCTGGCCGTCAGCTCGCGAGCGCCAAGAGCTACCTGACTCGGATCGAGAAGGCGGGCGCCCCCTTCGCCATGCTCGGCAAGCCGGCGCCGGACTGGACCCTCGAGCACGCCTTCGGTGAGTTGAAGGGGCTTGGCGATCTCAAGGGCAAGGTCGTCGTGCTCGACTTCTGGGCCACGTGGTGTCCGTGGTGCATCAAGAGCTTCCCGGCCATCCGTGATCTTCTGAGGGACTACGAGAAGCAGGGGCTCGTCGTCGTCGGCGTGACGGCCAGCGCCGGCACCGTCTACGAGGCCCGCTACGACCTCGACGACGACCTCCTCGACAAGGTCGTGCCCGGCAAGCGCGCCACGCCCGCCGCGCGCCTCGCGCGCGGCACCCAGAAGCCGAACGGCGAGACCCTCTTCAGCGCCGAGGACTACCCGGCGAAGGAGCTCGAGGTCATCAAGACCTTCATCAGCAACCACAAGATGAACTGGCCGGTGGTCATGATCGACAAGACCGAGCCCGCGCCCAAGTACGCGCTTGCAGGCTGGCCCCATGCCGTCGTGATCGACCGGGAGGGTCGGGTGCGCTATTTCAAGTCAGGCGCGCTCCTGCGGGATCGCGTCGACGCCGTGAAGAAGTTCCGCGCCCTTCTTGAGGACCTGTTGGCCGAGAAGGCCAAGTAGCACCCACGCGCTCGCGCGCGGCTACCCTGGCGGACCTACCGCCATGAAGCTCTTCCTCCGCATCTTCCTGACCGTCGCGCTTGCCTGCGTGCTGTGGAGCCTGCTGGGCAACATGGACGATGGCGTCGACGGGCCGCAGGACGGCGGCTCGCTCCTCGATCCCGAGGAGGGTGAGGGGAGCGGCGTGCGCGGGGCGAACGACGGCCCCTCGGGCGTGGGCGACGGGCCGCGCGGTGCGGGCGGGGCCGCTACCGCCGCGGGTGGCGACACGAGTCCCGCCAGCACCGACACGTTCGAGCTGCTGGGCCGCGTGGTGGATCAGCGCCGACTGCCCATTGCAGACGCGGCCGTCCAACTTCGCATCGGCGCCGGAACACCGCTCCGCGCCACGACGGACGCGGACGGGATCTATCGCTTCCCGTTGTCCCTGCGACGGGGCGTTCCAGCACGCCGCGGTGCCCTGGTGGCCCGCCGCAAGGGCTATGGCGCGGGCACGGGCATGGTCTGGCTGCGTGCGGCGGGCGCGGAGGCCGTGGCCGCCATCGTGCTCGAGCCGGCGCACCCGCTGCGGGTGCGCGTGGAGGTCGACGGCAAGCCGTCGGCGTTTGCAACGGTTGCGGTTGCGCGCCGGGCGGGTGGTTCGCTCACGCCGCTCGCGTCGGGCTCGAGCGACAGCGCAGGCATCGCCGGCTTCGATGGCTTGGCGGCGGGACTCTATGAGGTCCTGGCGACCCTTCCCGGGCGCGGGCGCGGCACGCAGAAGGTGCGCCTTCCGCAAGCGCAGGGCGACGTCGCCGTCGTCGCCCTCGGGTCGGAGCGCTACCTGGACGTCATCGTCGAAGACGCGCGCACGCGGCGACCCGTCTCGGGCGCAACGGTGACGATCGGCGACAAGCTCACCCTGCCTGCGCCCAATGGTCCCGGCTATCTCCCGAGCCTGCCGACGCTCTCGACCAACGCGCAGGGCCGCGTGAGCGTGCGCGGCCTCGGCGAGGCGGAGACGATCTACGCCAACGCCGAGGCGCCGGGCTATGCGGTCAGCGTCTGGTGGCAGGCGCATGGCCAGCGGGCCGATCCCGGCGTGAACGAGATCCGCGTGCGCTTGCAGCGCCAGCGCACGGTGACCTTTCCGATCTATGAGGGCGAGGGCGGGGTTCCGGCGGATGGCACGGCGCTGCGCGTGGATGCCGCCAACCGCGGGTCCACCACGGCCTCTGGCAATGCGCACGGGCGCATCGAGGGTTCCTACGCCATCGTCGAAGGCTTGCCGCAGGCGGCGCTTGCGGGGGTGCTGGTCGCACCCGATGGGCGCCAGGCCCGCTTCCGTGCCCCCGTGGGCGTCGACGCGGGTGGTGCGATCGAGTTCCTGGCGGCTCGCTCCGTGCGCGTGCGCGTCGTCGAGCCGGACGGTACCGCCGTCGCCGGGCTCGGCGTACGGCTGAATCCGCTGGATGGTACCGGTCAGGTTGAACCCGCAACGACGGATGCTGACGGCGTCGCGGTGTTTGAGCGTGTCGCCGCGACGAAGGCGGGGGTGCACGTGCGCTCGGGCGACAGCCCCTGGGGAGGGCCGCTGCTGGGCCGCCTCGACCTCGAGGATGGTCAAGAGCAGTACGAACTCGAGCTCGAGGCGAGTGTCGGGTTCCGCCTCCTGCTGCGGATCGACGGCGAGCCGGCGCTCCCGGCGTACTACACGCTGGTGGTGGCCGGGCAGCGCGTGCCACTCGACGAGGTCGTCGAGGACGCCCAGGCCGGCACCCTGGAGGTCAACGTGCGCCCGCCCCCCGGTGATGGCCCCATCACCGTGACCTTGCATGCCACGGGCTACCTGCCCGAGAGGCTCGAGTTGGACAGCCGGAATGCCGGTGGGAGCCCCATCGAGCTCGACCTCAAGCGCGCCGGAGAGCTTGTGGCGCGCGTCGTTCCGCCGGCGGATGGCCAATACAGCCTCGCCCTGCAGCGCTACAGCGCGGCGACCAAGCGCTGGGTAGCGTTCGTGTCGGCGCCGGGCCCCGGCCTCCGACCGGAGCCGGCGGGTGATGGCATCCACCGCTACCCCGGACTCGACGCAGGGCGCTACCGCGTGGTCGAGGCGCGCAGTGGCTATGAGAGCCGTGCCGTGGACGTTCGTCTGGGCATGGCCCCCGCGGAGGTGGCTGTCGACCTCTCGACCTCGGTTCAGATCACCGGCCGGGTCACGGCGCCGGCGGGCACCAGTCTCACGCGCGCGCGGGTGCTGGTCGAGGGGCGCGACGATCCGTCCAACGGCTGGACAGGGGCGCGTGTGGGAGGCGACGGTGTCTACAGGCTGCGCGCCCTGGCGGGGCAGACCCTGCGCCTGCGGGTGACCCACCCGACCTTGAGCGCCGCCGCGCGCGGAGGCAGCGCGACAGTCGTGGCGGGCGGCAAGGGGCCGGAGCTGCGACTCGAGGCGGGCGCCCAGGCGACCTTCCGTGTTGCGGGCCTTGCGAGCGGGAGCGTCGGAACCGCGAGCATCGCGGGCACCGGGGGGGGCGTAGAGGTGAAGCTCTACAAGGGCGCCGTGGGCGCGGAGCTGGTCCTCTCGGTCCAGCCGGAGCGGGCGGCCGGTACGTACACCTTCGGCGGCTACACCCCGGGCACCTACACGCTCTGGATCGCGCACGGCACCCAGCATCCTCCGACGATTCGAGCGGGCGTCTCGCTTGCTGCGGGGCTGACGGACCTGGGCACCATCACCCCTGCCCAGGGGACGACGCTCATCCTCGAGCTCGCCGGTGGCGCGGGATCCTCGCCGACGGGCATCTGGGCCAGCGTGACCGCGCTCGGCACGCCCTCCTACGCGCGCAGCGCGTCTGGCGGGCCTGATGGCTCGGTTCTGACCGTCCCAGGCCTCGGCAAGGGCTCCTTCCGGGTCCTGGTCCGCGCCTCCAGCGCCCGGGGTACGCGCGTGCTCCACGACGGCACCGTCCGCCTGGACGGCACGGGCGAGCATCGTCTGAGGGTCGGCGGTCGCTAGCCTCCAGAACCGACTGTTGTCGATGTGTTTACACGTCTGAAGACGGCCACCAGCCCCGCTGGTGGAACGGGCGATAGGGCCTTGGCCCTCGCTGCAGACTCAGTGGGGCGCCGTGCGTGGAGGAGCAGCAGTGGGCAGGGCCGAGACCATCGACGTCACAGCGACCGGGCTTTCGCAGGCCCAGCAGGTCGCGGTACGGCTGGCGGGGGACCGCGAGATGGTTCGCCGCTCCTGGCCGCTCACCGCGGCCTACCCGGCCCTGGTCGGCGTCGTGTTGCTGACGACCCCGTACACCGAGGTCGCGCCGCTCGCCATCTACGCGATGCTTGCCGCGACGACGGCGCTGGCCGTCGCGCGCTTCGTCCTCGCCTTCCACTTCGAGGCGCTGCATGCCGTGCGGCCCGTACTTGCCCGGGGGCTCTTTGCCGCCGGCGCGGTCGTGGCCGGCGCGCTCTGGGGCGCGTTCGGTGCCTACACCTTGGGCACGCTCGCGTTCGAGTGGACGACCTTCCTCGTCTTGCTCTGCGTTGCCGCGCTGATCGCCGGTTGTCTGACGACCTTGGGGATTGCCCTGCGCTTGTTCCTGCTGCAGATCGCCTGTGGCCTGGGGCCGCTCATGGTCATGGGCTTCGTCGTTGGAGGCCAGCCGGGCTTCGCGCTCGGCGGCATCTTCTTCTGCCACGCCGCGCTGCTTGCGTTCCAGGCGCGCGGGGTCAGCCGTGAGTACTGGCAGTCCCGGCGCCGGGCCGCCATCGTCGAAGATGCGATGCGCGCGGCCGAGGAGGCGAGCCGCGCAAAGAGCGAGTTCCTCGCCAACATGAGCCATGAGATCCGCACGCCGATGAACGGCATCCTTGGCATGAGCGAGGTCGTGCTCGAGTCCGAACTCGACGACGAGCAGCGCGAGCACATGGGACTCGTGAAGTCCTCGGCCGACGCCCTGCTCGGGATCATCAATGACATCCTGGACTTCTCCAAGGTGGAGGCGGGCATGCTCGAGCTCGAGGAGGAACCCTTCTCGCTGCGGGCCTGCGTTGCCGACACGCTGAAGGCGCTCTCCATCCGGGCACAGGAGAAGGGCCTCGAGATCGTTCTCGATGTGGCGACGGACGTGCCTGACGGCCTCATCGGCGACACGGGCCGCCTGCGTCAGATCCTCGTCAATCTCGTGGGCAACGCGATCAAGTTCACTCCGGAGGGTGAGGTCGCCGTGCGGGTGTACTACCGCTCGCGGGCGCGCGGCGCCGCCGAGCTCGAGTTCCAGGTGACGGACACCGGGATTGGCATCCCGGCCGAGCGTCAGTCGGCGGTGTTCGACGCGTTTGCCCAGGCCGACAACTCCACCACGCGGGTCTACGGCGGCACGGGCCTTGGCCTGGCCATCAGCGCCCGACTCGTCGGCTTGATGGGGGGGCGCATCCGTCTCGACAGCGAGGCCGGGAAGGGCAGCACGTTCTTCTTCACGGCGCACTTCCAGCTGGCGTCCGACGCGGATCCGCTCCCGCCCCGCGCGGAGCGCATGCTGCTCCGCGGTCGCCGCGCCCTCGTGCTGGAGCCGCGGGCCTCGGCGTGCGAGGTGCTCTCGACCCAGCTGCGGGAACTCGAGGTCGAGGTCGTGCGGGTGGCGCACATCGAAGCGGCCGTTGCTTCCGTCGCCGAGGCCCACGGCGCGGGCCAGCCCTACGACGCCCTGCTCCTCGAAGGCGCCTGCGTCGCCGAGGATCAGACCGGCACCTTCGAGGCGTTGACGCAGGCGGCTGGCGGGCAGCTCCCGCCGCTCGTGCTGCTCACGGCGGGTCCCCTGCGCGTGGGGCTCCGGACGCGCCGCGAGGACGGGGTTCGTGCGGTGCTCGCAAAGCCCATCCTCCCGGAGGATCTGCGGCAGCTACTCGTGGAGATGCTGCAGGGCGAGCGTGATGAGCCCGCCGTCCTCGAGCGACCCGAGCGGCGTGGCGTCGCCGCGAGTGGGCAGCGGGTCCTGCTTGCTGAAGACAACCCCGTCAACGTGCTTGTCGCGACGCGCTTGCTCGAGCGTCACGGGTTCGACGTGACCTCGGTCGGCAATGGCCGGTTGGCGGTCGAAGCGCTCGCGGAGAGTGCTTTCGACGTGGTCTTGATGGACGTCCAGATGCCCGAGATGGATGGCCTTCAGGCGAGTCGTGTCATCCGTGCCCAGGAGGCGACGGGTGCTGCCCGGATGCCCATCGTCGCACTCACCGCCCATGCCATGCAGGGCGACGAGCAGCGCTGCCTCGAAGCGGGCATGGACGCCTACGCCACGAAGCCCATCGATGCGGCCCAGCTGCTCGAGGCGATCGCCCAGGTGACGGGCGAGACCCAGCGCCAGTCGGCGTAGCCGCTACATGGCGGCGGAGGTCGCTTCCATCTCGGCGGAGTAGCTGCCGGTACGGGCGGCGCCATTGCACCGCGCGCGGTGCAGGAACGCTGCCTGTGCGGCGGGGGCGTTGGCCTCCTCGCCGGCCCAGGCCTTGAGCGCGGGCGCCTGCAGTGCGCGTCCGTAGGAGTAGCTGAGCTCCCACGGCTGGGGACCCCTCTGGTTCATGGCGTTCAGGTGCTCGGTTGCGAGTACATCGCTCTGACCACCCGAGAGGAAGACCACGCCCGGCACGGCCGCGGGCACCGTGCGGCGGAGGCAGCGCAGCGTGGCCGTGGCGACCTCCTCGACCGGCGCCTGGGTCGGGCACGTGCTGCCCGAGAGGATCATGTTGGGCTTGAGGAGGATGCCCTCGAGGTGGACGCCCATGGTGTAGAGCTGCTCGAAGACCGTGGACCAGGCCCACTGGGAGACCTTCTCGAAGGTCTCGATCGTGTGGTCGCCCTCCATGAGCACCTCGGGCTCGACGATCGGCACCAGGCCCGCCGCCTGGGCGATGGATGCGTACCGGGCGAGCGCGTGGGCGTTCGCCTGGATGCACGCGTGGCTCGGGCCACCGTCGAAGATCTTGTAGACGCCGCGCCACTTGGCGAAGCGTGCGCCGAGGGCGAAGTACTCCTCGCAGCGCGCCAGCAACCCGTCGAGGCCCTCGGTGACCGTCTCGCCCGGCGCACCCGCCAAGGGCTTGGCGCCGGTGTCGACCTTGATGCCGGGGAGCATGCCCGCGTCGGTGAGGGCCTTGGGTACGGGACGGCCGTCGGCGACGGACTGGCGCAGCGTCTCGTCGTAGAGGATGACGCCGCTGACGTTGTCGGAGGCGCCCTCCGCCGTGAAGAAGGTCTGGCGGTAGCCGATGCGGGAGTCCGCCGTCGACTCGACACCGATGGAGTCGAAGCGCTTGCCGATCGTGCCGGTGCTCTCATCGGCGGCGAGGATGCCCTTGTTGGGGGCCACGAGGGCCTTGGCCGTGTTCTCGAGTAGCTGCTTGTCCATGCCGTCCTCCGAGGTCGATCCGGGGCTTGGGCCGCCGGGGGCACCACCATACCGAACACGGCTCCGGGTATCCTCCTTCGGCCACGGTGGCGTAGAGGCAGGAGCGGCGTGAGCGCGGTGAACCCCCAGAATCGACGGACTGTCTGGGCGTGGTGCCTCTACGACTTCGGCAACTCCTCGTTCGCCGTCCTCTTTGCCTCGATGTACTCCGTCTACTACACGACCGAGATCGTGGGACCCACGGGGGCGCCGGCCGACGCCCTCTGGAGCGCGACCATCGCGTCGTCCATGCTGCTGGTCGCGCTCTCGGCCCCGTTCGTGGGCGGGATTGCCGACCACACCGGCCAGCGCAAGCGCCTGATGGGCTTCTACACGCTCTTCGGCATCGCCGCCGTCCTCGGGCTGACCCAGGTGACGTCCGGCGGCATGGGCATGGTCATTCTCGGCAGCGTGCTCGCTGCGCTTGCCAATGTGGGCTTCGAAGGTGGGCTCGTGTTCTACAACGCCTACCTTCCCGACATCGCGGCGCCGGAGCGACGCGGCCGCGTATCAGCGCTCGGCTTCGCGGTCGGCTACGCCGGCTCCCTGGTCGCGCTGCTCATCGCCTGGCCCTTGGTCGAGGGCGATCTCTGGGGCCTGATGTGGGTTGCGATCGCCGTGCAGTGGGCGTTGTTCGCCATTCCGGCCTTCCGGCGTCTGCCCGCAGACGAGCCGACGGGGATGAGCATGTTCGCAGCAGCGCGCACGGGCTTCTCCAAGACGCTTACGACGATCAAGGATGTGTGGGGCATGCCCGACCTGCGCCGCTTCCTGCTCGCATTCTTCGTCTACATGGACGGCGTCATCACGGTTGTGTTCTTTGCCGCGCGCTACGCAACGGAGACGCTCAAGTTCTCCGCCGTCGAGACCCTCGGCATGCTCGGGATCGTGCAGGTGACCGCGCACATCGGCTCGCTCCTCATGGGCCCGCCCACCGATCGCCTCGGGCCTCGCTGGACCGTGCGCATCATGCTCCTCTGGTGGATGGGGGTCGCGTTCGCAGCCTACGTCGCCGAGTCCCAGTGGTTCTTCCTCGTGGTCGCAGGGCTGGCCGGCCTCGGGCTCGGGAGCATCCAGGCGGCGTCGCGTGCGTTCATGGCGCGGCTCATCCCCGAGGGGCGCGAGTCCGAGTTGTTTGGGTTCTACGCGCTGTGCGGCAAGACGGGCTCGATCCTCGGCCCGGTCACCTTCGGCGTCGTGACCCTGCTCTCGGACGGCAACCAGCGCCCGGCCGTCTTGGCCGTTGGCCTCTTCTACCTCCTCGGCCTCCTCCTCTTGAAGGGCGTGAGCGACAAGCCCGTCGCCGAGCGCCCCGCCGCCTGAGTATGCTGAGCCCATGCAATGCCCCGTCTGCCACACGGATCAGCTGATCGTCGAGTTTCACGACGTCGAGCTCGACATGTGCGTCGAGGGCTGCGGGACGTGGTTTGACGCTGATGAGCTGCGTCAGCTCTTCGAAGCGGCCGGCGCGCCGGACCTGCTGCATGACCTCGAGGCACGGCTCGAGGCGCTGCCGCTCGGCAGCGAGGGCCCCGTCCGGCGCTGCCCCCGCTGCCGGGGTAGGATGCGCCACGTTCGAACGCCTGGCGCTTCGGGCGAGGTGATCCTGGACCGCTGCCGACGCGGCCATGGTCTTTGGTTTGACGAAGGCGAGTTGGAAGAGATCCTGCAGCTCGAAACCGACACGCTCGAAGTCAAGACGGACGGCGACGACACGGGAAATCGTGCGCTTGCCAAGGTCCGTGAGTTCCTGGGACAGTTTGTTGCGCAGGCTCCTGCAGAGGAGCCTTCCGCAGAGACGTTGTCCCCCCAGTCTCCCCCCCAGAAGGAGTGACAAGCCCATGGGCCTCCTGATTGGCGTCGGCGTTCTCGTCCTGATCGCCCTCTACTTCATCGGCATCTACAACAGCCTTGTTCGCGCGCGCAACGAGGCGCGCAACGGCTGGTCCCAGATCGACGTCCAGCTCAAGCGTCGCCACGACCTGATTCCCAATCTCGTCGAGACGGTCAAGGGCTACGCCGCACACGAGAAGGAGACGCTCGAGGCAGTCATCCAAGCGCGCTCCGCCGCCGTGGGCGCGAAGACCCCCGGCGAGGCAGGCAAGGCCGAGGGCATGCTCGGCATGGCCCTGGGCAACCTGTTCGCCTTGTCCGAGCGCTATCCGGACCTCAAGGCGAACGAGAACTTCCTCTCCTTGCAGGAAGAACTCTCCGCCACCGAGAACCGCATCGGCTTCGCCCGTCAGGCGTACAACGACGCCGCGACGATCTACAACAACAAGCGCGAGGTCTTCCCCGCCAACCTCATCAGCGGTGGCTTCGAGAAGGCCGAGCTCTTCGAGATCGAGATCGCAGCCGAGCGCGAGGTTCCCAAGGTCGAGTTTTGACCCGAATGATTCATGAACTCACGTTGAATCGCGCTGTTCTCGCTGGTCTTCGGGCCCGATCTCTTTGCCATCGCGACTCCGTGATGGGTTCAACATCGCCTCGTCCCGATGGCTTCGACCTCGGACCCGAATCCGTCGCGAGAACACCCGGTCGACTCGTACGATGCGCCGCCGTGGCTAGCGGGCCCCAGCGAGCACGGCTGCTGAGGCATCACGAAGCGCGCTTCATGAATCATGCGGGCTGACCTCCGTGTGGGAGCAGATTCGTTCCAATCGGCGCCGTAGCGGCTTCGTCGTGGTGGCGATGGGGGTCCTCCTCGTCGCGGTAGGCATGGCCATCACGGCGATGTTCGCCCAGGATCCCGGCGTGATGCTCCTCGGCGGCGTCGCGGCGCTGGTCCTCTGGATCGTGCTCTGGCTCGTCACCGTCCATGGCGGCGACGACATCATGTTGCACATGGCCGGCGCGAAGGAGATCGAGCACAAGCACCATCCGGTGCTGTTCAACGTGGTCGAGGAGATGACGATCGCCGCGGCGCTGCCGCAGCGCCCACGCGTGTTTGTTGTCGACGATCCGTCGCCCAACGCCTTTGCCGTGGGGCGCGATCCGAAGAAGGCCGCCGTGGCCGTCACCACGGGCCTGCTGCGTACTCTCGATCGCGACGAGCTGCAGGGGGTCGTCGCCCACGAGATCGGTCATATCAAGAACCGCGACGTCGCGCTGCTGACGACCGCTGGGGTGATGGTGGGGGCCATCGTCATGCTGGCCGAGATCGGCCTGCGCACCTTCTGGTACTCCGGCGGGGGACGGCGCTCGCGCTCGTCGAACGAGGGTGGAGGCGCGCAGGCTGCGATCATGGTCGTGGCGATCCTGCTGCTGCTGCTCTCCCCGCTGCTTGCGCAGCTGATGTACTTCGCGCTCTCGCGCCGCCGCGAGCACCTCGCCGATGCGTCCGGCGCGATGTTCTCCCGCTATCCGGAAGGGCTGGCCTCCGCGCTCGAGAAGCTCGGCGGACGCCGGGCCGCGCCCCTGGCCGACACGAGCAAGGTGACCGCGCCCATGTACATCGTGGCCCCCCTGCGCAAGGCGAGTGGGGGCGGCGGCAGCCTGTTCAGTACCCATCCGCCGCTCGAGGAGCGCGTGCGCATCCTGCGCTCGATGGGCGGCTCTGCTGATGTCGGCGCCTACGACGCCGCCTACCGCAAGGTGAAGGGCCGCCGCATCGTCGGCACCCACACGCTGGAAGCGTCCCAGCCGATTCCGTCGCGGCAGGCCGACGACGACGCCGATCGCGGGGGCCTGTTCGGCGAGGGGGGGATGCTGGGGGCCGTCGAAGGCGCGCGGCCGCGCTCGCGCATCCGCCCGGCGCCGTCGCCTGGGCCTGAGGTGTCGCCGGCCGGGCCGGGTGCGCCGCCCATGGCCCCGCCGCCGCTTCCGCCGAGCAGCCGGCGCGCTCGGATTGCGTCCGACGCCTTTCTCCAGGCGTCCGGGTACGTCATGCGGCGCTGCGTCGACTGCGGCGCCGTCGTGAAGATCCCGCCGTCCTTGCAGGAGCGCGTGACCGCATGCCCGCGCTGCAAAGGCGACCTCGAGGGCCAAGGCGAGTAGGCTCGCGGACCATGCCGCACGACCTTCTCGCGTACCTCGACGCTTCGCCCACGCCCTATCACGCTGTGGCCGAGACGGCCCGGCGTCTCGACGCGGCGGGCTACGTTCGCCTCGACGAGGCCGACGCGTGGCAGACCGAGCCGGGCCTGCGTGGCTACGTCACGCGGCATGGCGGCAGCATCATCGCGTTCCGCCTCGGGGAAGCCCCGCCCGCAGAGACCGGCATGCGTCTCATCGGCGCACACACCGACTCGCCAAACCTACGCGTGACCCCCAAGGCGTCGCGCACGGCGTCCGGCACGCGGCAGCTCTTGATCGAGCCGTACGGCGGGATCCTCGCGTACACGTGGTTTGATCGCGACTGCGGACTGGCCGGACGCCTGCGCCTCGCCGACGGGCGGACGGTCCTCGTCGACATCCAGCGCGCGCTCCTGCGCGTGCCGAGCCTCGCGATTCACCTCAACCGGGAGATCCGTGAGTCGGGCTTCGCGCCCAACGCCCAGCAGCACTTGCACCCGGTGTTCGCGCTTGCCGGTGGACCGTCCTACGCCGATGTGCTGGATGAGGCCCTCGCGGAACACGCTGCGACCCACGCCGACGTCCTGACGCACGACCTCATGCTCTACGAGGTGGGCGGCGCCAGCCTCGGCGGCGCGGCGGACGAGTTCGTCTTCTCGGGTCGACTGGACAACCTGGCCTCGTGCCATGCGGGTCTTGCAGCACACCTCACCGCCGACGCGAACGAGCCCGCGGCCACGGGGGTGCTCGCGCTCTGGGATCACGAGGAGGTCGGCAGTCGCACCGCCTCCGGCGCGAGCGGCGCGTTCCTGCGCGACGTGGTGACGCGGCTCGCGGGTTCCGGCGATGACCTGCAGCGCGCACTGGCCAGCTCCATGTTGGTGAGCGCGGACATGGCGCATGGCGTGCATCCGAACTACCCGGATCGCCACGACGGCGCCCACATGCCGCTGCTCGGCGCCGGTCCTGTGATCAAGTGGAGCTCGAACCAGAACTACGC
>JAJDEM010000285.1 GCA_029259795.1 Planctomycetota bacterium
GCAGCCGGTCGGCGTGAACCTGGAGCTCGCCCCCCGCCACAAGGGCGGCGACCACGGGATCGAGCGCGGCTTGGATGCGCTCACCCAGTCGTTGCCAGCCCAGGGCGCGACTGACCTCCTTGACCAGCGCTTCGCGCGCGATGCCCAGGTAGGCATCCACCACCAGCAGCACGCAGGCCGCCAGCTCCTCCGGCGCAATCTCATCCACTTCCCGCTGCACGCCATCGGCCGGGCGCCGTACCGCAATGGGTTCGTCCCCCAGCGCGTAGATGAAATCACCGCGACGCGCGACCGTCCCCTCGGCGACCAGGCGAGCGAGCGCCTCCTCGAAGCGTGCGCCCACCTTGGCCGTCGAGCGGGCGATGCCCCAGGCGACCCCGAGACGCCGCACGGCCTGATCGACATGCACGGGGGCCTCGGCGGCAATCACCTGGGCGAGTGCCGAGGCGACACGAGCCAGCGGCACCACATGGAACTCGCCCGCCGGCCCCCGCAGTCGCAGGTTGGCGGCCTTGTAGTCCGCGACCCCCGGCAACGGTGCCTCCGCGTCGAGGTCCAGGGTCGTAGGCTCGTCGACTGCGGCGGACGCGGGGGCCGCCCCGGGCAGGGATGCCGGACGGCCCGCATCCCGGGCTGTCTCCAACGCACTCGCGATGCGATCGAGCTCGCGGCCAGGGGCCCGGACCCAGTCCGGCGCCCAGACCCGCAGCGCGGTCCAGCCCAGGCGCTCGAGCACCTCGCAGCGCGTACGCTCCCGATCGCGGGTCGTGGCAGCGGCCGCATAGGCCGGACCGTCGAGGAGGATCGCAAGCGCGTAGCGGCCGTCATGGTCGGGATCGCGCACGGCGAGGTCGACCTTGAAGGCAGATCGCCCAAGTTTCGCGTCCACCGCGAACCCACGCTCCTCGAGAGCACGCTGCAAGGAGACCAGCAGCGGTGAGTGGTCCGCGGCGTCGGCGTCAGCCGCTTCAGGCCGCCGGATCGGAGCGTTCATGCCCAACCGGGCAATCTCGAGGTAGTCCCGCAGCAGCCGCGCGCCGCGCGCCTTCGCGCGGTTGATGTCGATGTGCTCGGGCAAGAGCGACGAGCACACGATCACCTGCTTGCGTGCGCGCGTGACTGCAACGTTCAAGCGGCGGTCGCCGCCGTCCTTGTTCAGGGGCCCGAAGTTCAAGCGGACGGCCCCCTCGGCATCGGGGCCGTAGCCGATACTGAAGAGGATGACGTCGCGCTCGTCGCCCTGGACGGCCTCGAGGTTCTTCACGAACACCGGCTCGGGCCCGTCGCCGTCAAAGCGCGCGCCGAACGGATCGCCGTCGCCGCGACGTGTGTCGAGGGCATCCATCACGGCGTCACGCTGCGTCGTGCTGAAGGTCACGACGCCGATCGTGTCCTGCGGTCGATCCCGCAGGATCTCGAACACGCGATCCGCCACGACCCCGGCCTCGATCAGGTTCGTACGCGCGTCCCCCGGCTGATACACGCCGTCGGCCACGTGCACGAACGAGATGCCCAGGTCGGCTCCGTCACGCGCTGCATTCGGAAAGGTGACGAGCGCGTCCTCATAGAAGTGGCGGTTGGAGAAGGCGATCAGGCTCTCGTCCCGACTGCGGTAGTGCCACATGAGCGGAATGGACGGCAACGGGCCCGCTTGGCACTCGTCCAAGATGCTGGGCATGTCGGTGATGGCGTCTTCCGGCGCGTCGTCGTCGTCTTCGAGTCGACGCTCGAAGAACCGCGTCGGGGGCAGCTGCTTGGAGTCCCCGCAGACCACGACCTGCTTGCCGCGGGCAATCGCGCCCACCCCGTCCTCCGTGCAGATCTGCGACGCCTCGTCGAAGACCACCAAGTCAAACAACTCGCGTCCGGGTGAGAGGTACGTGGCGACCGAGAGCGGGCTCATCATCAGGCAGGGCTTCAGCAGTCGCTGCAGCTGTGGGATGCGCTCGAGCAGGCTACGGACCGGCAGGTGCCGGCGCTGCTTCTTGAGCTCGCGCTTGAGCAGCCCCACCTCGCTGTCCCCCACCGCGCGCACGTTCGGATGCGGGACCGCGGCACGCAGGCGCGTAGCGACGCGCACGCGCGCGGCTTCGAGCATCTGCCGATCCAGGACGCGGTAGCGCGCGATGCGCCCATCCTGGGAGCGACCGTCGAAGGCCCTCAGCACATCGGAGTCCGCGAGCACGGCATCGGCGGCGGCGGTGTACCACTGGCGGAACCAGGCATCGAGCAGGTGGCGCGCCGGGAGACCGCGCGTCTCGAAGGCGTCCAGGTACGACTCGAGGCCGAGCGCCACACCGGCGGCGCGACCTGCCTGCCACGCGAGCCACGCCGGCAAGTCGTTGAGCCGCTCCTGCCAGGTCTCGGCTTGCTCGCGCAGCGTGCTGTAGGGGCATGCGGTGAAGCCCGCCTCGCCCCACGCGCTGGCGGCATCGAACGCGAGCAGGGACTCGAGCTCGGCGCGCCGCGCATCCAAGACCTCGCTGGTCTCGAGGCAGCCCGCCTGCGCTTCCCCGAGCGCGTCCAGCCCCGCGCCGTCGAGCAGCCCACGAACTTCGGGGCCCAGCACGAGGTCCGCGGGCCAGGCCGCCCGGAGGTCAGCAAGGAAGGCCAGGTGGGCCGCCAGCGCGGCGAAACTCCCTGACGCCCCTTCGTAGGCATTCCCAAACGCCTGGGTCAGGGCGGCATCGGCCTCGAGGACTTCGCCATGCAGCAACGCGACCTGCTCGAGCGCGGGGACGTCCACGCGCAGGTCCACGACCGAGGACGGATCGCGCAGGAACGCCGCGAGCTCTGCCCGCACGCCCCGGCGTCGGAACCAGCCGAAGACGAAGCCACCTGGGCGCGCCCGCTGGCGGAGGGCCTGCGGATCCAGCGTGAGGATCGCCGGCTCGAAGCGCGCAAGCAGCGTGCTCCGGGCTGCTTCGAGCTCTTGCCCCTGCGCCACGCCACGCGTCACCCGCGCGCTCAGACCGACCCACGCGGGATCGTCAAGCCATGCGGCCGGCGGGCGGGTGGTGCGCGCGAGGACTTCAGCAACGGCAGCAGCCTGCGCAGCGGCAGCCCCCGAAGGCGGCGGTGCTTGGCCCAAGAGCGCGTGCAGCGCGCCGGCGGCGAGCACGTGCGCATCGAGGTCACCCAGGAACCGGTTCAGCCCGCGGCGCACGGACTCGAGCGTCGACACGCCCAGTCCCTGCAGACGCGCTGCCCGCCAAGGATGCTCGCCCGCCGGCTCGACGGCGCCGAGCAGCGGGGTCACCTCGCGCAGGTGCTGCTCGATGTCCTTGAGCGTTCTCCGCTCCCACGCCAGCGGCGCCTCGAGCGGGAAGGGGCACTCCGGGACGGCCCGGTAGCGCGCGGCCTGCCCGAGGATGTCGAAGGCCGGGAACGCCGCGGCGCCCACATCGGCATGCAGCGCATCCACGTAGAGCCGCAGCACGCCCCGCAGATCGTCCAACTCCAGGAGCCGGCCCTCTTCTTCGGCGGCCGTTGCGGACCACTGGGCCCACGCGCGCTCGAAGCTCCGGATGACCTCGCGCTTGTTCGCCTTGCGGCTGTGCAGCTCGAGACAGAAGGCGCCCAAGCCGGCTTGCTCGAGCCTGCGCTGCACGACCTCGAGCGCGGCCATCTTCTCGCTCACGAAGAGCACCGACCGGCCAGCGGCAAGCGCTTCCGAGATGATGTTGGCGATGGTCTGCGACTTGCCCGTGCCCGGCGGGCCCTGCAGCACGAAGCTGCGGCCCTCGCGGGCGGCGACGATCGCGGCCTGCTGACTGCTGTCGGCGTCGAGGATCTGCACGGCGGGACTCGCGGCCAAGCGCGCCTCTACCTCATGGGGCAACGGCAGGGCGCTCTCGACCCCTTGATCGAAGGCGCGCCCCGAAGCGAGCGCCGCGACGATGGGATGGGCGCCGATGGTCTCCTCGTGCTCGGCGAGGTCGTGGTGCAGCGGGATCTTGGCGAACGAGAACAGGCCGAGATGGAGGGAATCCGTCAACTGCGCGTCCGGTAGGCGCGCCGCCGCAGGACGGAAGGCCTCGAGGACGGCGGCGTACGTCAGGCGCTCCTCGCCTCCGGGGAACTCGAGCGCCGTCCCATGGTCGCGGGCAAGCTTGAGGGCGAGCGCCGGATTGACCTGCGGGTCGTCATCGTAGGCCTTGAGGCGGAAGTCCGCGCGCGCGCCGCGCCGCAGGATCTCGACCGGAATGAGCAGCAGCGGAGCCCG
>JAJDEM010000286.1 GCA_029259795.1 Planctomycetota bacterium
CTCCAGCACCGCGGCCCGCGGAACCCCCTCGGCCGCGGCGGGCGCGACGATCATGAGGTTGTTGCCGTAGAGGGTCGGCCACGTGCGCAGCAGGCTCAGCGCCTGCACGCAAGCCTTCGCGCCTTCGGTCTGCTCCAGCAGCCGCCGCACGGCGAGCAAGCGCGGCACGTTGGGGCGAAACGCCTTGTCCAGGCTCGGCTTGATGCGCACGTCGTGGACGGCAACGAACACCCCCGCCGTGTTCATGCCGGTGAGGATGCCGATCGAACACGGGTAGGACACGCCGACGAGCCCGTGCGCGGCGGAGGCCTCGTCGCCCCCATCCGGTGCGCGCACGACCACATGCTGATGCCGGAGCAGCATCTCGAAGCCGGGAAAGTCGAAGTTGCGTCCGACCAGGGCGCGGCCATCCGTCGTCAGCTTGCCCCAGACGGCGAGCGAAGAGCAGCCGAGGCCGTACCAGTCTCCGAAGGTGTTGAGGGCCTTGATGTCGAAGAGGTCGAACTCCCGCTTCAGGGCCTTGACGACGCGCTGCTCGGGGGGCAGCTTCGCGTGCAGTCCCTCGAGCACCCCTTCGAGCTCGGCAAGCTCACGCGGCGCAAACGCAAACTGGGGAACGACCATCTTGCGGACGAGCGCCTCATAGCGCGGGACGAACGGCTTGAGCACCCGCTCGAAGTCACGCTCGATCCCCCGCACGATCGACTCGGCCAGTAGGTAGCCCTGCGCGAACCCGCGCTCGCGGGGCGTGCCCCAGAGGGTCAGGACGCGCTGCCCCCCCACGACCTCGAAGCGGCCCGTGACCGCGACCTTCGGAGCCTCGACCGCTGCCGGCTTGGCGACCGGCGCTGCGGACTCCGCGGTGAGGAGGCCCGCCCCCAGCCACACGAACGATGAGAGAAGCAGGAGGGTGGCGAAGCGGCGAGACAACATGCCGCCAGCCTACTTCGTCTCTTGGCGGGTTTCGATGCCTAGCAGGGTGCGCGACTCACGCTCATCGACCGTCAAGCGCATCACGAGCCGCGCAGCCCGCCCGGGCTCGGCCGTCGCGTGCATGGGTACGAAGAACTCGAACTCCAGCCGCTCCAGGCCTCGCAGCTTGAACCGCTCCACGCGGGGCCGCCGGGTGCGTGTGCCGTAGGCCTGGTCGACGACGTTGAATGTCGCCGCCGGCGAGGGTCGGTTGCTCACGAACCAGACATCGGTGAGGTCGGTCTTGAGCAAGGCGAGATGCCCCTGCACCGAGCCAAGGAGGTACGTCCCCGGCGCAACGTCCTCACGCCGCAGGCGCGTCGGCGGGTTGAACACGTTGAACGGTTCCTCGGCGCTGTGCCACGTACCGACCAGATGCAGGTCCGTGTGCACGAGTCCGTAGAGCACGGGCGCCGCCAGGCCATGCAGCCGGCCGATGTCCGAGAGGGCTTCGGCTCTGTTCGGCGCCCAACGTCCGCGCTGCAACGTGCAGATCACCTGGAAGGGCTGGACGACCAGCGCCTTGATGCCGGGGCGCGGCTTGCGCCGGGCACGGTCCTCTGCCTCGCCGACGATGGTCTGGAAGCGCTCCACATGGTGGCCGCTCACGCCAGCAAAAATGGTCTTCTCCAGGGCCGCTGCGGCAAGCCGCCGCCCCTTGCGCGCCCGAAAGTGCATGGTGGGCAGCCGGCTCTGGCTCGGGTCCTTGAACCGCGCCGTGCGAAACCCCGTCCACGCGCGGCGCTGGCTGATGGAGGGGGCGCCGTCCGGATCGTCGGCGTGCCACCCGCGGAAGGCAGGGCGAACCAGATAGCGGTCTTGATCGCGCGCCGAGCCGCCCCGCACGACGACCTCGCGCTCGGGGGCGCCAGGCAGCGCTCGGCGCCCACCGGGGTAGGGGTCGAGGAAGGAGCTGGTCCACTCCGACACATTGCCGAGCATCTGCCACGCCCCGGCGGGCGAGCGCCCCGCCGCGAACTGGAAGACCGGAACCGTCCGGGGCTCGACGTTGATCTCCCGCGGCATGCCGCCGTTGACGTTGGTCTCAAACTGCGCTCCGTCGTTGCCCCAGGGCCACTCGAACCCGTTGGCTCCTCGCGCGACGTACTCCCACTGCACCTCCGTCGGGATGTGCCGGCCGTGATGCAGCGCGAATGCAATGGCCTCCTCGACGGCGGTGTCCCGCACGGGATGGTCGATCTCGCCATCCGCGTAGCGCGAGTCGGGCCAGGTTCCGGGCGGCGCACGGTCGTAGAAGCGGATATCGAGGCCCACGGGGAGCGCGCGATCCTTGATGCGCTCATAGGTCGCGTCGAGGTCGACCGTCTTGTCCTCGTTTCGCACGAGCATGCTCTTGAACGCCTGCAGGATCGCCGCGCTGTTGGAGAGGAACAGCTGCTTGCCTGTCACGTTGACGAGATCCAGGTTGCGCGGCGGGTCGAGAATGAGCGTCTCGGTCACCTGTACGATGCTGCGGGGCGGATGATCGGACGTGCGATAGAGCACCGACGCCGTGTCGCGCAGGAACTCCCAGTAGCGGTGATTGCTGACCTCGTAGCGGTCGATCCAGAACGCCTCGATCTCATCGACCCGGTGGCGCGGCGCTTCCATGGTGAGCGCGACGTAGCCACTGCCGGAGCGCTGCCCCTGCAGGCCAAGCACCCAGCGCAGCGGCGTGCCGATCCACGCATGGCCCGCGGGAACCAGGATCTCCTGGCTTGCGCGCGCATTGGGGCGCCCGACGCCGCCGATCAGCTGGGTGCCGGCCGCCCCCGTGTGGAAGTCCGCCGCCTCGGGCTTCTCGTCCTCACGGGGCTCGGCCTCGAGCGGCGGCCCGTCGGGTTGGTCCTCCGGGGGCTCCGCTGCCAGGGGCTTCACAGCCTCCGGCAGCACGGGCTTGTTTGGATTCAGCGGCGGTCGGCCGCCGTCGAGCACGGGCGGCGGCGGCGGGTCGACCTCGACCATCGCGGGCTTGGCTGCCGGCGGATCGGCCGGGGGGTACTCGTCGCCCGGCAGGATCGACGCGACCGGGCTCTGGCCATCGGCCTGCGGATCGAGGCCGGAGAGGCTGTCGAACGCCCACCAGGTCGCTAGCGAGATCGCGAGCGTGGCCAAGGCAAGGGCGACGTAGGACTGGGGACGCGGCGCGGGCATCGCAGATCCATCATGGCATGGATCGACCGCCGGAGGCCCCCCGCACCGTCGCTTGGACGCCGGCCGGGACGGCCGACTTCCAGGGGACGGATTCCGGCCGGTAGGCGAGTCCTACGCGCTGGGAAAGAGCAGCTCGAGGGCGGCCGTCCGCTCGGCGTTGAGTTCGACGTCCAGGGCCCCGAGGTTCTCCTCGAGCTGTGCGGGGCTCGTCGCCCCGAGGATGACGCTGGAGATGCCCGGCTGCGCCGCCGCCCATGCCAAGGCCAGCTGGGTTCGCGAGCAGCCGGCCTCCTCGGCGACGGCCCGCATGGCCTTCACCTTCTCGAGGCGCTCGGCCTTGAGGAGGTCCTCGCGCAGCCAGTCGATGCGCGCGAGCCGGGAGTCCTCCGGCACGCCGTCGTCGTACTTGCCCGTAAGCAAGCCGGAAGCCAGCGGGCTCCAGACGACAAGGCCCATGCCCGTCTCCTCGGCCATCGGCGCGACGTCGTCCTCGACCTTCGGGCGCACGAGCAGGCTGTACTGCGGCTGCTCGACCTGGGGTCCGTAGCCGCCCGTCTCCTCGGCGAGATCATGCGCCGCGCGGATCTGCTCCCCAGTCCACTCGCTCGTGCCCCAGTAGAGAATCTTGCCCTGGGTGACCAGGTCGCTCATGGCGCGCACGGTCTCCTCGAGAGGCGTCTGGTCGTCGAAGCGATGGCAGAACAGGATGTCGAGGTAGTCCGTGCCGACGCGCTTCAGACTGTCATGGGCGCTCTCCATGATGTGCTTGCGCGAGAGGCCGCGGTCGTTGACGTCCTCGCTCATCGGCCAGTAGCACTTCGAGGAGATCACGAGGTGGCGGCGGGGCAGGTCGGCCAGCGCCTTGCCCATCATCGTCTCGGCGGCACCCAGGGCGTACACATCGGCGATGTCGAAGAAGTTGACCCCGGCCTCGAACGCGGCGTGCAGGATCTTGCGGCCGAGCGCCTCGTCGGTGATCGAGCCGCCAAAGGTGGTCCAGCCTCCGAGGCTGAGCGTGCTCACCTTGGTGCCGCAGCGGCCCAACGGGCGGTAGGTCATGGTCGGCATGGGAGTCCCCTCGTGCCCCACGACGACCGCGGGGCCCGAGACTCTACCTGGGCTTGGACAGACCGAACATGCGGTCGCGAGGCGCATCGACATGGCAGGCCATGCAGCTGGCCACCCGGCCAGCGCTCGTAACCGTCTGCCCATCCGGGGTGAGGGTGCCGTAGATCCAGCCTTCGTCGGTCCCCTTGACGGCGGGCCCCAGCTTGAGCATGACGAAGAGGGCCTTCTTCTGGTCCGCCGTAAAGCGCGTGCCGTCCCGCTCGAGAGTCCGGTTCGAGTCGGAGTGAAAGCTCTCGCGCTCGCGCCGTCGCCCGGACTTCGCCGCCGCAAGGTCTTCTGCCGTGGCCGGACGCGAGGTCCAGGCCTCCTTGACCAGCGCCTGGCCGACGGGCTGATCCTGCTTGGCGACGCGCAGATACGCCTCGCGCTCCTTCGCAAACATCCAGTAGAGCTTCCCGCCGTGCGTCTCGGCGTCGTCACTCTGGCTCGCATGGATGGTCATCCGCACGCTGCGGCAGAGTCCCGGGACCCAGCGCATCGTGTCGTCCACCTCGCCGAAGGTCTCGTAGGTGGCGGCGGCCTCCTTGAGCGCCGCATGAAAGCGCGCCTCGTTGGCGAGGGGCTTGGGGGCAGCCGTCGGCCCATCCGGGGAGCCGGCGCCGAGGCTGCTGTCCTTGGCCGGCGGTCGACCGCATGCCGCAGTGACGAGGAGCCCCCCCACCAGCAGGACCAGCGTCCACGATGATCTGGGTGTGATACGCATGCTGCCTCCCACGGCCGTCCTCCAAGGAACCCTACGTCGTCGCCTCAGCGCCGCACGCAAGGCGCACGCAAAACCGCGGCTCACGGCGCCTTCCAGCCGTAACGCTTCGGATGGTATGGGACCTTGGCCTGCGGGAAGTCGCCAAGCAACGCCTCCGCGCGCTCGATGAGGGTGTCCCGACCCGCGGCGAGATCGGCCGGCTTGAACGCGACGATCTCGTGCGGGATGACGCCGATGCCCTCGATGCCGCGCCCCTTGTTGAAGCGCCTCATGTTCGAGCGCACCGAGACGTAGAGCTGGAACTTGGCGCTCGGTAGCTCGAGCGTCTTCTTGCCGGAGGACATCCCCGCGGTCGGGCTCTCGCCGATCATGTAGGCGCGGCCGTCCTCCTTGAACATGCCGCTACCCGTCTCTCCGGCGCTCCGGGTGACGCCATCGACGATCACAACGATCGGCCCCCCGTAGCTGACCTCCCCGCGGCTGCCGTAGCGCTTGTTGAACTTGAGCTCCTTGCCCACCGGAATGAAGCGCCCCAGCAGGTCGGAGTGGCTGAACCCGCCGCCGCCATTTGCGCGGAAGTCGAGAATCATCCCCGGCACCGACCCAATGGCCTTGAGCGCATCCTCCACACGATGAGGGAGGCTGCTCTTGCAGCGGCGCATGTGGATGTAGCCGAAGCCCTTGGCCGTCTTGCCGTAGACAACATCCCGATCGCCCTTCAGGCCCTTGGGCGCAAACGCCGGACCCGACGCCACGAAGCTCGCGTGGTCGAACGCGACCGTCCGCTTGCGGGTCTTGCCCTTGAGGTCGCGCACGAGGTAGTCCACGCGCGTTCCCTGCGGCTCGGCCAGTCCCCAGTGCAGCCCGAACGACTCGGCGTGATGGTCCGTCGAAAACCCGATGCGATCGCGCAAGGACGCAAGGCGCTGCTCGAAGAAGGCCGCGGCGGGCTTGCCGTCGACCTTGACGATCTCCATGCCGGGGCTGATGCCGGCGCGCTGAGCGCTCGACCAGGCGTTCTTGACGTAGAGCTTCTTGCCGACGCGGCACCAGAACATGCCGGGGCCCTTCAGAATGACGCCCGCACGCGGGTAGGGCACATCCTTGGTGGCTTCCGTGCGCCGGACCGACGCGTGGCCATCCTCGAGGCGGGCGACGAGCCGCAGGAGCAGGGCCAGATGCTCCTCGTCGGTCGAGATGCTCTTGGCCTGCTTGCGAAACGCCTTGGTCACCTTCGCCCAGTCTAGGTTCTTCGACTTCAGGAGGACGGCGCACGCCTGCTTGATCTGGGCACAGGCCGACTCGACATCCTTCTCGTAGACGGATCCTGCGGCATGGGCCCCGCACGGGGACCCGAGCAGGGCGAGGAGGGCGAACAAGCCACGGCCGACGGTTACGAGGGATCGCACGGGTTCCAACCTCCGGGGCGACAGCGCCACCCTACCCCATGTCGTCCCCGAGCCCGCCGGTCACAGCCCGGCAGGCCGATGGACACCCCGAGTCAGGTTTTGCGCCGAGTTTGCCATTGGGCGCCGCGCGGAGTCCGTATCCTTGAGGGATTGGAGGTGACGCGATGGTCCTACGACCCCGAGCCCTGCTGTCCATGGCCGCTGTAGGCGCGCTTGCGCTGCTGCTGATCCCAGGCATCGCCTCCGCCGACATCCCGATCGAAGGTCAGCACAGCCAGACCATCGTCGTCAAACTCGACTTCGGCGGCTACGCCGACTACGCGACGGGCGTCTACACGGTGGTGAAGGGCGACACGCTCCAGGCCATTGCCCAAGCCAAGCTCGGGGCAGCCTCGCGGTGGAACGAGATCACCAAGCTCAACCCCGATGTGAAGCCGAAGAAGCTCGTCGTCGGGGCGCAGCTCCGGCTGCCGCCCACCAAGGCGCCGCTGCCGCCTCCGCCGGGCGAGACCAAGGGCGAAGCCAAGGCGCCGAAGGCTGCGACAGGCCGCCAGCACTGGTGGCACATCGTGTCGATGCCCCGGCTCGGAACGAAGCTCGTGCCGTTCGGCCATGGCCAGTCGATTCCCGTGGGCAACTATGGCGCTTCCGTCTACGCGATCCGCAACGACAAGTTCGCGCACTTCGAGTCCCTCGTCGCCAAGGACAAGCGCGGCATCCACGGGGTGCTGCAGTCCTTCAAGAAGCAACGCCCCAGCTGGTTTGCTGAGGCCGACGGCTTACGTGTCGGTCGCAGCAGCACGCAGGACAATGATCCGGTCTGGCGCATCGAGAACACCACGCAGATCACGAGGATCGAGGCGGGGCGCATCCACACCAAGGTCCTGCGCTCTCGCTACTTCGACGGCAAGGGCAAGGAGCTCTCTCCGGCAGATATCGGACGGGCCAAGCGAAACTGGAACGTGTTGCTGCTCCTGCTCGCCGGCGGCGGCATCCTCGGGCTCTACTTCGTCGTTCGGCGCCGGCTTGCCGCGGCTCCCGAGGCTGCCCGCTCGTCCACCCCCAGCGCGGCGTGACCGAGGGTCTCTCCGCCCGCGCCTGGACGTTTCTCGGCGCGACAGCCCTGGTCGCCCTCGCGGCGGCGACGCTCGCACCGCTGGCAACGTACGCCTTCACGCTCGCGGCGTTTGGCCTGGTGCATGTCCTCACCGAGCTGCGTTACGTAGATCGGCGCTTCTCCCCGCGCCTGCCGGCGGGACTCACCGTGGGCTGGCTCGGCGTCATCGCGCTCATCGTTGCCCTGCGTATCGGTCAGTTGCTCGCGACCGAGCGCTGGGAACACTCCGCGGCCATGGAGATCTGCCTGGTCGCGCTGCTGGCCGCGGGCGGGCTCTACGCCTTGCGCCACGCGACCTGGCCGCGCCGGCTGGTAGGCGTCGTGGTCATCGCCGCCCTCGGCTACGGCGCCTGGGTCGCACCCGTCACCACGCTCGTCCTGCTCGCGGTCCTCCACAACCTGACCCCCATCGGGTTCCTCCTCGAGCGCTTCCAGGGCCGGGGACGCTGGGTCTGGCTGGGCGGCGCCACCCTCTTGTTCGTCGCCGTGCCGGTCGCCATCGCCAGCGGAGGCATGGCCGCACTCGCCGAAGCACTCGGCCTCGGCGTGGCAAGTGGCGGGCCGCTCGCCCCAGGGGTCGTGGCCGATCACGCACGCGTGTTCGTACCCACGAGCCTGCACGCCACGCTCGGCTCCGAGGTCGTGCTCCGGCTCTTTGCCGCTGCGGCATACCTGCAGTGCATGCACTACGCCGTCGTGATCGGCCTGCTGCCGCGGCTCGAGCCTGACACCGTCAACGCCTCGGCCGTCTACGTCCGCTGGCCGAGCCGCCGGGTCTGGCTGCCGGCACTCTGCGTGGCCGCGGGCGTGAGCTTCGCCGTCTTCGCGTGGTCGTTCGGCGACGCGCGCACCTTCTACGGACTCTTCGCCCTCGTCCACGCCTGGATCGAAGTGCCTGTCCTCCTCGCAGCGTTGGCGCCGCTGCCCGCGAGCGCCTGATGCCCTGGTGGGCCACCTACGGGCTAGCGCTCACGCTGACGATCGTCGTCGAGACGGTCCTCGCGTGTGCCCTGCGACGCCGAGACGCGCGGCGCCTCGCGGTGGACGTACCGCTGATGAACCTCATCACCCATCCCCTGCTGCACCTGGGCATGAGCTTCGGACTGCTCGTGCCGCTGGGCGAGCTGTTGGTGATGGCGGTCGAGGCCGTGATCTACCGGACCGTCACGCGGCTGAGCCTTAGCTGGGCGATCTGGCTCAGCGTTGGCCTAAACGCACTCACGTGGTTCCTGGGGCGGGTGCTGAGCTTCTAACTACCAGCCCTACGACATGTGATCGTAGGTCAGCTGCTCCTGGCTCATGACGACCAGCTCGATGCCCGCGGCCGCGAGCATGTCCATGCTGTCGTGGTCGGCGTGGTAGCGCTTGCGGCAGACGATGCGCTTGATGCCCGCGTTGATCAGCAGCTTGGTGCAGTCGAGGCAGGGGGTCATGCGGATGTAGATCGTGGAGCCGTCCACGGCGGTGCCGTGCTTGGCCGCCTGGGCGATGGCGTTGGCCTCGGCGTGGGTGGTGCGCACGCAGTGCTTGCGCTTGCCGCCGCGCTCGTCATACGCCACCTTGATCAGGTGACCGACCTCGTCGCAGGTCGGCAGGCCGGCCGGCGCCCCGACGTAGCCCGTCGAGATGATGCGTTTGTCTTTCACGATGACGCTCGCCGCACGTCCGCGGTCGCAGTTTGCGCGCTGCGCGACGGTGTCCATCACCTGCAGGAAGTACTCGTCCCAGCCGGGTCGCTGGTGATCGGGGTTCTGGCCGTACACGCGATCGCCCTCTCCAGCGTTTCCAGGGGAAGGGGGCTCCTGCCCGGCAGGCGTGGGTGCTGTGCGGTCGATCATGTCGTCTCTCCGGCGGCAACCGCGCGCTGCTCCAGGGTGTTCAGCAAGTCCAGCACGCGTGTCTCGAACTCGGCCAGGGTGCCTTCGTTCCAGAGGTGGTGCTCGGCCAGCTTCATGGTGGCGTCCAGCTGCTGGGCGTTGGGGTTCGAGGTGTTCTCGCGCGCCTCGAGCGCCTTGAAGTCCTCGAGGTCGGCGGGGGTCGACTCGCGGCCGCGGCTCGTCTCGCGCGCGAAGCGCACCTCCACGGGGGCGTCGACACTCAGCAGGACGAAGCCCGGAATCTCCCGCAGCCGCGCGACCTCCGTGGGGTTGCGCACGCTCACGAGCGTAACCCGCTCGGTCTTCATCATCCCACGCACGCGAACGGCCAGCGTGCCCGGCCCCTCGGCCGTGCGCAGCTCGGTGCCCAGCGCGATGAGGGCCGAGCGCGTGATCTCCTGCCCGCGCTCGCGAAGCTCCTCGCGCAGCACATCCGAGAGGCTGTAGCGCTCGAAGCCGCGCCCTTCGAGCACGTTGGCGACGGTGTCCTTGCCGGCGCAGTTTCGACCGGTGATGCCAATGACGAGCGCCATGCGGGCGACCTCTCCTTGCAGGTGGAAGCGGCCAAGATACGGGCCTGCACCCACAGCCCCTGCTAGGCTCGCTGCCCTGTTCGGCGCGGAGGGATGTGATGCTACGTAGCGTGTGCTGGGCCGCCCTGGCCCTCATTCTGGGAGCCGTAGGGACGGCCCACGGCGGCGAAGAGCCTGCGCCGCCGACCTACGGATCGGCGCTCGGCCGCTCGATCGACGCAGCGCTGCAGCGCAAGACGGACGGCGGATTCTGGGGGGCTGTTCTGGTCGCCCGCGGCGGCAAGGTCGACCTCGCGAAGGGCTACGGCAACGCAGACCTGGCCCAGCGCCCGATCGACGCCAGCACGATCTTCGAGCTGGCTTCGGTCAGCAAGCAGGTCACGGCAACGGCCATCCTGCGCCTCGAGCAACAGGGCAAGCTCAAGACCACCGACACCCTCGCGACCTTCTGGCCGAAGATCCCCGAGGACAAGCGCGAGATGCAGGTCCAGCATCTGCTCAACCACACATCCGGCTTGGCCGGGAGCATCGGCGTCCCCTACCACTCGCCGATCGACCGCGAGGCATATGTCGCGCATGTGCTCACGAAGCCGCGCACCCACTTCCCGGGAGATCACTTCAGCTACAGCAACGTCGGCTACGCCCTGCTCGCGGCCATCGTCGAGAAGGTGACCGGCGGGACGTTCGAGGCCTACTGCGCCGCGGAGCTCTTCAAGCCGGCCAGGCTCACGCGCACCGGCTTCATCAACGATCAGCGCCTCCTCGAAGACGCGAACGTCGCCGTGCGCATGGGCGGTGCTGCAACCGACACCGCCGTGCGCTGGCATTGGGGCTGGGGCTACCGAGGGATGGGCGGTGTGGTTACGACGCTGAACGATCTCCTGCTCTGGGATCGCGCCCTTCGAACCGATGTGCTCCTGAACAAGGGACAGCGGACGAAGCTCTTCACGCCTGCCGAGGGTGGCTACGCCTGCGGGTGGAAGATCGGCCCCACCGCGGGTGGACAGGTGCGCGCGTCGCATAGCGGAAGCGTCAAGGGCTTCGGCGTCTGGCTCACGCACTACCGCGCCGACGACGCCATGATCGCCATCTGGACCAATGGCCGGCGCGATTTGGGAACCCTCAACGCGTTGATCGAGGAAGCGCTCTATCCGCAGCCGAAGGTCACCGCCGTCGTGGACGCCACGGGCCTGACGCTGACGAAGCACCGCGCGGCACTGCTGGGGACCGGCTGCTCGTGGCAGGTCATCAAGGAGCGCGGCCAGAAGCGCCTGCACCTCAATCGCGACGGCAAGGCGATAGTCCGGATCGTCCTGCCGGAAGGCTCCGAGGCGCGGATCATCGCCGAGCTCGGCCGCGCCGCGCGCGCCCGGCGCGCAGACGACCCTGGCAAGCCTGCCTCCATGGACTCAGACATCTACTTGAACGCCTATCCAGGCAAGAGCCGCATCGAACTCACCGACAAGGTCACCGTCACCGTGATGCCCCTCTACCGGGGACGGGGCCCCAACGGGCCGACCGTCGACAAGCGCGCCACGTTGATCATCCACGACGGCACGCTTCGCGCCTGGCCGCTCATGGTGAAGATGAACCTGGCTGCCACCGAGGCGCTCATCGAGGCCCTGCGCTGAGCTACTGGGCGGCTGCTAGACTGTGGTCGTGGACGCAACGACGCAGCAGACCTCCGCCGAGCCCGTCTCCCCCACCCGCTGGGCGGGGTGCGTACTCGTCGGTGCCGCCATGGCCTGGGGCCTCGCCGTCATCGCTGACGAGTTCTTGGTGAGCGGCTTTGGGGGCTACAGCCGCCTGCCCTCGATGTTCGCCTTGCTGTGGATCGGACAGTGCCTCCTCAGGCTGGATGCACTGCCGCGCGGGTGCGACTCCCAGCGCGCGCACCTCCTCGCGATCGGCGCTTGCCTGCTGACGCTCGGCTTGGATCTTGCTATCTGGTCCGTCGACAAGTCGGGGACCGCATTCATCCCCATCGCAGCGTTAGCCGTCACGGCGCTCCTGATGGGCCGCGCACAGGTAGTCGACGCCAGGCGTCTTCGCTAGGGAGCCCACGAGAAATTCCCCAGAGACCGACGGACGCCCCTGGTACAGAGGCGCCCATGGCACGCGCAAAGCAGTACTGGCTCTTCAAGAGTGAACCCGACGTCTTCTCCATCGACGACCTGAAGAAGGCGCCGAAGAAGACCACGTACTGGGAAGGCGTGCGCAACTACCAGGCGCGAAACCTCCTGCGGGACGACATCAAGAAGGGCGACGCGGTCCTCTACTACCACTCGCGCGTCCAGCCGATCGGCGTCGCGGGCATCGCGCGCGTGTCGAAATCCGGCTACCCGGACCCCGAGCAGTTCGACCCCACCTCGAAGTACCAGGATGCGAAGTCCAATCCCGACGACCCGCGCTGGTACTGCGTCGACCTCACGTGGGAGAAGACCTTCGCCGAGGTCGTGCCGCTCGCCGACCTCAAGGAAGCCCCCGCGCTCAAGGACATGATGGTCGTCCAGCGCGGCGCGCGGCTCTCCGTCCAGCCGGTGACGAAGAAGGAGTTCGACGCCGTGCTGAAGATGGCGGCGGCCCGCTAGGCACGCCCGACAAGCACTGCCGTGACAGGCGCAGGGGATGCTGGCCGCATGCAACGCACCATCCTGGCTCTCCTACTCGCCACCGCGCTCGCGTCTCTCGGTGGCTGCATCGGAGGGAACGCGTTTGACCGGCCGCCGGATCCGGCGCCAGTGTTTGCCGGGCGTACTGAACCGTGGAATGGTGCATCACAATTGTGACCGATTCGTGCCAGGCCACGAGGGACACTCCAGGAGGAGTTGCCCATGGTCAGACGAGAGCGACGGGATGAGGCGGGTGCGAGCTTCCACGTGATGAACCGGGGCGTCGCGCGGCGCACGATCTTCGACGCGCGGTCCGAACTCCGGTTTGTCCTGGCCTGCCTCGCGCGCGCGGCGAAGCGAGCGGATGTCGAGGTGCTCGCCTACGCGCTCATGCGCACGCAACTTCCACCGACTACTCCGAAGCCTCGGGGGCCTCAGCAAGGCGATGCGGCGCGTCCAGCACCGACACGCACGCCGATTCGATCGGCAACATCGATGTGACGGCCCCCTCTTCCGTGGACGCTTCCTCTCCCGGCGCGTGCATGGAAGCCGGCACACACGCAATGCGGTGCGCTACATCCACGAGAACCCCGTCGTCGCCCGAATCTGTGACCGCCGCGAGGACTACGATGGAGCAGTGCAAGGCTCCTCGATTCCGGCCGAGGTCAATTGCCTGGCACCGTTAGGTCAGAATCGTGATGCACTCTTCCGCGGTTCGGTACGGCGGCCTACGGCAGGTCTTCCAGGAGCCGGTTCACGCTCGCCTCGGTGGGAATCAACACGAGCAGCGCCAAGAGGCTGGCGACCGCGACGGCCAACGCGATCCACTGTCCTGACAGGAGATAGGCGACGCAGCCGAAGAAACCGGGCCCCTCCACAAGCGCCGCTTGGATGATGAGCGCGTTCTGGAACCCTCGGCGGAACTCCCGCTCCTCACCTGCCTTGTAGCGATCCAGGGCCCTGCCCATCGTCACAGCACGCAGCACCATACGAATCAGGAGCATGACCCCGAGCAAGCCGACGGCCGCCCAGGGCATGACCATGTCATCGCCCGGATCCTTGCCGAAGCGCAAGTAGATCGTGCTGCATAGGAAGGTGCCAAGCCCGATCGAAAGGCAGGCGATGATGATCTGCATCGTCCTGATGGCGGTGCGCATCTTGGGGTGCTTGTCGACCGCTTTCACGCCACCATCCTACCGACTCGGCGGGATCCAGGCATCAGCCCCAGTACCAGACCGTCACGACGCCATCGGAGTGGCTGGCCGAGTGCGAGATCGAGATCACGCTCTCCGGGCCGAGCGTGCTGGCGAAGTGCGCCGCCTCACTGAACAGGGCGTTCCAGGTCGCGAACGTGCCGCGAAAGATCTTGAACTTGGCGCGGGGCTTGGACACGGGGTTCTCCTCGGTGCGGCGCACGTGCGCCATTCTTCCATCCTAGGCGGTTCCGAGGGCTCCCGATCAGTACGGATTCAGCGGTGTGACGACGCCCGCCTCGACCTTCACCGGGTAGACCTTCAGAGGCTCGTCTGTCTGATTCGTTCGCCGGAACGTGTAGGCACCGGGAGCCAGCCACCACGTCGTGGGCCGTGTGCGATTGGCGACGCTGGTCATGCTCAAGCTCTCGCCGTCAAGGGAGACATGGCCCGGGGGCGGCCCCTCATCGAGTTGGATGTACTCAACGCCCCACTTCGCATTGGGCACAGCCGACACGCGGACGCCCCCGGCGAGCTGGGTGCGAAGCAGGAGTACGCGGCGCTCACCCGCTGCCAGCCCGATCTCGACGCCCGTGGCGATGCGTACGCGCTCACCGCGCCCGACGGCCCCGGCGACCTTGAACCGACCTGGCCACAGCAGCAGCAACGGGTGGCCCCCCGGCACCACGGCCGTCTGCCCGCTTTGTCCGGTGGCGGCATCCAGCGCGCGCACTGACCCGCGGACAGGGGCCTCTCCACGATCGGGCGCGGTGTCGAAGTCGAGCGCGAGCATCGTCACGCCCTCGCCCCAGTCGACGTCGAAGTAGACCTCGACCTCATCGTCCAAGCCGAGTTCCTCGGTGTCGACAACCGTCGTCTGTGCGGGCGTCTGGCTCACGCTGAGGCGCCAGCGACCCGGCGTCAGGTACAGCCCATGGCGACCTGCCATGAACTGCGCGCCCCAGGGCTGCACCGTCCCATCAGGCAGCAGCTTGGTTGTTCCGATCTGGCCTGCACCGGCACGATAGAACGTGCCATTGATCGTGGCACCCAGCTTGGGGATGACCCGGGGGTTGCGTGGCATCCGAAGCACGTGCTCCTGCGCCGCGTCGCCCAGCTCGACCCGTCGCGCCTAGAACCCCGCGAACGCAGCGGTCTGGCGATAGGACCCGCGCTCCGAATAGCTCACCTCGACCGTGTCGCCGACGAACCCCTCGAGAGCGAAACGCCCGTCGGGCCCTGTGATGACGGCTTGGATCCGCCCCGTCCCCGGATCTTTGACCACAAGCCGTACGGCAGCAACGCCTTTCCCCTGCTTGTCGAGCGCGCGACCACGGAACGCATGGGTTCCAACATCTCCATCGATGCCAACGAACCCGTAGCCGTCGCGAACCGAGAACCCCCCATTGACGATCCAAGGCCGCATCGGGACAAGGCGGCCACCCTCGTCGAGGAAGAGCCGCACATAGCCCTCGCCTGAGGCCTCGATGATCCACGCCGCGCTCCCGGACGAGACGTCGATCGCCGCGGACCCGATCACGCGCTCGGGCGGCTCGTCGCCTGTGGGCTTCGCCTTCCACCAATGCGCGATGACTCGCGTCGTCTTGATGGTTGGTCGCCGAGATGTGAGCGTGCCGTTGAAGAACCAGCGGCGCGCGGGGTCAACGGGCGCTGTGGGAGTCTGAGCCGCACGCCCTTTGGCCTCGAGCTCCGGACCACGCGCGGAGTCCGGAGCCTGCACCTGTGGCCCCGCCCCGTCATCCTCAACACACGGTCGTCCAAGCCAGACCGCAGCCAGCGCCAGCGGCAGCAGCCCCGCAGCCAGCCAATGCCAGCGCCTCATGAACGCATGCTACTCGGGGCGCTAGCCGTCCCGGCCCGCGGAAACGAAACAAGCCCGCGCCTTGCGGCGCGGGCTTGTCGCTCTACGAACGGTCCGGAGTCGTCACGACGTGCCGGCGCCAGTGGCCTACTTCACTTCGAAGTCGGCGTCGATGACCTCATCGTCGGACGTTGCTGCGCCCGACTCGGTCGTAGCGCCGGCAGCAGCGGCCGCCGCGGCGGCGGGATCGCCACCCTCGGCCTGGGCGCTCTCGTACATGACCTTGGCGATCTCTTGCGCCGCCGTCATGAGCTCCTCGACCGCCTTCTCGATGGCGACGGGATCGTCGCCTTCCTTGACCTTCTCGAGGTCGCTCTTCTTGGACTCGATCGTGGCGATCACACCGGCATCGACCTTGTCGCCGTGCTCCTTCACCTGCTTGTCGATCTCGTAGATCATGTGGTCGGCCTTGTTCTTGGCCTCCACCAGGTTCTTGTGCTTCTCGTCCTCGGCCGCGTGCTCTTCAGCGTCGCGACGCATCTTGTCGACCTCTTCCTTCGAGAGACCCGAGGAAGACTCGATGCGCACCGTCTGCTCCTTGCCCGTGCCCTTGTCCTTGGCGGACACGCTCAAGATGCCGTTGGCGTCGATCTCGAACTTCACCTCGATCTGCGGCATGCCACGCGGCGCGGGCGGGATGCCCTCGAGCGTGAAGCGACCGAGCGTGCGGTTTGCGGCCGCCTTGGTGCGCTCGCCCTGCAGCACGTGGATCTCGACCTGCGGCTGGTTGTCTGCCGCGGTGGAGAAGACCTCGTCCTTCTGGGTCGGGATCGTCGAGTTGCGCTCGATGAGGGTGTGCATCACGCCGCCCTGCACCTCGACACCCAGCGAGAGCGGGGTCACGTCGAGGAGGAGGAGATCCTGCAGGGTCTCATCGCCGGAGAGGACGCCCGCCTGGATGGCGGCGCCAAGGGCAACGCCCTCGTCGGGGTTGACCGACTTGTTCGGCTCCTGCTTGAAGATCTCCTTCACGAGATCCTGCACCATGGGGATGCGCGTCGAGCCACCGATGAGGAGGACCTCACCCAGCTCGGTCGGCGCCAGGCCGGCATCGCTCAGGGCCTGCTCGCAGGGACCGCGAACGCGGCTGACGGTGTCGTTGATGAGCTGCTCGAACTTCGCGCGCGTCACGGACATCGTCAGGTGCTTGGGACCTGCCGCGTCGGCCGTGATGAACGGGAGGTTCATGTCGTGCTGCATCGAGCTCGAGAGATCGATCTTGGCCTTCTCGCAGGCCTCGCGCAGGCGGTGAAGCGCCATGGCGTCCTGACGGAGATCGATGCCGTTCTCCTTCTTGAACTCATCGGCCACGTGATCGACGAGAACCTGGTCGATGTCGTCACCGCCGAGGTGCGTATCGCCGTTGGTCGAGAGGACGGTGAAGACCCCCTCGTCGAGCTCGAGGATCGAGACGTCGAACGTGCCGCCACCCAGGTCGAAGACGGCGATCTTGCCGGACTTCTTCTGGTCGAGGCCGAAGGCCAGGGCAGCCGCGGTCGGCTCGTTGACGATCCGGCGCACGTTGAGGCCGGCGATGACGCCCGCGTCCTTCGTGGCCTGACGCTGGCTGTCGTTGAAGTAGGCCGGCACCGTGATCACCGCGTCGGTGACGGTCTGGCCGAGGTGGTCCTCCGCGGCCTTCTTCAGGTGCTGGAGGATGATCGCGCTGATCTCGGGCGGCGTGAACGTCTTGCCGCGGATGTCGACCTTCACGAGCTCATCCGGCCCGCCGACGATCTTGTACGGGATCAGCTTCTCCTCGGACTCCACCTCGTTGTGGCGGCGGCCCATGAAGCGCTTGACGCTGAAGACGGTGTTCTCGGGGTTGGTGACCGCCTGCCGACGGGCGGCCTGCCCGACGAGGCGCTCGCCGCTCTCCGTGAACGCCACGACGGAAGGGGTGACCCGGTGGCCGTCGGAGTTCACGATCACGCGGGGCTCGCCGCCCTCCATGACCGCAACCACGCTGTTCGTGGTGCCCAGGTCGATGCCGATAATGCGCTCAGCCATGCTTGTCGTTCCTAACGAGAAGAGATGCGTGCCGATGTGGCACGGTGGTCTAGGTGATGTCTGCCGAACCGGCGCGGTCCGCGCGGCGTGACAGCCCGAAAGACTTGATCTTTCGGTACAGCGTGCGTGCGCTGATACCGAGCAACTGCGAAGCGCGTTCCCGATTGCCCCCCACATCGCGAAGTGTGTTGGTAATCAGCGCTTTTTCGACGTCGTCGACGGCCAGGCCCGAGAGGGCCTTCAGGATGTCGGGGGTGTCGCCCCCCGCCGGCCGCACGTAGGGCGGCACCGCGTCGGCCGTGATGCTGGGCCCGCGGCTCAGCAGCACCATCGACTCGACGGCGTTCTTGAGCTCGCGGACGTTCCCCGGCCAGCGGTAGCACATCAGGATGTCCAGGGCCTCGGGCGTGAGGTCGCGCTGGGGCTTGCCGTGGCGCTCGGCCGCTTCGGCCAGGAAATGATCCACGAGCTGCGGCAGGTCGGCGAGGCGCTCGCGGAGCGTGGGCAGCTCCAGCTGCACGACCCGCAGCCGGAAGCAGAGATCCTCGCGGAAGGTCCCCTCGCGCACCATCGCCTCGAGGTCGCGGTGGGTTGCAGCCACGACGCGCACATCGACGCTAAGCGGCTCGTTGCTGCCCACGCGAGTGATCTCGCCGGACTCCAGGGCCCGCAGCAGGTGCGCCTGGGTGGCGAGCGGCATGTCGCCGATTTCATCCAGGAAAAGCGTGCCGCCGTCGGCGGCCTCGAAGCGTCCCTGGCGATTGGCGGTCGCGCCGGTGAAGGCGCCCTGCTCGTGGCCGAACAGCTCGCTCTCGAGCACCCCCTGGGCCAGCGCGGCGCAGTTGAGCGGGATGAACGGGCCGCGGCGGCGAGGGCCCGCATGGTGGAGCGCGCGCGCGACCAGCTCCTTGCCCGTGCCCGTCTCTCCTCGCACGAGCACCGTGGCGTCGGTGTCCATGACCTGGTTCATCACGTCGAAGACGCGCTGCATGGACTGCGTCTGCCCCATGATCCCGGGGAACGCGAAGCTCTTGTCGATCGTGGTCTGCAGCTCGCGGTTGTGCTGCTCGAGCGCGATGCGCGACTGCGCGGCCCGCGCGGTCTCCCGCAGGATGCCGAGGTCGAGCGGCTTCTGCAGATAGTGCAGCGCGCCGGAGTGCATGGCCTGCACGGCGC